>JBDHIM010000021.1:0-30278 GCA_039587445.1 Gemmatimonadota bacterium
GCGCCTCCAGCTCGTCGACCCCGAAGAGGCGGGCTCCCTCCGGCTCCGGCTGGTCCGGATCCGGCCCGACGATCTCGAGGTACCTTCCCTTTCCCAGCGAGACGAGCGCGTTGCACGTGCCGAAGCCCGGGTGCTGACCCCCGGGCGCCACTTCAACACCGAGAAGCTCCTCGGCTCGCGCCATGCCCTCATCGAGATCCGGCGCCGCGACGATCAGATGATCGATCTGGGAGATGAGGCCGGCGCCGCTCAACGCCGCCACGTTCGCAAACAGGGCATCAGCCCATCCAAAAGCCTTTTCGGTGGCTGACGCCAAGCACTTTGCGGCAGGTCGGGCAGAAGTAGAGGTACCTTTTCCCGAGTGGATTCTTGAGCCGCTGAAACCAGATCTTCCGCAGCTCGTTTTCGCAGTGTGGACACAGCGGTCGCGCTTCGTCGCGCTTCTCGAGCTCGATCATCGCTCCTGGGTCGACCCTCCCTCCGGAAGGAACATGTCGTCGGGCGTTTCGTTCACCCGAAGCTCACGGTATGCGTACTCGAAACGGCCGGACCGGTCCCGGAACTCGGCGGACCAGAAGAGCCGGAGACCGTCGAGCGTGCGCCAATCCGCCACCTCGACCTCGACCTCCCCGACAGCGGTCTCCAGGCGCATGCCGACGGGCAGCGTATCGCGCGCATCGTAGTATAGGAGGACGCTTCGTCCCTCTTCGCCCCTCACCCGGACGGGCAGAGCCGTGCTCTCCATGAAGGCCGACGGCCCCAAGGCGACGGGATCCCCGTAGCGGCTCTCGGGATCGATGAAGATCATGTGCAACTCGTGACCGATGACGACCTCGCGGATCTCGGCGGGCAAGGGTCGTCGGCCCTCCTCGGCCGACGGCAGGATCCAGTCTCCCGAGGGACCGAGGCCGGCATGGAATCCGGTCGTCTGCATCATCCGCACGCGGCCGTCGCGGGCCGAGTAGAGGATCGTTTCGAAGGATCCTCCAGGGCTCTGCACGTCGGCCCGGCTAGCGACGGTCCGTACGTTCGTGACCGCCTCGCCGCCCATCGCCCGCCTGGCACCTTCGAGGATCTGCCGCGCATCGTTCGCCGACCCCGCGGCGGCCGGTGATTCGCCCCCGTCGTCTCCGGTTCCCGCATCGGGAGCCCCGCAGCCGACGAGCGTGACCGCTGACAGCACGAGCTCGAGCCTGCAGGCCATCCGCTTCATGTACTCTCCGCGGGAGCTCGCTCGGGCTCGTTACAAAACAGGGTCGAACCGGCCGATCTCGAGCTCACGATCCGTGAGCTTCTCGCAACGCCGATCGAGCGCTTCGAACTCATCGCCGAACTCGACCCTGAATCGTTCCCAGTCTGAGAACGTCTCCCAGTAGTCGATCGTGAGGAAGCGGCAGCGATCGGCGCGATCTCTATGAAGCTCCGTTCCCAGGTAGCCCGCGGCCTTGCGGAACAGCCGCACCCAATCGCCGCTTCGGCCGTACGCCGCCTCGAACTCCGTCACGTGCTCGGGACGCACGAGATACTCCCAGACGTACGCGTAGCCGTCGCGATGCGGTGTCTCCCGAACCACTACTCGCCGCGTCTCTTGAAGATCATCACCCCAGAGCCGTCGTCCGTCTCATAGCCGAGCATCAGCCCACCCGCCATGAAGCCGTACCTGTTCACCCCCTCCAGCTGTGAGAGAAAGCGGGCCTCGACCGCCATCTCGGGCTCGAGACAGGCCATGCGCGTCGCGCCGATCTGGCCCAAAGACACGTCGCCCGGCATCTCGCCCGGTGTCGCGGCCGCGAAATACCTGTTGCACCCGCCGCTGCCCGTCAGGCGTCCATCGTCGTACCGGACCATGACCTCAGGCTCCTCGGGAGCCGGCTCGCCCCAGCTCCACTCATGGAGTACCCACCGGGTGTCGCCGATCGTTTCCAGCGACAACCTCCCGGGCTCCTCGGTCACGGCAATGGAGCTCAACCCTCCCTCGGGCAACAGCTCCCAGCCCAGCGTCGCGACTTCGCCCGGACAACAGGCCGCGTCCTCGGGTCCGGTCTGCACGACGTCGATGTAGAGACGCCTTCCCCTGGTCCTCACCCCACGAACCTGGACCCGATCGCCAACGAGCTGTGTGGCGACGTTCACAGGTTGGCCATCCCGGCGATCGACCACGGCCACGTAGAGAAGCTGACCGGTGCCTCCCAGGGCCAGATTGAGGAGCGTGACCGCCTCCTCCTCGTTGTCGGCATCCAGATCTCCGGTGATGCGGAAGCTCCGTACGAGCGTGAGCTCGGGCCGCGCAGCGCTGTCCTCGTCGTATGGCTCGCCGCTCCACGTACCGTCCGTCAGAGTCACCGACGCCGGATCCTCAAAGCCGTGGTAGGTGGTGTTTTCGAGCTCCTCCAGTGTCGGCGGCCCGACGCTCGGAGCGGCCTCCTCGAGAGAGCTCTTCTCGCTCGGATCGTCGGCGGCGGCCTGGCAGGCGACGAGCGATGCCGTCGAGACCAGCCCCGCGAGACCCGCGATGCCGATTCGGTTCACGGCGGCCTCCTACTCCAGAACGTGGATGTTGCGAACCGCGCAGATCTCCTTCAGCTGCCGCGGCCAGACGGTGACGCTCACCTCGCCGAGGTGCGCCGTGCGCAGCAGGTACATGAAGGTGCGCGACTGGCCGATGCCGCCACCGATGCTCAGCGGGATCTCGTCGTTCAGGATCGCCTGATGGTAGGGCAGCTCCAGGAAGTCCTCCTGTCCCGACATGGTCAGCTGCATCTTCAGCGTCTCCTTGGTCACCCGGATGCCCATGCTGGTAAGCTCGTGGCGCCGCCGCGTCACCGGGTTCCACACAAGGATATCCCCGTTCAGCCCATGCATGGTCTTGCCGTTCTTCTGAACTGTCTCGGTCACCCAATCGTCGTAGTCGGCCGCCCGCATCTCGTGGGGGTACCCGTCCTCCAGCGGCCAGCCGATGCCGATGATGAACACCGCCGGCGAAACGTCCTGTAGGATCCGCGTCTCACGCTGCTTGCGTGGCAGATCCGGATAACGATCGAGGATCTCTTCGGCATGCAGGAACGTCAGCTCCTCCGGAATCGCCGGGTACCTGTCCCCTCGCAACGCCGGGAATCGTTCACGCGCCACTTCCCCCGCTCCGTGAATCACCTTCCAGATGCGCCGGACGACATCCTTCATGAAGTCGAGGTTACGATCCTCCATCGTCATGACGCGCTCCCAATCCCACTGGTCCACGTAGGAGCTGTGGTCGTGGTCGAGGAAGTAGTCCTTGCGAACGGCCTTCATGTCCGTGCAAATCCCCTCCCCGACGCCGCACCCGAACTGCCTCAGCGCCATCCGCTTCCACTTGGTGGCGGCCTGGACGACCTGGGCCTGGATCGGTCGCTCCAGCCCCAACCCGGCGGGGAACTCCACCGGGGTGCGCGAGCCGTCGCGGTCCAGGTAGTCGTTCACCCCGCTGTCGCGATCCACGATCAGCGGGACCTGCACCATTTGGAGGTTCAGCTCTTTACAGAGGTTGTCCTCGATATATCCCTTCACGTCGAAGACAGCCTCCATCCGCTCCATCGGCGTGAGAAGCGGCTCGTAGTCGTTGGGGAGGATCTTCTCGACCTCCTCGTATGTGCTGATGCCGGGGCCGGCCAGATCGGCTGTCTTATCTGTCATCGCTTCACCTGAGTTCGTGGAGGGATGAGGCTGGTGCCGGCGCATCGCCGACACTGCACGCGTGCGAACTTAACAGGTCGGCGCCCGCGAAAAAGGGGCTGAGAGGAGACGCTCCATGCGTCGGGAATGCCGGCCTTCAGCCGGCTCGCGCCCCGTCGGGAACCTGCCGCTCCGGGACGGCGAGACAGAGCTCGAGGTGGTCCTCGTAGCCGACGTCGAAGAGCATCCCCTCGGAGGTCTCCCCGAACATTTCTTTCGGCTCCAGGTTGATCACGAACAGTGCCTGCATCCCGATGATCTCCCGGAGATCCCGTCGCGCTTCCTTGAGCCCGGCGAGGATCGTCCGCTCGTGGTCGCCGAAACCCACGGTCAGGCGCACAAGCGAACGGGACTTCGCGATATCCTCCACCGAGCGGATCGTCCCGACCCGAACGTCCACCTTCTTGAGGAGGTCGAGGGTGATCGTCGGCTTTATGGGAGCGTGGTCCATCTTCTTCTGATCACTCATGGCACCTCTCCACTGTCCGGTTTTCGGCGGCCCGTCGGTGCCACCTCGATCCGCCGGCAGGTCGATCTGAATCTATCCGACGCCGTAGTCGAGTTGAACGAGTCCACTGGAATAGGGCTTCGCGCCAACCAGCTCCAACGAGCTCGGTCTTTCCGCGTCGACAAACAGCCGAACGCCGCCGCCGAGGACGATCGGAACGACGAAGATCATACAGCGCGTGATGAGCCCCGCCGTGCGGAAGGAAGCCGCCAGCTCGCCGCCCCCCATCAGCCACGCCCGCTTCAAGCCGCGTTCCCGCAGCGTCGCCACGACCTCCGCCGGGTCTTCCGATGTCAGCGTCACGGACGGATGCGCGATGGGAAGCTCTCGGCGCGTGAAGACCCAGCTCGGCTTGTCGGGAGCTGGCCACTCGCCCAACCGCAGCGAGACCTCGTACGTGCGGCTGCCCAGAAGGAGCGCCTCCACGGAGGAGTAGAACTCCGCATACCCGTAGTCCTCGTCTCCTCTCTGATAGGGATCAAGCCAGTCAACTCCACCGTCCGCCGTAGCGATGAAGCCGTCGAGGCTGCATGCCACGTAGTAGATCACCTCCAACATGCGCTTCTCCCGGACTCTATCCGTCCGGCGGCGGCGCCCGCTTCCGCTCCGAGAGCCAGATCCACGCCGCCGCCGTCGTGGCACCGATCAGATTCGAGACCAGGTCCCAGCCGGTATTCCGGTAGCCGCCGACGTTCGTCTCCGGAATCAGGAGCGTGGCCACGAACTCCACGACCTCGTTCAGCGCTCCAAACCCCAACCCCGCCGCGGCGCACAGGACCATGAGACCGACGCTGGGCTCCGCCTTTCCGCCGCGCCGCCGGATCGCGGACCGCAGCGCCTGCCAGCACACCCACGTCGTCATCCCGAAACCGTAGGCGTGCACGACCTGGTCGTACTTCAGACGGCCGGGGATCAGCCAGAGGGTATAGAGCACGCGGCTCTCGGCGCTCACCGGCCACCCCTCGGGCACGACCAGCAGGCCTCCGGCCATGTGCAGCAGCCCCCAGATGCTGAGACCCCAAAGCACACCCGAGCTGAGGCCCACCGAGCGGTGCACGGTCAAGACGACGCCGATCAAGACCAGCATAACGGCGATGTAGAACAAGAACTCCTGGTTGCCCCGCAGGATGGCGCCGATCAACGCGACCGTCAGATATCCGACCGTGAAGACGGCGACCGGCCAATGCTCTCGGAAACCTCCAGAGGCGCCCACCGACAAGGCACCGGACTCCGCCGCTCGCGGACTCTGAGCGCTCATGATCCGGAGAAGACCGCACCGTGCGGCCGGACGGCGCCGGATGAGCCGTGCGGCCAGTCCGATCGATCCATGTTGACGCCCGGGATCCATCCGCCACCGAAATCCTCGATGACGGAGAGCTTCCCCGACTCCGGGTTTAGCCGGAGGGTCAGCGTCGTCAAGCATCGCTTCAGTCCGCGCATTGAAGCGCCTCCAGGAACGCATCCCCATACTGGTCCAGCTTGGCGGGTCCGACGCCTGACACGTCCAGCATCTCGGAACGGGTGGTCGGCCGTCGGTCGATCATGTCCCACAGCGCCTGATCGCTGAATACGATGTACGCCGGCACGCCGCGCTCGTCGGCGAGACGCTTCCGGAGCGTACGCAGCCGCTGGAACGTGGGGTCCGAGGGGGATCGCTCTGCGACGGATGTGCGCGAGCGGCTGCGGACAGTTCCGCCGAGCGCCGGGACGACGACGCGCCCCACCCCGGCCGGCGAGCGAGCTACCAGATCCTTTACTCCCACGCCGGTGCAGATGTCGCACGATTCACCGCAGGGCTTGATCTCCTCACCGAAGTGCGCCAGGAGCGCCTGGTGGCGGCACACATCACGCTCGGCGAGCTGAAACAGGTTCACCGCCGCCTGTCTCTTGGCTCGGCGGAGCTCACGCTCTGCGATCTCGTCCAGGAAACGCTCCCGCACCTTCACATCGGCCCAAGAATAGAAGAGGAAGCACTCGCTGGGCAGCCCATCCCGGCCGGCACGTCCGACCTCCTGATACCATGACTCGATGTCGGCAGGCATGTCGCGGTGGATTACGAACCGTACGTTCGACTTGTCGATCCCCATCCCGAACGCGATCGTCGCGACCACGACATCGATCTCATCGCGGGCGAAGGCATCCTGGTGGGTCGTCCGCTCATCATCGGAGAGGCCGGCGTGGTACGGCACCGCGCGGATTGCCTCGCGGCGTAGGAACGCCGCCATCCCCTCGACCGAGCGGCGCGAAAGGCAATACACGATACCGCTCTCACCCGCGTGTCGGCGGATCAACGCCAGGATCTCGCTGCGTGTGTCCCCCTCGCCCTTCTTGCGGCAGTGCAGACGGAGGTTGGGACGGAAGAAGGACCCCTTGTAGCCCGCCGGTTTCCGCATGCCGAGCTGGCCGACGATGTCGACCGCCACCCGGCGAGTTGCCGTTGCGGTAAGAGCGAGCACCGGCACGCCGGACAGCTCGTTCTTGAGACTCTGAAGCCGGCGGTACGACGGGCGAAAATCGTGTCCCCACTGCGAGATGCAGTGCGCCTCGTCCACGACGAGGAGAGAGAGCGGGCTGGCATGCAGCCGCTCGCGCATCCGGCTCCCCAGCGCCTCGGGAGCCAGGTAGACGATCTCGAACTCGCCTCGCTCCAGACCACGCAGCCGATCCGCACGCTCGGCTGGGTCGAGCGATGAGTTGATCGCGGTCGCCGCAAAGCCGAGCTCGCGAAGCGCGTCCACCTGGTCCTTCATGAGGCTGATCAGCGGAGACAGCACGACGACCGTTCCCGGCCGCAGTCGGGCAGGAATCTGGAAGGTGAGCGACTTCCCCGCCCCGGTAGGCATTACCGCGATGCAGTCGCGTCCCGCGAGCACCGCCTCGATCACGTGGAGCTGGCCCGGCCGGAATGCCTCGTAACCGAACACCTCTCGGAGTACGTCCAGGGGATCGCCCCTCGACGAGCCGACGCGGGTCACGATCCGGCCGAGGCTGGCCGAGGACTCATCGAGAGTCGGGCGAGACGAGAACGGCGGGCAGCAGGAACCGGCGCATGATCTCTTCGGGCTGCCGGGTCTTGCCCGTACGGAAGTTGCCGGAGGTGATCACCACGACCAGTTCCCGAGATGGGACGACGAAGATGTACTGGCCGCCGTTGCCCCGGGCTTCCAGCGTCTCGATGATCTCATCTCCCACCGAATACCGGTGGTGCCACCACAGATAGCCGTACTGGTGCCCGTTGCGATCCAGCGGAGCGAGCCTTCCGTATCGACCCCAGGATTCCTGGATCCACTCCTCGGATAGAATTCGGCGCCCCTGCCACACACCACCGTCCAGGTAGAGCTGGCCGACCTTCGCCATGTCCCGGGGCCGCATGTGAAGCCCGCCACCCATGTAGACCACGCCGGTGGGATCGAGGAAGAACTTGTAGTGCTCGATGTCGAGAGGTTTGAAAAGCGTTCTGTGCGCGAACCACTCTACCGGTTCCTCGAGGACCTCCTCCAGAATGCCTCCGACTATTAACGGATTCGCCCCACCGTACAGCGGCTGGGAGCCGGGATCGGCGATCATCGGGGCGTCCAACGCGAGCTTGATCCAATCGGGTCGCTCGGTCTGCGACTGATAGACGCCTTCGGAAGCCACCGACCGTGGATCGGAGTCGTTCGCGTCCAGGCCGGAGCTCATGGTCAGGAGGTCCCGGACGGTGATCTGCGCTTTCCGGGCATCCCAGTTGGCGTACTGCTGGTACCTCGAGAAGAATGGGAGAGCCTGAGCCTGGACACCCGAGATACGACCCTCCTGCACGGCCAGACCGACCAGCGTCGAGGCTAACGTCTTCGACGCCGACCGCATGTCATGCCACGTCTCACGCTCGAATCCGTAAAAATACTCCTCCACCACGAGCTTGCCCCGGTGCGCCACCAATACGGCGTGCGTGAGGGCCATCTCCTCGTCGACGATGGCACGGACCAGATTTCCGATCATCTCGGCATCCATACCGACCTCCGACGGCCTCGAGGTCGACCAGCCGTCGTCGATGGCATCCGGCGCGTGCTCCACGTAGCTCGCGCTCCCGGGCTCACGGGGCGGTGCCTCTGGGGCGTCCGGCAACGGCGGCACGAGGTCCGGCGGCATCCGCTCGAACGTGATCGGAGTGGATCCGCTCGGGCCCGTCGCGGTCATCGCCAGGAGCTCTCGCGCCGGATCGAGCCGTCCCTCGAACCACAGGCCCAGGTTCTTCTCCCCGGCAACGATCAGCTCGCCGCGGCACTCCATGCCGTATCCCCAGAGCCCGGGAAGTCGCTGGTCACGGAAAAAGAAATAGCCACCCGTGCCGCCGGCGCCGTCATCTTCGATGTACAGGTCGAAGCGCAGGTCCTCCCCGGCGACTTCGAGCGGGCTCCAATCCCTCGCCCAGGTGCGGGTCTCCGCGCCCTCCTCCATCGACAGCGTCACCCGAACGGTCCACGAGCCGTGCCGGAGGAAGCCGTCGACGCCGGTCCCGTCGTCGGACACCTTGCCATCGAACGCGATCGGTAGTCGGGTCGACTTGAACCTCAGGCGCGTGCCATCCTGCCAGACGGGGACCTCTTCGGCGAACTGACGGGACCGGATGGTGGCCGCGTAGTCGCCCGGCGCTCGCTCGTGGAGGGCCAGCCGCAGCTCGATGAGCTCGCCGATGGCCAGCGTCCCGGACCAGGCTCCCCGCAAGTCGGCGGGACACTCCTGGCCGTGCACACGGGCACCCGCACTTCCGAGCGCGAGCAGCCCGACGCCCAGGCTCAGCCGGGATGCCACTTTGGCCGCGATCATTACCTGTATGTATGCTCCGCGATTGTCATCTAGCCCTCCACGTAGGTCACCTCGAGCGGCAGCTGCGCTCGAATCCATGTCCGCAGCTCCACGACCTCTTCCAGGTTCGGCAGCGCCCGCTTCGGCAGGTAGTACGCCAATCGGCTGCTGTAGTAGAACATGAACAGCGTGGGAGTCTCTCGGACCTTTTGCAGACCCCCCCATTTGAGGTCGATGTCGGTCGTTCGTGTGGAGACATGAAAGCCCGATTCATCCAGGGAATGGGTGATCGGGTGGGCAACGTTGGGATCGTGACGCTTCAGCTGCCAGGCTTGAATCCAACCGGCCAGCCTCCCGAACGCCAACACGAGCGCGGCAACCGCGATCACCAGGAAGCCAAGCGGCATCGCCTCGGCCAGGCTACCCGATAAGGCAGTCGCAACGGCCACGACGGCCCCCAAAGCCAGGACCAGGACGACGCCCCACTTCATGGCCCTCCGGACCCCGGAATCGAACTGCTCGCGCACCAACAGGCTCGTGACGCCGGCATGCTCATCGGTACGCCAATCGAAGGTGTAGGTCCACGCCTCCGAGCTAGGAGTCTCGCTCATAGTCGCATTCGAAGAACCCCGCCCAGTCCGCGCCGTCTTCGGACAGGTCCATCCGTGAGCGCAGGACCCCCTTCCGGGTCAAATCGTAGGTAAGGCGGGCATGCATGCCGGGACCGCCGTGCCCGACCGTCAGGACATCTCCTTCGAAGGTGCCCGTGAAGACTTCCGGGGGCGATCCCATGCTGTCGAACCAATGGAGAACGTAGCGCGCTTCGTTCGAATCGTAGGTCATGACCCCGTGTCCCTCGAACGTGGTCACGCCGCCGCGTTCCTGCTCATACTCGGTAATGAGGGCAAACCCGTTCAGCGCCAGCCGGATGTCGTTTCGCCCCGTCGCCGTACCCCCCTGAGGATCCCACGGCGACGGATGCATCGTCTCGGTTCCCCTCCAGTGTCCCACCAGTATCTCGAGCTTCTGATGATGGCTCGTCGGCTTCGGCGTTTCCATCGTCTCGACCTCCTTCCTCGGGTCCGAACCACGGAGAAGACACGTAGGCCTTGGTCTGGCGACGAGGCGCATAAGGCAACTCACGGCCCAAAGACGGAAGTCGTGAGTTCCGTGTCAAAGTACTCCGTCACTTCGCCGATCTTACCGTCGTTGATCCTGAACACGTGACAGTACGTGTTGTTGTAGGGGCGACCGTCCTTCGTCTCCGCCCGGCCGCGCGACTGAACCGCGACAAGATCCGATTCAGCGATCATGCTGTGGAGCGTAGTGGCAATGCCGGTGCTGAGTTGATCGAATAGTGGTCCGAGAAGGTTGGCGATCAGGACTTCCTTCCCCACGAACGTGCCCGAGTACTTTGTGGAGCCGATGTTGGTCCACGTGACGTCATCGGCCATCAGACGGAGGCAACTCTCCAGGTCTCCGCGGTTGCCTGCATCAAAGAAGGTACGGACTACTTGCTTGTTCTCGGCAAGGGCCATCCCGATTCCTTTCCAAGGCTGCTCTGCTACGAGCTCGTCAGCTCGCTTATCTCGAGGAGGTGTCCATCCGGGTCCCGGAAAAAGCAACGGATCTCGCCGCCTCGGTCCACGGGAGGCGTGAGGAACTCCGCGCCGCGAGATGTCAGGACTTCATACGCCGCCCGACAGTCGGGCACGCGCATGGTGAGCTGGTGGCTTACGCGGTTGGGATCGACGGGTGGCGCGAACACGACGTCGGGCTTGTCCTCGGTCGGGCCACCGCCAGTCACAAGCAGAAGCCAGTTGCCCTGAAACTCGAGGACCGCCGAACTCCCGCCGTACTCCCTGAACAACTTGGCACCCAGGACCTCGGCGTAGAACGCTCTTGCCCGCTCGATATCGGCGACGACGAGCAGTAGCGTGAGCTCGACACCCTCTACCGGAAACTCATTCGTCATCGGAATCCTCCAAAGGCGGAGCTCGACCGGGTCGCCAACCCAGCCAGATACCGTGGGTATCCTCAGGTCCGACCAGGCCCGTGCCGACAGGTTCCCTCGCACGCAGCGTCGCTCCGATCACCCGTCGGCCCTCAGGACCCGGACCGAATCGCCGACGATCTCCAGCACCTCCACCGGCCCCCCGTAGTGAGCTGCCATACCCACGTCGACGTGCCAGGCGCGGCCCTCACAGGCGCTGGAAATCCCCTCGTCCTGCACCGTATGACCCATGACCATTCGCGCCGCGGCCAGGCCGCTCAGTACCTCCGTGAGGACTTCGCACGCCTCAGAATCCGGCTCGTCAGAATACAGTCGTGTCCATTGTGGGCTGTCCGAGCCCTGCAACACGCCCGGGCGATCCGCTTCCCCCCGAAGCCACGCCTGCGTTTCGCGATTGATCAGATCGATTCCGTACGTCACGTGGTCGGGAAGGACGCCGCCGTGAACAAACAAGATGTCGCCGACTCGTAGGATCACCTGTCGTTGCGCCAACAGATGAGCGTAAGGTCCGCCGGGCAGCAGCGCTGCCATTCGAGCTCGTTCGTGGGGCTCGAACTCAGCCAGCCGGGGATCATCCGGATCGTACTCGACGGCATCGGCGAAATCGGTGAAGCCCTCATCGGTCACATAGCGCAGATCGCCCTTGGCGTTCATGAGCTCGTGATTGCCGAGCAGGGCGTGGAAAGCCCCGCCTGCGGCCGACGCCTCGACACGTAGCCTCTCGAACAGGTCCAGGATGGCTTGCTCATCGCTGCCTCGGTCGAGCTGGTCGCCCGTCTGCACGACGATCAGTTCGCCACCGATCCAGCGGTCCTCCTCGTCTATGGCTCTGGCCAGGCGAAGCGCGCTGCGCGTGGCTTCCAGGTCGCCGTGCACATCCCCGAAAGCAACGATCCGCGTCTCGTCTCCTCCCGAGCATGCGCAAAACGCTACTACCAGAGCGATCGCGAACGTGTTCTGGCCTGTCCTTCGCACGAAAGCATTCATGGCGAGGAGGACCTAGGCTTCTCCCTCGAGGATGCCGTCTTCCATGGCTGATCGACGCCATCGAGCACCGCTCTCCTTGCCCGCCACCCCCGCGCTCTCACCCGTCGCATACAAAACCTCGTAGAGTTGGTACTGATCTCGAGCTCCGGTCTCCGGGTATCTCGCCGTCGCGTGATTTGACTCGGAGTACTCGACCCGGGCGCGTATCCCCAGCAGTTGCTGGCGCGCCATGACCGAGTCCACAAACCGAAACACCAACAGCGCAAGACGTGCTGTGGGGCCGGCCGCGTCGGCTGACCACCGGGTGATGAGGCGTGTACCGCGACCCTCACGCTCCAGCCCGAAGTAAGCCACCAACCGGGTCCTGGAGCCCACAAACCGCGCGCCGTCCGCCCACCAGACGAGAACCCGCCCTGGATCGATCTGACGCAGGTAACCGATGGCCGTCGCATCGCCCAATCGAGGCTCGGGAACCCAGGAGACGATGTGCCACGCCGAGGCTCTTCGACCGTTGTCGAGCCACTCGACGCTGTACCAGCCTGCGCCACGCCCCAGCTGAGCGATCCACGGCCACACGCGCTCCGGCGGAGCGCTGATCGAAATGGCCCGCGTCATGGCCACCCGGGCTCGCGGGCCGCCCTCGATGTACTCGTCGCCCGGCAACCGGCGTGCACGCTCTTCGGGCGTCGATCCCCATCGCGCTCCCCAGCGCAAGAAAGCCGTTCCGCCTATGACGAGCAGAAGGAGAAGCACCGCCATCCAGCTCATGGCTTCACGCCAATCCCAAGCTCGGCCACGTGGAACGCTTCCTGGAGATGGGTGGGATCCACCGGCCCGTCCCCACCCCACAGCCAGACGAAACCCGTGCCGGGCGGCCCGCCGTAACTCTTCACCCACGAGCCGGCCTCGCCGTTCTCCGAGGTGGCCAGCACCTCGGTCACCTGATCGGCCGCGATGCCGCTCCCACCCATCCACCACGTAGTCAGTCCCCAGCGGCGGCCGGCATCGGTGGGGTACACCGGATACCGATCCCCATGCCACCCGGCGAAGTCCACGCCCAACACCACCGTTGCCGCGTCCCGATCAATCGCTACCGGCTGCCCTTCCACATCGTGCGTGATCACGAGCGGGGGGAAGCCTATCCAGACGACCTTGCCGCCCGCATCGAGGTAGCGACGGCCCAATATCGTGTCGCTTGGCGGGACACCGGCCTCATGAGGGAAATCGTCCATGGCGAACACGACCACGCTCGGCACGCGGTCCTCGATCCGCGCTTCCATGAACGCAAGCAACTCAGCGCGAGTGGTCACCGCGTAGCCGCGTGCGGCAAAGTGGTCGCGTACCACCTCGTGATTGGGAGACAGATTCCAGGGCGCCCGCGCCTCGTCCCAGTAGACCGATCGCAGCGGCGCCGGCGCGTCCGACAGATGGATCGCGTGCACCGCTCCGCCGTCGGTTCCGACGTACAGCATGCCGTCCGCGAGTTCCGGAGATGACAACACCTCGGCGCCCAGCGGCAACGACCAGCGTCTGGTCCCACTGGCGACCTCGATGGCATCCAAGGCTCCGGCGTGACTCCCCACGAACATCACGTCGCCCGCGACCGCCGGCGAACTGAACACTCGCGCCCCCGTGGGAATCTGCCAGATCGGCTCACCGGTTTCTCGGTCCAGGCACTCGAAGAACTGGCCGTCCGATCCGCCGACACACACGCCCGGGTCGGCCAAGCCGGGCGAACCTACGATCCACGATGTCTCATGGCCCGTGCGCCAGGCGAGAGCCCCCGTGGACCGCTCCAACGCGTAGACCCCCCCGTCCCGAGACCCGAAGAAGACGTGCGCGTCGTCCACGGCGGCGGTGGACTGAATGGACGTGCGATCGAAACCGGAAGTGGCGGCGTCGTGGGCCACTCCCTCCGTCTCGTAAGTCCAGCGCACGGCACCCGTCGCCAGATCGAGCCCGTAGAACACCCCATCCGTGCTGCCGACGTACACGCTCGAACTCCAACCGATGGCGACGCCCGAACTCGACCGCCGGTGGATGCCCGCCACCGCTCGGTGCCCGACCGCGCATCGAACGCATAGACGTTGCCGTCGCCCGATCCCGCGATCACGAGATCGCCCGCCACCGCCGGCGAGGACGTGAAGTAGTCCCACCCTTCGTGTCCCCACGGCCACGGCACGTCGGCGCCGGTTTCTGCGCGCCATCGGAGGGAGCCGTTTCGGAGGTCCACAGCATAGAATCGGTTCCCCCGGTCACCGATGTAGGCCGCATCGCCGTGCACTGCGGGTGATGAGTTGACGGGACTCCCGGCCTCGAAGCGCCAGCGTTCTGCTCCACTCTCCTTATCAAAGGCATAAAGAAACCCGTCACCACTTCCCACCAGCAGCAGGTCGCCGGCAACCACCGGGGAAGACCGCACCGAACCGCCAGTCGCGAAAGTCCATGCGACCATGCCCGATTCCGTTTCGGATGTTGGCGGGTACACGCCGCTGCGCTGCGCGTCCAGACGGAACATGCGCGTCCCGCCATCGGGCACGGGTCCCGTACACCCGACGATTCCCACAGCCAGCACGAGAACCGCGAGCCATCTAATCACGGGCATCCGTTTGAATTGCGCCGTTATGTAGGCTGCTACGAGCAGGTCGAAGCTGATGCACGCGATGGCATACCACTCCGGTGCGAATGCTGCACCTGCTCCGACGAGGTGAAGGCATACATCCCACGCTGGGTGTAGCGCCCACCCCACCGCAAGCCAGAACGGAGAGCGCCGAAGTCCCAGCCATGCCACGACGCCGTAGGCTGCCACACCGAGCGCTTCCACCAGCAGCCAAACCGGTCCGGCTCCGATGAGCGCGAACCCGACGTAGATCGCGGCAGCTACTAATAGGCCGAGCGCGAGCACTCGTCGCTCGGCGCCACGCTGCGCTCGCGCGAAGGCGAGGAACGCACCGCCGAGGATGAGACCGAGCAGGAGCCAAAGGGTCGTCACGCCACAGCTACCAGGGATTCGCCGCCCCGTACATGGCACGGATTCCGAACGCCTGGCCGATGTGGTAGAAATGGTGCGTCAACACGATGTGTCCGAGCAACCACCCCCTCGTGTGCCCGGCGTAACCCTCGACGAGCTCCTCCGCGGCGAGGCCTCCAGCGCCCTCATGCACGAACACCTGCCGGAGCTTCTCCTCGTCGAACCGCTGCGTGAGGTCCGCGGACGGCAAGTCTCCGACCACCGATTCCGTGCGGTCCGTCACCGCCGACCGGTACGCGGCCAGCTCGGTCAAGTCGATCTCCGCGCAGAGGCGCTCAACCTCTGCTTTGGACATGCCCGTGCCGATGCACCGATCCGACACCCGAAGGCGGGCTGACCAGTTGCCGTCCTCCAGCACCTGATTGCCGACCGTCAAGAGCCGGTTGACCCCGACGTCCTCACAACGCGCGATATGCCACAACGCCCAGCTGATCGGACTGAGGGCAGGATGGGGGGAGTGCCGAAGTTGGTGCTCGCTCAGTCCGTCGAGGAGTAGCGCGGGGTACTCCTGAAACCCTCGATACCGCTCGAAGAACAGTTGCTTGGCATCCAATGGCTAGGACCCGTCACGACGTCGACTGGCGTGCCGCTGACGACCGTTGCCCGGGCCGGGAATCATCGATCTGACCAGACCGCCAGCTCATTTCCGCTCGGATCGGTGAAGTGAAAGCGTCGTCCACCCGGAAACTCGAATACCTCCCGGACGATCTGCCCCCCGCTCTCACTGACTCGGGCTTCGATCTCGGCCAGGTTCGTGGAATAGAGCACGACCAATGGACCGCCTGCCGGCACGTCCGGCGCTGCAACAAAGCCGCCGGCCAAGCGACCGTCGGTGAAGCTCGTGTAATCAGGACCGTAGTCAGTGAACTCCCAACCGAAGACCTCCGAGTAGAACCTCTTGATCTCCTCGATGTCCGTGGTCAGAAACTCTATGTAGTCCACACGACGGTCGTGTTCTGCTTGGCTCATGAGCCTGTCTCCTATTGAGGCCTTCTCAGCCTCGCATGGTGTCGCTGCTGACTGTGACAGCGCCGGCTCGCTCATCCTACAGCGGTGGAGCGCTGTTAGTACTCCATCTTGATCGTCGCGATCTTGGCGGCGCTGCGAAGATCATCTGAGGTCCGGACTTCAAACCTCACGGCACGTCCTTCAGCGTACTTCTGTGAGCCGTCAATCGTCTCTAGGGTGGACTGCGGAAGGTCGCTCTCGTGCGCAGCGTCGACCGCCTTCTGCCCAAGGGCGAATCCGACCACGAAGTGACCGCTGCACGGCGTCAGGTACAGTACTGTACGCGTCTTGTGCCTCAGGCGAAGAGACCAACCCCATTCCTTGCCCGAAAAGCCCCAGTCCACCGACAACGGTCGAAACTGAGTCTTCATCTGGGATATGAGCGCATCCCAGAGCTCTACAGAACCACCTAGGGTTTCGGCCAAGTCTGAATCTAGAGGTTGGAGATCTTTGTCACCGAAAGCACTGAATGCCATCACCGCACCTTTCCAGCTTTGCCTCCCAATCATCGGAACAAACGCCGCGAACGCGAAGCTTGGTAGGCAGGACCACCGCCAGCAAGCCGGGCTCTTTCTACAGGCTCCGGCGGATTCCCTCTCCGAGTCCCGGGCTGTTCCGTTTGTTCGACGGCCGCCCCAGGCCGGCGAGGATCCCCACAGCGAGTATCGAGGCGCCCTGAGGAGACCCCGCAGCGAAGCGAGGAGAGCTCCGAAGATAGGCGCCGGTAGCGAGTCGGAGGGGACCTTGCCGGCCCCACAGGCGGCCGACCACAAAAAGAAAGAGCCCGACCACCAGGCCGGGCTCTTTCCACCGCACGAAGCGGCTTGAAGGACGTAAAGCGTCGGGCTAGTACATCCCGCCCATGTCGCCGCCCATACCGCCTCCGGGCATCCCACCGCCGCCCGCGTTCTCTTCGGGCCGGTCCACGACGACCGCTTCCGTCGTGAGCAGCAGCCCCGAGATCGACGCGGCGTTCTGCAGCGCCGTGCGCGTGACCTTGGTCGGGTCGATGACGCCGGCCTTCACGAGGTTCTCGTACTCGCCGCTCGCGGCGTTGTAGCCCCAGTTGAGCTCGTTCTTCTCACGAACGCGCTCGACGACGATCGAGCCCTCGGCACCCGCGTTCTGCGTGATTTGCCGGATCGGCTCCTCGAGGGCGCGGCGCACGATGTTCACGCCGATGTCCTCATCGTGGTCGCCGGTCTTGAAGTCGGCGATCGCCTGCTGGCACCAGAGAAGGGCCACGCCGCCGCCGGGCACGATGCCCTCCTCGACCGCCGCGCGCGTCGCGTGGAGCGCATCCTCCACCCGCGCCTTCTTTTCCTTCATCTCGGTCTCGGTGGCCGCACCCACGTTGATCACCGCAACGCCGCCGGCCAGCTTCGCGAGCCGCTCCTGCAGCTTCTCGGTGTCGTAATCCGACGTGGACTTGTCGATCGCGACCTTGATCTCGCTGATCCGGCCCTGGATCTTGTCCGCTTCGCCGGCACCGTCGACGATCGTCGTGTCGTCCTTGTCGATCACGATCCTCTTCGCCTCGCCGAGGTCGCTGACGACGGCGTTCTCCAGCTTGAAGCCGAGCTCCTCGCTGATCACCTGGCCGCCGGTCAGGATCGCGACATCCTGGAGCATCATCTTGCGCCGGTCGCCGAAGCCAGGAGCCTTGACGGCCGCGACCTTGAGCGTGCCGCGCAGCTTGTTCACGACCAGCGTCGCGAGCGCCTCGCCCTCGATATCCTCGGCGATGATGAGCAAGGGCTTGCCCATCTGAGCGACCTTCTCCAACACCGGCAGGAGGTCTTTCATCGAGGAGATCTTCTTGTCGTGGATCAGGATGATGGCCTCATCCAGGATGACCTCCATCTTCTCCGGATCCGTCACGAAGTAGGGAGACAGGTAACCACGGTCGAACTGCATGCCGTCGACCGTCTCGAGCGTGGTATCGAGGCCCTTCGCCTCTTCCACCGTGATGACGCCGTCCTTGCCGACCTTCTCCATCGCGTCCGAGATCAGGTCGCCGATGACCTGATCGGCGTTCGCCGAGATCGTGGCCACCTGTGCGATCTCCTTCTTGCCGGTGGTATCGACGGAGATCTCCTTCAGCACCGCGACAACCTTCTCGACCGAGGCCTCGATGCCCCGCTTGAGAGCCATCGGGTTAACCCCGGCCGTGACGCTCTTGAGACCTTCGGTGAAGATGGCCTGCGCGAGCACAGTGGCGGTGGTCGTGCCGTCACCGGCGGCATCGGAAGTCTTCGTCGCGACCTCCTTCACCATCTTGGCGCCGAGATCCTCAACCGGATCATCGAGCTCCACTTCCTTGGCCACCGTCACGCCGTCCTTCGTGATCGTCGGGCTCCCGAACTTCTTCTCGAGAACCACGTTCCGGCCCTTCGGGCCGAGCGTCACCTTGACGGCTCTCGACAGCTTGTCGATGCCGGCCTTCAGCCGCTGGCGTGCGGCGGTATCGAATTCCAGTTCCTTCGCCATCGCTGTATGCTCCCTTCAGGTATTCAATTCGTCTTGGATGTCTTGGACTATGGTCGGCGATCGGTGGTCGACCGTCAGTCGATGATCGCCAGGACGTCGCTCTCCTTGATGATGAGCAGGTCGTGCCCATCGATGTTCACCTCGGTACCCGAGTACTTTCCGTACAGGATCCTCTGACCCTCCTCGAGCTCCACCGGGAGCCGCTCGCCCTCGTCCGAGACCCTGCCCGGACCGACGGCGATCACCGTTCCCTGCTGAGGCTTCTCCTTCGCGGTGTCCGGAATGTACAGCCCGCCACGCATCTCCTCGGTCTCCTCGAGGGGCTCGACCACGACGCGATCGGCAAGCGGCTGCACCTTCACCTTGGACGCTGTCGCCATTTGACCTCCTGCATGCTGATGTGAATAGCTTCGAAATGATCCGTTGAAGTCCCGCTGATCCGAGCTCCGACGCACTAGAGCGCCAAAAAGCTCCGGAGTCTCTAGCGTTGTTAGCACTCTAATGTGGCGAGTGCCAGCCTGTTTCGCAATTGCATGTGTCGTGCCGAAATCGATCCGCCGTTTTGACAAGTGAACGGCCCTCGCGGCCGTTCCCGGAGGGACGTGGCGGGGCGGCAAATGCCAGCGCTGCAGGCCTCCTGTCAGGCTGGCAAGCCGAGGCGGTAAGTGAAACCTGGGCAGCCCCCGACCCGTAGAGGTGGACGACACCGTAAATGGAGTCATCCGAGCGACCGTCACGACACCGTGGCGGGCGAAGATGACATGAGTCCGACGGAGGGTTCGATGTTTCGTTCGCTTCTCTTGTTGTTCGCGGTCGGCGTGGGCGGGGTTTTCGCGCTCGGGCTCGTCACCGCAATCGTGGGCCCGTTGCTGGCCCTGGCGATCAAGATCGCGTTCATCGTACTCGTCGGGTATCTGATCCTGCGGTTGATCAAGCCCGATAAGGCCGAGGAGATGAGGAACCGCTTCAAGAGCAGCTGAGGCGGCTCCGCTCGGCTAGCGATCAGCGGCGGAACGGTTCTCCAGCGCCCGGCTTGCGGCCGCGATGAGATCGGTCGCCGCGGCGACGCGCTCGCCGAGCTCCTCTATCCGCCAGCCGGCCTCGCTCAGATCGTCGTGCCGTAGCGCGAGCCGAATGCCCGGAAGGGCGAGCGTCGCGTATCCGTTGTCGGGGTCGGTCGCGTAGAGGATCTGTCGAAGCCCGGGCCGCCCCGGGAGCTCTCTCTCCGATATGAAGGCTCGCGCCGCGCTCCGGATGTGATGATTCGCCTCCGCCAGGGCGCTGGCGTCGATGCGCTCCTCGAGGGCTGCCGCGGCGGCTGAGTCGAAGCGGCCCGCCTCCTCGCCGAGACGGAAGACCTTCGCGCGCACGGCCTCCAGCGCCCCTTCCAGCGCGGCAACCTCCTGCTCCTCCACGGAGCGCCGCATCTCCCCTATCACCTCTCCAATCCGTTTTTCCAGATCGGCGGCCAGGCCCGGGAAGTCGTAGGGCAGCAGCTCCGCGTTCGCCAGCCGCGCGGCCAGGATTGCCAGCATCGATGCCGCGGCCGCGTGACGACGGTATCCGGGGTCCCCGAAACGCTCCATCCAATCGGCCGCATCGTACGCCGAGTGGTAAACGCCGCCGCGCCCGCCGAAGCCGAAGCCGGCTCCCGGGATCCCGAGAATCTGCACGAAGGGCACGTGGTCGGATCCACCACCCAGGTCGCCCACCCGCGGTCGGCCGCCCTGCGCGCCGCCGCCGGAGCGCTCGGCCCACTTCTCAAGAACCGAACCTCCACCATCCGGACTCTCCACCGCAGCAGCGGCGCCCTGGATGAGCAGCTTGAGCTCCGGAGTCGAGGAGGCGTAGAAGTTCGGACCGCTGACAGGAGAGTCCTGGTTGAGGTACGCCACGGCCGCGCTGCCGACCTGATCAGCGTGTAATTCGACCCACTCCGTCGACCCCACGAGGCCCCATTCCTCGGCGTCCCAGGTGGCGAAGACGATCGTGCGGCGGGGTCGCCGCCCCTCTCGAGCGGCCGCGCCAAGGGCATGGGCCGCCGCGATGACGGCAGCGGTACCGCTCACGTTGTCCAGCGCTCCAGGCCCCCAAGCGTCTCGATGGGCGCCGAGAATCACCCACTCATCGGGCAGCTCCGAGCCGGGCAGCATGCCGATCGTGTTATGGATCGGGTGCAAGGCCTCCCTTCCCCGCTCGGTCTCCGTCGTGAGGCCAGCCCGTACGGGACCCGGGCCGGTGCGATAGTAAAACGGCAATGCACCCTGCCACCCTCGAGGTGCGGAAGGACCATCTAGGCCGGAGAGCAGCTCGGCCGCCGACTCGTAGGAGACGGGCAACACGGGGATGCGCGCGATGCCGCTCATCTCCTGCTCCGGGATACGCCTCGCTCCCGGAAGCGACGGCCATCCCGGCGTCGAGGGGTCGCCGGACGAGTTTAGAACGCTGCCACGCTGCACCCCGAATCCGGGCCGCATCGGGCCGCCCGGGTATACGTCGCCCGCCCGATAGCCGTCATCGGCCGGATCCGAGTACAGGATGAGCCCGGCAGCCCCCCGTCGCTCCGCCTCGCGGACCTTGATCCCTCGGAAGGAGCGCCCGTAGCGGGCGACGACGATCGTGCCGGCAACGTCGACCCCGAGAGAGTCCAGAACCGCGTAGTCACTCGGAAGCCCATAGTTGACGAACACCACGTCGCCCTCCGCCCGCCCTGAACCGGTGTGGGCGTTGAACGCGCGGAACGGGTCGCGGGCGGGCTCGCCGGCTTCCGGAAGCTCGGGTTCCTCGAGCGAGATCGGTTGCGGGGCTGGATGGAGTCTCTCCAGGGAGACGAGCCGCGGGTGCGGGAGGTAGGCCACGAGCGTGTCGGACTTAACCTCGAGGCCTGCTCGGGCCATCCAGGCGAGAACGGAATCTCTCGTGATCGCCTGCGCCGCCGTGCCCGCCACGTGGGGCCGCGCTCCGAGAGCTCTCGCCCACCGCTTGATCGAATCAGGCTCGATCGTCTGCAGGAGCCTCGCCTCGTAGTGCGCCTGAATGCGGCTCGCCTCCGCCCCGAAACCGGCGATGCCCTCCTGAGCCAGGGCATTCGTAGGCGCCAGCGCAGCCTCCAGACCGATGAGCCAACCCGCCGCCTCCAGGGCTCGGCGGCGAGGGATCTTCACGGAAGGAGGTGTCGGCCCGCGATCGCCAGACCCTGCAGGGTGAGGTGCGGCTCGATCTGCTCGATGGTCTCGCAGTGCGGCGCGATAAGATCTGCCAGGCCACCGGTCCCGATGACGAGAGGGGCTGCCGGCTTCCACTCGGCGAGGATCCTCTTCACGATTCCGTCGATCGCGTCCACGACAGAGTAGAAGACCCCCGAGCCGAGGCAGGCGATGGTGTTCCGTCCTATGACCTTCTCGGGAGGTGCCACGTCCACCTGCATGAGTTTGGATGCCGCCTGTGAGAGGCGCTCCATGCCCGCCAGCGGCCCCGGTGCGATCACACCTCCCAGGAACACGCCTTCGGCGGTTATGCAGTCGAACGTCGTCGCGGTTCCGACGTCCACGACAACGGCGTTCCGGCTGCGCTCGGCGATGGCCAACGTGTTGGCCAGCCGGTCGGCTCCGACCTCGAACGGCTCGTCCACGTCGAGGCGGATCGGGATGCGATCGGCCGAGGCTGCAGTCAGGAAGACGGCCTCGATGCCCAGCGAGTGGCACACGCCCTCCCAAGCTCGGTCCAGGACCGGGACGACCGATGCGACGACCGCCCCAGCGGGGCGCGCCTCCGGAAGGCCGTCGTCGTCGAGGAAGCCCCGGACGAGGAGTCCGAGCTCATCGGACGTCCGGCCCCGCTCCGTGGCCAACCGCCAGGACCGGATTGTCTCCAGCCCGTCGAGGACTCCCAGCACGGTCTCGGTGTTACCGACGTCGATGGCCAGGATCACGCTCTACCCTGATGCCTTTCGGGACGACGCCTTCTCCGGGACCACGACGGCGTTCTCGATTCGGCGCAACGCACCGCGGTCCGGACGGAACAGAAGCGCCCCATCCGGCGCGATCCCCACGGCCACGCCGGTCGTCGCTGACTCGGCGCCATCGACGAGGACGCTGACTCGGCGGTCCCGCAGCCAGTCGTAGTGATCCAGGAGCTCGAGGGCGCCGTGATCCAACGCCGAGGCCGGCTCGCCCAGGAAGGCCTCGAGTCCATTCACGATCGCATCCGCCACTTCCGCCAGATCCACCTGCATGCCGATCTCGTCCTCGAGCGAGGTGGCGGCGGAGCGCACGGCCGCGGGCACGGAGGATGGCAATGGCTTGGCGTTGATGCCCACCCCGACGATGACCTGTCGCGGCGCCCCTTCCGACCAGGATGCCTCCGCGAGGATGCCACCAAATTTGCGCTCGCCCGCGTAGAGGTCGTTCGGCCACTTGAGGGCGGGCCCTAGGCCGGAGAAGGCTTGGTCGAGGGCACGAACGACTCCGAGGCCCGCCATCACCGGAAGAAGCCCGGGATTCTCCAGCTCGCCAGGGCGAAAGACCATGCTCAGATAGACGCCGGAGTTGGGAGGCGAGTGCCAGACGCGCCCCCCCCTGCCCCGACCCCCCGTCTGCTCCCGACCGATCACGATCGTGCCGGTCGGCGCGTCCTCCTCAGCGAGCAGCCTGGCCTGGTCGTTGGTCGAGCCGACCTTGCCGAAGAGATGCACGTCGGGACGCTTCCACCTCTGGCGCAGCTCGGCTTCGGTGCGACCGGCCCACCTGGAGATTCGCCTCGCGCTCATGCCTGCCTTCCGCGTGTGGGCCGATGCGTGCTCAAGGTGTAACGAGCAGCGACAGATCGAGCGTCGCCGCCGAGTGCGTGAGCGCTCCGACCGAGACGAGATCGACGCCCGTCTCGGCGATCGAGCGTACGGACTCAAGGGTGACGCCTCCCGATGCCTCGAGCAAGGGGACCGGCGGGTCGACTCTGCGGACGGCCCGAACGGCCTCTCGGAGCATCTCTACCGTCATGTTGTCCAGGAGCATCCGGTCCGGGCGGGCGCTGGGCGGCCGTTCCAGGACCGCTTTCAACTCCGCGAGGTCCGTCACCTCCACCTCGACCTCGAGGCCGGCCGCCCGGGCGCGCCCGCTCACTCGATCCAGCGCCTGACCCACCCCACCGGCGTGCCGCAGGTGGTTCTCCTTGAGAAGGACCATGTCGTACAGCCCCGAGCGGTGGTTCTGGCCGCCTCCGGCAGCGACCGCTTCCTTCTCCAACCGCCGCCAACCGGGCGTCGTCTTTCGCGTGTCGACAACGCGGCAACCGGTCCCTTCGACGGCCCGCACGTACCGGGAGGTAAGCGTGGCGACCCCGGAGAGACGGCCCAGGAAGTTGAGGGCGGTCCGCTCGGCGGTCAGTATCGCATGCAGCCGCCCGCTCAGGCCGGCAACCTCCGAACCCGCCTCGACCCCTTCGCCGTCCACGCGACGCCACTCGAGCCGGACCTCGGGGTCCAGCTGCCGAAAGACCTCTTCCGCCAACCTCGTTCCCGCGATCACGCCGTTCGCGCGGGTCACGATCCGGGCCGAACCCCGCGCCCCTTCGGAGATGGTCCAGCGGGTGGTCCAGTCTGCTTCGCCGATATCCTCGGCGAGAGCCGCCTCGATCAACGCCAGTTCGGATTGCGACGGCCGCTCGCTCATCCCGTCCTCACCGGAGCCCCGGGGACACGGCCGCCGCCAGCAAATAGGCGCCGCCGACCAGCCAGCAGTAGTAGGCGAACCAGTGGAAGTGTCGCGATCGAAGCATCTGAACGAAGAGGCGGATGGCCAGGATCCCAGCGACAGTGGCAACGACGAAGCCGACGATCAGAGCAGTGCCCCCTACCGTCCCCCACGCCACCTCCCCCCCCATGGCCTGAAGCAGGGCGGCCCCCGCGATGGCGGGCACCGAGAGGAGAAAGGAGAATTCGGCCATGCGGACTACACTGACGCCGGTACCCGCACCCACCGCCACGGTGCTTCCAGAGCGTGAGATCCCCGGCAGAATGGCGAGCGCCTGGGCCAGCCCGACGACCACCGCGCCCAGGAGGTTTGGCCGCTCACGCACGGGGCCGGCCGCTGCCTGCCGGTGCGTCGTCCGGTCGATCGACCAGGCGAAGACGCCGCTGAGGAGAAGGAAGCCGGCGGCCAGAGACGGCCGCTCGAAGGTGCCCTCTAAGAAGGGGCGCGCCGTCAGGCCAACCGCCGCGGCCGGCACCGAGGCCACGACAAGAAGACCCACATAAGCCGCCGAATCCCGATCGCCGGTCAGCAGGCCTCGCACGAGCTCGACGATTCGGCTCCGGTAGACGACGAGCACGGCAAGCAGCGTGGCCACGTGGACCGTCACCTCGAACGCCACGCCCGGCACGTGGATGCCGAGCAGCGCCTGGCCCAGCACTAGATGACCGCTGCTGGAGACGGGAAGGAACTCGGTGAGCCCCTGCAGAAGACCGAGCAACGCCGCTTCCAGCGGATTCATGAGAGCTTCACGATCGTACCGGCGCCGGATCCGGCCCCCGGGGTGGAGCTAGGCGCGGTCAACCGCCAATACTTCCTCGTAGTAGCTCTCGTACAGGGGCACGATGAGGTCGGAGGAAAACCTCTCGACCGCCGACTCGCGGGCCGCGCGCGAGACGCGGCTCCAACGCTCTGGGTCACTCAGCAGTTCGATGGCGCTCTCGGCCATCGCCTCCACATCGCCCACCGGGTGGAGACGGCCGGTGAGCCCGTCGGTCACGACCTCGGATAGACCCGAGCCCGAACTGCCGACGACGGGAACGCCACTCGCCATCGCCTCCAGAGCGACGAGCCCGAAGGACTCCTCTTCGCTGGGAAGCAGAAAGAGGTCGGCGCACGCCAACAACTCTGCCACCGACTCCAGCTTTCCCAGGAAGGTCACCTGGTCCTCCCGACCAAGCTCCCGCGACAGATCCTCCGCTGCCTGCCGCTCGGGCCCATCACCCACGAGGATCAGCCTCGCCGGCACCGAACGAGCGAGCCGATCGAAGACCCGGACGACGTCCTCGATGCGCTTGACCGCACGGAAGTTCGAGATGTGCATCACGATCTTCTCGTCCTGCGGGGCCAGAGCGCCACGCTGGCATTCGTATCGCTCACGCTGGTAGACGGCCGGGTCGATGAAGTTCGGGATGACGCGGATCGCACACTCCGGGCACTCGAACGCCTGGTACGTCTCGCGCTGCAGATACTCGGAGACCGCCGTCAGGCCGTCGGAATGTTCGATCGAGAACTTGGTGATCGACCAGTAGGACGGATCCTGCCCGACCAGCGTGATGTCCGTGCCATGCAGGGTGGTGACCAGCTTCACGTCGCTGCCCTCGCTTCGCAGCATCTCGCGGGCGATCCAGGCCACGGTCGCGTGCGGGATCGCGTAATGCACGTGCAGCAGGTCCAGGCCGTGATCCCGCGTGATCTCGTGCATCGAGACGGCCAACGCGAGGGAGTACGGAGGATACACGAAGAGCGGGTAACGGTTGACCTCCACCTCATGGAAGAAGAGGCCCTCGTGGAAGTGGATGAGCCGGAACGGTTGGGCGTAGGAGATGAAATGAACCTCGTGACCGC
This sequence comes from Gemmatimonadota bacterium, assembly GCA_039587445.1. Taxonomy (GTDB): domain Bacteria; phylum Gemmatimonadota; class Gemmatimonadetes; order Palauibacterales; family Palauibacteraceae. The sequence goes on from JBDHIM010000021.1 coordinate 26,130, forward strand.
GGTCCGCGAGCTGAAGCCCCAGCTCGGTCGCCACGGCCCCGGAGCCGCCGAACGTCGGGTAACAGGTGATTCCGATCTTCATCGCCTTCTCCACTCCCTCTCCACCAGCTCCGCAAGGTGCTCGATCGTCCTCTGGCGGCGCGCGTATCCCCACGACTGGCTCGCGATCGCCTCGATCACTTGCTCGCGCCCGGTGTCGCCGTCCAGAAAAGCGGCGACCTCCCGGTATCCGACCGCGTTCATCGCCGGGGCGTCGGCAGGCACGCCAGCGGCTCTGAGCGCCTCGACTTCCGCAGGCCAGCCTGTCTCGAACTGGCGCTCGATGCGTCCGCGGATCCGTGCCCGGTGGATCGCCGGCGGAAGGGCCATCCCGAACGCCATGAGCGAAACCGGCTCGACCGCCGGCTCGGCGCGCTCCTGCCACCAGCTGAGCGGACGCCCCGAGAGCAGCGCCACCTCGATGGCACGCTCCGCACGCTGCCTGTCCAGCACGGCTAGCTTGCCGCTCCACACGGGATCCAGCCTCTCCGACCAACCTCTCGCCTTCTCGACCGCCAAGGACCCAAGCCAGCCGCGGAGCTCGGCCCTCCGCGAGGGATCCATCGGTGGTTCCGCGAACACGGGGTGTGTAAGGGCGTGGAGAAAGAAGCCCGTGCCACCGGCGAGGATCGGGACTCGGCCCTTCCCGGTGATCTCCCGAATCCAGCCTCCGGCGCGTCGCGCAAAATCGCCTGCGCTGTAGGGCTGGACGGCATCCAGGAAACCGATCCCGTGATGCGGTACGGCCTCGAGCTCGGCGGCGTCCGGCGCGGCGGTTCCGACTTCCATGCCGCGGTAGGCCTGTCTGCTGTCGACGCCGATGATCTCGCCGTTCAGGCGGCGGGCCACTGCTACCGCGAGCCCCGTCTTCCCGGTGGCCGTGGCTCCCACGATCGCCAGGCCGACGGGCGGGCCGGTGCTCACGTCCTGCCGAAGCGCCGGGCGAGCTCCTCCAGGGTCAGCCGCACGATCGTGGGCCGGCCATGGACGTCGTGACCCGGAAGCTCGGTGGCGAAGAGCCGATCGAACAGATCGGCCATCTCCTCCTGCGAGAGGGACTGCCCGGCCTTGATCGCGCCCTTGCAGGCGAGGCTCTTGGCAATCCGCTCGTGCTGGTTGCGGGCGGCATCGACCAGCGGCGAGCCATCCGCGAGCTCGTGGATCATATCTCTGAAGCAGCGCTCGGCATCGAAGTGCTCGTGAGGGTTCGGACTCGAACGCACGATCACGGTCCGCTCGCCGAACGGCTCGACCTCGAAGCCCACTCTGCCCAGCATCTGGGCAAGCTCTTCCGCGGCGGAGTACTCGGAGGGCGACAGCGTCAGCGTAAGGGGAAAGAGCAACCTCTGGGCCTCCCCCCCCGACTCCCGGAAGCGCCGCATCGTCTCCTCGTAGAGCACCCGCTCGTGCGCCGAGTGCTGGTCGATGATCAGCAGCCCGCTGCGGGTGGCGGCGAGGATGTACGAATCGTGCAGCTGCCACAGCTCCGGCCTGAGCTGAGCCGCCAGAGGGGCGATCTCGCCGGCCTCGGACAGTTCGTCGTCGTCCCCGCCGGCCTCTGTCAGGAAGAGTGCGAACTGGTCCGCGGCCGCACCCTCGCGCACCAGCGCGGGCGCTCCATCTCCCGCCGCGGTGGCGGCTCGAGCCGCTCCGGCCGGCTCCGGTGGGCGAGCTACCTCGACCGGCTCCGGTGCGCGGTCCAAAGGTGGCGCGCTGCTGATCTTGGCGAGCCGTCGCCGCACGGCCTCGACGAGCATCCGCTCGACGCGCTCCCGATCGCGAAAGCGGATCTCCGTCTTGGCCGGGTGCACGTTCACGTCAATGGACTCGGCGGGCAGGTTCAGAAAAAGGAAGTAATCGGGGCGGAGGCCGGGGACGACCGTCGTCCGGTAGGCCTCGTCGACCATGCGCCCCAAGCTCCGGTCGACGAACGGCCTCCCGTTGGCGAAAGTAAAGCGGCGGCGACCCGTCCGTGCCTCGTCCGGCCGCTGGATCAACCCCGCCACGCGGTGCTCGCCGTCCGGCCCATCCAGATCGATGAGCGACGAGGCTTCCTCTTCGCCCCAGATCTGACCGATCCGCTGGCGCAGCGTGGTCGGACCGAGGGAGAGCAGCTCCCGGTCGTTGGACCGCAGGCTGAATCCCACCTGCAGGTTGCACAGAGCCAGCAGGATCACCGCCTCGCTCGCGGCGCGAGTCTCCGCCGCCGCGGTTCGGAGAAACTTGGCCCGCGCGGGCACGTTGCCGAACAGCCCTGTGATGCTGACGGTCGTTCCCCTGCGGCGGGCGATCTCGTCGGCGGCCTGGACACGCCCGCCGGTCGCCCGGACCCCGGTGCCGACCCCGTCCTCCGAGGCAGTCTCCAGGGAGAACCGGCTCACCGCCGCGATCGACGGGAGTGCCTCGCCGCGGAAGCCGAGCGACGTGATGCGCGCCAGATCCTCGGCCTGGCTGATCTTGCTCGTCGCGTGCCGATCCAGTGCTAGAAGCGCGTCCTCCCGGTCCATTCCGCAGCCGTCGTCGGCCACGCGGATCTCCGTCTTTCCTCCGTTGCGGAGCGACACATCGATGCGGGTCGCGCCCGCGTCGAGCGCGTTCTCGACAAGCTCCTTAACGACCGAAGCGGGCCGCTCGACGACCTCTCCGGCAGCAATCTGGTTGGCGACGTGGTCTGGGAGGATCTGGATTCGCGGGCTCATCGACGGTGCCGAAGCTATGTATTTAAGTTGTAAAATATCATCGCGTTATCACGTGTGATCTCTGCTGTTATCTCAAGCCCATCTCCCCGGATATCCGCCACCCGCCTGCAGGTGTGGATCAGGTGCGACGGCTCGTTCCTCCGCCCTCTCTGGGGGACGGGGGAGAGGTAGGGACTGTCCGTCTCGATGAGCAGACGGTCGGCCGGCACCCGGCGGACCGCTTCCGCGCCATCGTACCTCTTGAACGTCACGATACCCGAGAAGGAGACGAACCACCCGGCGTCGAGCCCGACCGTCAGCAGCTCGTGCCCCCCGGTGAAGCAGTGGAGGACCCCGCGGACGCGTCCGGAGAACTCCGAGATCAACGCCGCCGTCTCCTCGTCCGCATCGCGCGAATGGACGACCACAGGGAGACCCGTACGCTCGGCCAGCTGAAGCTGACATCGGAAGGCGTGCCGCTGCTCCTCTCGCGGCGAGTTGTCGTAGTGGTAATCGAGACCCGTCTCGCCGATCGCCACTACCTCGGGGCGGACGGCCAGATCCTCCAGCTCAGCCAGAAGCTCAAGGCTGAAAGCGGCCGACTCATGTGGATGAAGCCCCGCCGTCGCCCACACGCCGGGAGAGGCAGCCGCGAGATCGATCGCCCGACGGGCGTCCGCAGGATCGCTGGCAACGGTCACGAGCTCCGCGACGCCGGCGTCACGTGCTCGCTGGAGAACCGCGCTGCGGTCTTCCTCGAACGCCTGATCCGAGAGATGGAGATGGGAATCGAAGAGGCGGATCTCAGTCATCGGCCACCGCCGCGAGCGTCAACCGCTGCTAGCTCGCCCGGCGAAGCTCAGGCTCCAGCCGCGTGCGCCCTCTGGGTCTTGGCTCGTCGACGACCGTATTCTTCGATCTCGAGCAGCGCCGGTGAGGCGACGAAAATCGACGAATACGTCCCGATCAGGACTCCGAGGATCAGCACCATCGCGAACGGCCGGATCACCGATCCGCCGAAGAGGAAGAGGGAGATCAGCGTCACGAGCGTCGTGCCGCTGGTCAGCACCGTCCGGGGCAGCGTCTCGTTGATGCTCCGGTTCAGCGTCGTCTCGTACGGCTCCTTCCGCTTCTTCCGGAGGTTCTCACGGATGCGGTCGAACACGACGATGGTGTCATTGAGCGAGTAACCGACGATCGTGAGGATGGCCGCCACGGTTCCGAGCGTGATCTCGATCCCAACCAGCGAGATGAAACCGAAGGTGATCATGATGTCGTGGATCGTGGCGACCACCGCCGCCACACCGAAGCGCCACTCGAAGCGGAAGGCGAGGTAGATCAAGGTCAAGACGAAGGACATGAGGATGGCCAGCGCGGCCTTGCGTTGGAGCTCGCTTCCAACCTTCGGACCCACGGCCTCCACTCGCAGCAC
>JBDHIM010000146.1:0-5799 GCA_039587445.1 Gemmatimonadota bacterium
GGTGCATGGGCGGGCGTGCTCGAAACATCCTCCGGACCCTCTCTAACGGTCGTGCTGGCGTTGTGGGATTCGCCCGCGGACGACGGATCCGTTGGCCGCGCGGTGTACGCGAGCCCTGGCACGACCTGCCGGTACACTCTCTGGCTGGACGAGGCCGGACCCACCTCCCTGACGCTGCGGCAGCGACTTCACGATGAGCATGGGAAGTGCAACGAGAGCAGCCGGCTCGTGCTTCGAAAGGCCGGTCAGGGCTGGCTGGCCGGCGACTGGTTCTGGTCGGACGGAAGCCACTGGATGAACGCCCGGCTCGACAAACCTGGCTCGGGCTACTACGTCACGCTCGATGGATTTCGGGGACGGCAGGCGAACTTGAGCGAGAGGATCAGGTTCGATGGGCTGGGAGCTGGCGAGCACACGGTCGAGCTCCACGGCGTGCCCGAGGAGTGCGAGGTTATCGGCGACAATCCCCGCGTGATCCTGACCGAGCAGGGTGGAACCCTCGAGACATCCTTCGCGGTCCGGTGCCCCGGAGATCCCCAGGTCTCGGCCGCGGAGAGGGAGAGCGAGCCGCTCCCCTAGCCACCCTTAGCGAAGATCTCTTGTATCGTCTGCTGCGCCGCGTCGACCCTGGGCTGCAACTCGGCATCGGCATCTCTCCATAGCTCGACGAAGGCACCGAGGTGTCTGAGCGCGGCCGTGGTATCGCCCAACGCCATGAACGTCGCTCCAGCTCGCTCATGTGCGACCGGACGGAGGACACCGTAGAGCCAGATGTCGTCGAAGTTGAGGCGGTACGTGCTGCTGACCGAATCGTAGTGGGCCGCAGCCTCGTTGAGCCGGCCCAGCGCGGCGTACGCATCCGCCAGCAGTAGGCGAGAATAGTTGTGCAGCAGCCCGTACTGGGCGGCTCGAGCGCGCCCGAGTCGCTCGATCGCCTCCTCCGGATTCCCCTCCTCGAGTGCGATCACCGCCCGGACGTGTTCCCCGATCCCGCTCGGCTGGATACCGCTGGACTCCACGAGCGAGTCCATGGTGGCCAGCAATCGTCTGGCCTCTGCGCGGTCGCCCGCCAACGCGAAGCCGTTCGCGAACATTCCGAGCTTCTGATACCTGAAGCGAGGCGCGTCTTCCACGGCGGCGCCCGCCTCGATCAAGTTGGCATGCTCATCGAGGTACGGCAGCGCGGTCGCCGGCCTGGACGCGGCCGACGACATCTGCTCCAGAGAAAGCAGGGAATGGTACGCCCAATAGGGGCGTCCACCCTCCACGTACAGACTTGCCGCGGTGTCGGCCAGCGCCATGCCCCGGTAGATCTGCCCGCTCAGGGACGCGAGAGCCGCACGCCAACGTGCGGCATTCGCGTGCGCCAAGACGTAGGGCAATTCAGCCTGCGCTGAAGCCAACTCCTCCACCTGTGACAAGTCACCTGCGTACCATGCGTTGGCCACATCAGTGAAGGTCGTGTAGAAGCTCTCGGCAAACCGCTCGGTCATCACGGCGTGCGCCGAGTCCGCCAATTCGTGTTGGCCCAGCGTCCTGGCAGCACTCGCGAGGTTCAAGTAGCGAACCGCGACAGGTGGGACGACGCGGGCGATCCGGCGATAGAGCTCGAGGGCTTCCTCATAGCGGCCCATGCGCTCATACACATCGCCCAGGTTGTTCGCTGCCGCCACCGAGTCAGCGGAACCGTCCAGAAGCAGCAGATAATAGTGTGCGGCGGAATCGAGGCGGCCCCGCCTGGCGTTGTACGCGGCAGCCGTTCGATAACGCTCCACCTCCGGGAGGCGCGAGCTGAACCGGTATGCGAGATCCGCGTTGGCCTGAGAGGCGGCCGGCACGCCCTCGTTCAGATAGTGAACGGCCAGCGCTCGGTAGGCAGCCGCGAAGGTGGTATCCGTCCTCACGGCTCGCTCTAGGAGTCGGCTGGCAGCATCCGAATCGCCTCGGTAGGAAAGCTCGAGTCCACGAGCGTACAGCTCCAAGGCCTCGAGCGACGAAGTCGTGACGCTGGGGAGCGGCGGGCTCTGCCGCACGCTCGCGAGAGATTCTCCGATCTTAGCGCGAAGGCGTTTCGATAGGCGGTCTACGGCCCCGATGATCGCGGCTCGATCATCCGCCGTCTCCCGATAGGCTGCCAGCTCCTCTCCCGATTCCGTCGAGATCAGTTTTATCGAAAGGACATAGGCGGGACCGACGGAGTTGATCTCTCCGGCGATCACGGCCTTCAGACCTTCCCGAACGGCAACCTCCCGGGCCAACCGGAGGTCGAGCGGCCCTGGCTGACTGCGACGCATCCGAACGATGGCCTCGCGAACCTGATCTGGTGCTACCAGCCTGATCGTCGGCGACTGCGCGAGGTCGACCCGAAGCGCCTCCGTCACGGCCCCGCCAAGAAGCGAATCCGGCGAGTTGTTCGCGAAGTCCGCGAGGACAACGCGCTCCCGCTCATCCAGACGACCGCTCGCGATGAGATTGGAGGCGGGGCCGATGCCGAGCATTCGCATCGCCATGTATCCGCCCACCAGAAGGCCCCACAGGCCGAGGGCGACGACCACGCCTCCTATCGCCCGGCGCCACGTAAGCCAGCGTCGATACCCGCGGACGTTATCCCCTCCACGAGATGATTCGGAAGATCGCCGACGACGCCGGACACCGTCCCCCTCGTGGGCAGTGTTGGGGGCGCTCTGCACCAGCGCCGTCCCGACGAGCACGGGAAGCGCCAGCGCCAGCAACACGAGAGCCCCCGGGAAGACCCAGCCGGGCAGGCCGAATTGGTCCGTGAACAGAGCGGTGGCTTCCAGAATGATGAAGGACGCACTCAGATAGCCGATCAGCAGCCGGAGCAGGTGCGCATTCTTGAGACGGCTTCGGATCCGATCTGGTGCAGCAACTCCGGGTGCGACGGGCGTAGATGAAGCGACGGAGAGATCCTCCGTGGACGCTTCGGCGGGCTTCACTGCGGGCGGATCCTCGGCCGGCGCGCTCGAGGCTTCTTCACTGACCTCCACGGCCCGCCGCGACCGGACGGCTTCGACGAGCGCCTGAGTTTCCGGCGCGGGCGCTAGTTCCAGTTCGTCCTCGAGCCTGCCGGCGAAAGCTTCGTATTCCTGGACCGCACCGGATCGGTCGCCCTCGCGGTCGAGCAGTGCAATCACACGACGCACCAGCGCTTCGTCGAGCGGAGAGACGGTGATGGCTCGCCGGGCCCATTGGCCGGCGGCTCCCGCTCCCGCGTTCCCACCGGATTCTGCCTCCTCCGCCAAGCTCCACGCGGCGGTTGCAGCTTTTTCGCGAAGACCGGCCCGTCGCCCCTCGAGCCACCGCTCGTGCTCGGGAGCGCCGGAGACGTAGAAGCCCACCAGCAGGTCACCTCGATAGAGCTCCAGCGCCTCCTCGCGCCTGCCGCTCTCGATGGCAGCCTCGAAGGCCATCACGTCGCACCAGAAGCGCTCGTTATCAAGGCCAACCTCGTCGTCCCCTCGTCCTGACAGCACACCCTCACCGACGGCACGTCTCAAATGGTAGAGGGACTGTCTGAGCGCGTTTCGAGACCGTTCGGGGTCGGTGTCGGCCCACAAGAGCCCCGTGAGCGTATCGCGGCGGTGGAAGGGGCCCGAGTTGTCGGTTGCCAGATACGAGAGCAGACCCAGGAGCTTGGGCCGGGCAAGAATCGACAGCAACTCTCTGCCATCCGGGCCGGCGAGCTCGGTCGATCCGAGCGCTCGGAACACGACCTTTCCGCTGCCGGAAACGGGTCCGTTCATGCTGCTACCTGTGAGATAACGGCGGGCACGACGCTCAGAAAACGGGTCTTCTGTACAGTAGTCGCCAGAGGCTACCTACACACCGGGCACAGCGGCGTGCCAGATGACATCGGAATGAAGGATCTGAGTGAGAGGGAGGATCGGGGAGATGAGATACTTGATGCTGCTTCTGGCAGGGCTGGCGCTCACCGCTGGCCAGGCGCTAGCACAACGGCCGCCTGACACCCATGGGGGCGTATGGTTCTCGGGAGGCCTCGGTGGGGGGGTGATGGAGGGCATCCGCGGCGGGGCCGCCTATCTCCGCGTGGGCGGCACTCCGACACAGCGAGCGCTGTTTGGGGGAGAGGTGATCACGTGGTTCCGCAACGGCGCCACGCGAACCAACGTCACAGCCACCGCATTGCTGTATCCCTTCTACGAGGAGACCGGCGTCCCCGGCCACGATCTCTTCTTCAAGGGAGGCTTCGGGGTCGCCGCGACCAGCGGCGCAGATACGGGCGTCGGAATGACATTTGGCGGCGGGTATGATTTCCGGCTCGGCAGCAACTTTTACGTCATCCCGAACGTGGATTTCGTCATCCAGCTCTTCGGGGAACGGACGGACACGACGATCCTCTTCACACTCGGCCTTGGTTTTCACTGACCGCGTCATTGGCCAGCACGGTGGCTTTCTGCGGGGGCATTCTGAGGAGATGTCGGTGATTGAATCGGATTTCGGGAGGCAAAGAATGATGGAATCACGGCCAAAGAATCCAGGCTGGCTCACGCGTGCTCGATCGGTGCGTTCCATCGGCCTGTTGCCAGTGGCTCTGGCCTCTCTTACTGCCTGTGGCAGCGACGGCCCAACGGCCCCTGCTGCGGAGCCCTATGTCTACGCAGTCCCGCAGGAGATCGGGGATGGCTGGGTCACCGGCGATGCCATCGATGAAGGGATCTCCGTCGCCATCCTCGAGGAGATGGTCGACAGGATCCGCCAGGGCGGGTACGTCAACATCCACGGCGTCCTGTTGATCAGAAACGGGAGACTGGTCTTCGAGGAGTACTTCCCGGGTCGGTCCGTCTCAGGCGCGCCCAAAACCTACCGGAGAGAGATCCGCCACGAGCAACACTCGGTGACCAAGAGCGTTACTTCGCTGCTCGCCGGAATCGCGATCGACCAGGGGCTGATCGAAAGCCTGGACACGCCCCTCCACACGTTCTTTCCCGGTCATCCCGCGTTCGCCGAGGAGCGGAAACGGCGAATCCTGCTGCGTCACGTGCTGTCCATGACGGCGGGCCTGGCTTGGGACGAGGGGACCTACTGGTACACCGACCCCCGTAACGATCACGTCGCGATGAACCAGAGCGGCGAACCGATCGAATTCGTGCTGGGCCGGCGGGCGGAGCACGAACCGGGATCCGTGTTCACGTACAACAGCGGGCTGCCGATCATGTTCGGCGAGATCCTGAGGCGGGTTTCCGGTGTCTGGGCCCACGAGTTCGCTGATGAGCACCTCTTCAGTCGCCTGGGCTTCGAGCCCTGGTATTGGTGGAGATACCCCGACGGAACCGTGCAATTGGGGGGTGGACTCTCCATCACACCGCGGGACATGGCCAAGCTCGGACAGCTCGTTCTCGACGACGGTCTCTGGCAGGGCGAGCGCGTGATCAGCGAGGAGTGGATCGAGGAATCCACGGCGCTTCAAACGAGCACGGACGGTCCGACCTGGACCTACGGCTACTACTGGTGGCGTCGCGGTTTCTCGGCCCCGTGGGGCGACCAGGAGTCCGTGCACGCCTGGGGACGGGGCGGCCAGTACATCTTCCTGTTCGACGAGCTCGATCTCGTCGCCGTATTCACGGGAGGCAACGACAACAGCGACGCGAACCAGCCATTCGAAATGGTGGAGCGTTACGTGCTTCCCGCGATCCTGGATCGGCGCTGACAGGCCGCGTCAGTCGCAACAACCGAGACGCTGACGTGGGTCGTTCTCATGTACGGGCACACTCGAGTACCGTGCCCGATCGGAGGTTAACCATGCGACCATGGCTCGGA
>JBDHIM010000147.1:0-10090 GCA_039587445.1 Gemmatimonadota bacterium
GTGGTCTCGAAAGGCACGTAGGGCTGGTTGAACGTTGGATCCCGTGCCGCCGGTCCGGCGTCGGCCAGGTCCTCACCGGTCAGGAGAGGCTCGTCCTCGAGGACGAAGAGTGTGCGGTAGGAATCGGCTCCGCCGGCGATCGGTTCGACACCCCACTTGAGCTCGGCGCCGCGAGGAATGGCCTCCGTCACGGCCTCGAGCGCCAGATAGCGCTCCGCCGTCGGGATGTCCTGTTCGCGCACGAGGAACTGGCCGACCTGGCCGCTCTCGAGAAGCAGCGCCGTGAGAGGACGAAGCTCCTGCTCTCCCGCCCCGCCGGTCGCAGTGTCAGGCCCGGTTCCGGAGGTGGCCGTGTCCCCCGCTCCGGCGGCAGCGGTGTCGGGCTCGGTTCCGGAGGTGACCGTGTCCTCCGCGGCATCAGCAGCCGCGGCGTCCGCAGCGGCCGGTTCGGCGGCGGCCGAATCGGCACCCTGGAGGAGCTCTGGCAGGCCGGTGGGAGTCTCGGCCTCGAGGATCGGGACCGTCTCGAGGTTCTCAGCACCGATCTCCCGAACGATGATCCGGTCCATCCGAGGCAGCGCGCGCCGGAACTCCTCGCCGCCACGCACGATCTTGAACTCGAGGAACGCGGTACGCTCGACGATCGACTTGGCGCGCTCGGGATCGTCGATCCCGGCCAGCTCGACGACGATCCTCTCGTCTCCGACCCTCTGAATCGTAGGTTCGCGCACGCCGAACTCATCGATCCGGTTGCGAATCGTGGTCAGCGTGCGGTCGATCGCGTCGGCCTTGGCCGCGGCATCGAGGCTACCGTCGGGATCATCGATCTCCACGGCCAGGTGCATGCCGCCCTGGAGATCCAGACCGAGCTTGAGCGCCGACTCCCGCTCGCCGGTAGGGCCCTCTTTCGGAAGCAAGGCCCAGCCGCAGAGAAGCAGCAGCACTGCGATCAGGATTATGCGTGCTCTAACTGTGCTGAACATCCGTATCTATTCAGGTCTATTCAGGACGCAGGGTTGGTCGATCAAAAGCCTCGGAAGGTAGGTTTCGCGTCCGTCTTCCGAAAGGTTTCGCGGGCATGTTGTCCGCTCGCCTCCATCGTGGTCACTTAGATTCACAATGTCACAAGAACAACGACGCCCGGACCCACTCACTGACATCGAGCTCCGGCTTCGCTCGAGGGATCCGCTCATCCTGCCCCTCGCACTGCGGGAATGGGCGCGGGGCCGGACGGTGAGCGCTCAATGATCGCCGTGGCGTCCAGCTGCTCGCTCGCCGCTGATGCGGGGGCTCGGCTATCGGAGATTGGGGGCAACGCGGTGGACGCGGCGCTGGCCGGAGCGCTCGTGTCGGCCGTCACCGAGCCCGGCGTCGTATCACTGGGCGGCGGCGCTTTCGTGATGATCTGCCCGCCCGATGAAGCGCCGATCCTGATCGACGGCCATGTGGAGATGCCCGGCCGAGGCCTGCCGGCCGAGCGCCGCGGCGGCGGGCGGATCGACATCTGGATGGAGTACGGCGGAGGGGTTTCGACGACTGTCGGGCCCGGTTCGGTGGGCACGCCGGGGTTGCTCGCTGCCTTCGACGTCGCCTCGAGCCGTTACGGGAAGGTCGACTGGAAGCGACTCTTCGGCCCGGCCCACGAGTACGCCCGCGACGGCTTTCCCCTCTCGCAGCCCTCCTACGACTACCTCATCTACTCGGGGGGGCCGGTGTTCGGGTGGGACCCACCGAGCTACGCGACGCTTCACGATGCGAGTGGCGACCCTCTCCCACGAGGCGCGCCCGTGAAGGTCGAAGGACTGGCCGACAGCATCGCGGCGATCGCGGAAGAGGGGGCGACCGCGTTGTACGGCGGAGAGGTGGGCCGCCTCATGGTGAACGGGCTGTCGGAGGGAGGCGGCGTGCTCACCATGGCGGACCTGGAGGCCTACGAGGCCGTCATGCGCGCGCCCCTGCACGTGACGGTGGATGGGTGGGACATCGCCACGACGCCGATGCCCTCGCGGGGCGGAGCTGCGCTGGCCGCGATGCTCATCCTGCTGGAGGGCCATCCCAAGAAGGGGTGGGACCAGAGCGAGCTCAAGCGACTGATCCGTGCTCAGGAAGTCGTGTTTCGCCACGAGTCGGAGCTCGTCGAGACCTTCTCGGACCGCGAGGTAAGGGCGCGGGAGCTGCTCGGTGCGGCGCACGGCGTCCTCCGAGCTGCCCTGGAGAGCCCGTCCACCGTCCACACGTCGGCGATCGATTCCGACGGGCTCGCCTGCTCGGTGACCATCTCGGCGGGCTACGGCTCGGGCGCCATGCCCGGCGGCACCGGGATCTGGATGAACAACTGTCTGGGAGAGATCGAGCTCAGCCCGGAGGGCTACCACGCTCTGACACCCGGTACGCGCCTCCACTCCAACATGGCGCCCACCATCGCCCGCCGCGACGACGGGGCCGTGCTCTCGATCGGCTCACCGGGAGCCAGCCGGATCCCGACGGCCATGCTTCTCGCTCTGCTCTACGACCTACGTCTGGACCTGCCGCTGCAAGAAGCGGTAGACAGCCCGAGACTGCACGTCGTGCTCGAGGAAGACGGGCTCCGGGTCGACTACGAGAAAGGCCTTCCCGTCGACGAACTGGATGTGCGGCAGCGACGGTTCGACCGCTCCATGTACTTTGGCGGGGTCGCCGCCGTCCGCCTGGATCCGGATGGGACGTTTTCTCTTGCGGCGGATCCGAGAAGAAGCGGTTCCACCGCGTTGGGCGAGTAGGCGACGCCTGAGCGAGACGGCGGGCATCGGGCGAATGGGCGAATAGGCGCCGGGCGAGCAGACGAATAGACGAATAGACGATGAAGGACGACGATACCGGGATGACGACGGCTTTCTCTGCGAAGACGACGCGACCTTGCCTCATTCGGGCCTTTGTGTGCGCGACAGCCCTGGTGCTCCCGATCCTCGGCGGCTGCTCGGTCGGTTTCCGCTCGAACGAGCCGGCCGACGCACAGGCGGCTTCCGACGAGGAGAAGCCGGAAAAGAAGGAGGAGATGAAGCCGTACGCCGAGGTCGTCACGGAGGAGGCCGTCTCGGACTCGGGGATGTTCGTCGTGCACCGCATCGAGGAGAAGGTGCTGTTCGAGATCCCCGAATCGATGCTCGAGCGAGAGATGCTGCTCGTCTCCCGTCGCGCGAAGACGGCGGAGCGTCTCGGCTTCGGCGGCATGAAGAACAACACGCAGACGATCCGCTGGCAGCGACACGATGACCGGATCCTGCTCCGGGTCTCCTCCCACGAGCTCGTGGCGGCCGACTCTCTCCCGATCTACGAGGCGGTCGTCAACGCGACCTTCGAGCCGATCGTCAAGGCGTTCGACATCGAGGCGCTCAACGAGGATTCTAGCGCTGTCGTGATCGACGTGACGAAGCTCTACGCCAGCGACGTCAGGATGCTCGGCCTCAGCAAGCCGCTCCGCGAGCGCTTCAAGGTCAGCGCACTCGACGAGAGCCGGAGCTTCATCAACTGGGTGAAGAGCTTCCCTCGCAACATCGAAGTCCGCGTCGCACTCACCTACTCGGCAGCCGAGCCGCCCACCAACATCTCCACCGGGACCGTCTCCCTCGAGATGAACCACTCGATGATCCTGCTTCCGGACGAGCCGATGCGGCCGCGACTCTGGGATGAGCGGGTCGGCTTCTTCCGCGTCTCCCAGGTGGACTACGGGCTGAGCGACCAGAAGACCGTGACCCGCCGTTACATCACACGCTGGCGTCTGGAGCCGAGTGACACCGCCGCTTTCCGGAGGGGGGAGCTCGTCGAGCCCATCAAGCCGATCGTCTACTACGTCGATCCGGCGATGCCCGAGAAGTGGAGGCCGTACCTGAAGCAGGGGATCGTGGACTGGCAGCCCGCCTTCGAGGCGGCCGGATTCAAGAACGCCATTCGGGCCGAAGATCCCCCCACCCCGGAAGAAGACCCCGAGTTCAGTCCGGAGGATGTCCGCTACTCGGTCATCCGCTGGTTCCCGTCACAGACGCAAAACGCGTTCGGGCCGCACGTACACGACCCGCGCAGCGGCGAGATCCTCGAGTCGGACATCGGCTGGTACCACAACGTGGCGAACCTCGTCCGCAATTGGTTCTTCGTGCAGACGGCGGCGGCGAACCCCGAGGCCCGGAAGGTGAAGTTCGACGACGAGCTGATGGGCCAGCTGATGCGCTTCGTGGCGGCCCACGAGGTCGGGCATACCCTCGGGCTACCGCACAACATGAAGGCGAGCGCCGCCTACCCGGTAGACTCGCTGAGGTCGGCGAGCTTCACGTGCCGCATGGGCACCGCGCCATCCATCATGGACTACGCCCGCTTCAACTATGTCGCCCAGCCCGAAGACGAGGGCGTCTGCTTCATGCCCAATATCGGGCCGTACGACGAGCACTCGATCCGCTGGGGATACCGGCCGATCCTCGAAGTCGACACGCCGGACGAGGAGCAGCCGATCCTGAACGGCTGGATCCTGGAGCACGCGGACGATCCGATGTACCGCTTCGGAGATCCGAGCCTGGTAGATCCGACCTCGATGTGGGAAGCGGTAGGCGACGACGCGATGCGGGCCGGCGAGTACGGCATCGCCAACCTCCGGCGGATCCTGGATGGCCTCTTCGAGTGGACGTACGAGGAGGGCGAAGAGTACGCCGAGCTGGCGGAGCTGTACGGTGAGATCGTCGATCAGTGGAACCGCTATATGGACCACGTGGCCGCGAACATCGGCGGGGCGATCCAAACGCGGAAGACCTACGATCAGGAGGGCCCCGTCTACGAGTTCGTGCCGGCCGAGACGCAGCGGCGCGCGTTGGAGTTCCTGGGGACGCAGGCCTTCGATCCTCCGACGTGGCTGGTGCCGGAAGCGATCGTGAGCCGGATCGAGAACGTCGGCGCAGTCGAGCGGCTCCGGGTCCTCCAGGTACGCACGCTCGGGCTCGTGATGCAGGCCGGGCGCATGCAGCGACTCATCGAATCGGAGGCGCGACTCGGCAGCGAGGCCTACGGGCTGGGCGACATGCTGGCGGATCTGCGCGAAAGCGTCTGGCGCGAGTTTTCGGCCGGTGGCTCCATCGGCCTGTATCGTCGAAGCCTTCAGCGCGGCTACCTGGTCCGAGCCGCGGGTCTCATGACGGAGGACTTCACCCAGCCGGAGGGCTCACAAGCCGCCGCCTCCTTCTTCACCCCGGTGAACGTCGCCCAGTCGGACATCCGGCCCTACGTCCGAGGCGAGTTGGAGACGATCCAGCGGCAGGCCCGGGCGGCTCTCTCCCGCGGTGTGGACCGTGACACGAGGCTCCACCTGCTGGATGTGCTGGTCCGCATCGAGGAAATTCTCGACCCGAAGGACTAGCTCGTCCCGCCTTGGGGGCCGCCGGGGTTCCCTCGCGCTCGCTCCCGATGCTTGTCTTCGGAGCCTCCTCGCTTCGCTGCGGGGTCTCCTCAGGGCATCTCAAGGCTCGCTCCGGGAATCCCCGCCGGCCTTGTAGGCGGGACTTACGGCACGAGACCATGGTAGGGGCCAGCCTCCTCTACTTGTACACCTGTACAGGTAGAGGGCATATGACCGGTATGGGCTTATGGCACACGGAGGCTCGGGACACCCCCTGCTCGGCGGGCGGCGAGGAGATCTCGGGAGCAGGCATCGGATGCCCCAAGGAGACTCGAGCGCAGCGAAGAGGCTCCGAGGACAGGCATCCGCCGGCCGCGGAGCGAGATATCCTCGCTGCCGCTACGGAAGTTCGGCCGCGGAGCGAGATATCCTCGCTGCCGCTACGGAAGTTGCGCGCGGCCGAGGTAGTTCGTGTCGGTGCCGAACCAGATGGACTGCGTGCGCTGGTCGTAGTACATGTGACGCACGCTGCCACCTCCGCTCTGGATCTCGGTTGCGGCGAAGAACTCTCCGCGGGCCGGTTCGAAGCCCACGAAGCGATTCGGGGTTACGCCGGTCTCGACCATCCACAAGCGATCTCTGTCGTCCACGGCCATGGCGTACGGGCGTGAAGACGACCCGCTCGGCATCTCCCATTCCTTGAATTGGCCGTTGGTCGGACTGTAACGACCGAGAAAGCCTTTCGCGTGATCGACGTACCAGACGTTCCCATCGGACGTGAGGACCAGGCGGCGCGGTCTGGCATCCTCTCGCGGCAGCTCGACCTCGGACAGCTGCATCGTCTCCGTATCGACCGTCGCGAGCTTGTGGGTGCCGAAGAGCGCGATCCACGGCCGCCCGTTCGGGGCGGTCACGATTCCGTAGGGCCGCGCGCTCCCGGTCTCCACGGGCATCAGGCGCATCTGGCCAGTCGTGGTTTGCAGGCGCCCGACAACGTTACCGCCCTGAACGGTGAACCAGATGTTTCCGTCGGGCGCGAACACCAGCGTGTGGGGATCCCCCGCCGGCGGGTCGGGGGTTTCTATCTGCTCGATCTCGCCGGTCATCGGATCCAGCTTCCCGATGTGCGCGGCGCGGTTGCCCGCGTACCAGACGGTTCCGTCGGAGTCCACGATGAGATTGTGGGGTCCCGCCCCCTCGGGGAGGTCGAAGCGCTCGAACTGGCCGGTGGTCGGATCGAAGACGGCCACGTAGTCGGTCCGCTGGCCTACGAACCAGACACGCCCGTCCGGTGCCACGTACGGATCGCGAGGCCGGCTCTCCTCGTACGGAACCAGCCATTCGGTGAGCACGACCGTGTCGGCGCCAACGGCGGGGGCCGGGACCGGGATCGGAGCCCGGGCCGAAACCGGAGCAGCAGCGGCGACGATGGTGAGGATCAGGGCGGCGGAGACGAGCATACGGAACCGAACCTTTCGCACGGCGTTTCGAGGACCTCGCTACTCTGAACTACTCCTCGAGCCGCCCGAGGGTCAAATCCCCCTGCCACGGCGGCGCGCCGGCTCGAAGAGGGAGAGCGCGCACGAACGAGAAAAAGCCCCGACCGTGAGAACACGGCCGGGGCTCGAGCGCGCTCGGGGTCACCCCCCGCTTGGCGCTCTAGTTGAAGAGGTACTGGAGGCCGAGCTGGAAGCGCCAGCGCGACACCTCGCTCAGATCCGGATCGAAGGTGTGATCGATCATGTTGAAGGTGAATACCGGCGTCCCGTCGTCGTCGAACCGGGTCAGCGTCAGCGGGTTGGTAGCTGCCGCGTTGGCCACTTGCCGCACCCCCCAGCTCGAGCTGAGCAGGTTGCCGAGGTTCAGGATATCGAAGTTGAGGCGGATCTTATGCTGAGATCCCTCGCTGCCGAAGATGAAGTCCTGCATGAGCTTGAAGTCGATGTTGGACCAGAACGGGTTCAGGAGCCCGAAGCGCTCGGAGATCTCGCCGCGGTGCTGGCTGAGATAGGGATCCTGCTCGATGAATTCATCGAGCGCGGCCCACTGCTGGTTGCCGGTGACCACGTTCCCGTTCGCGTCGGTGAAAGCATCGAACCTGATCTCGCTCATGTCTCGCGGGATATAGATCAGGTCGTTCAGGGTCGACCCATCCATGTTCACATCGCCGGAGTAGATGAACGAGTAGCGGTTGCCGCCGGCGCCTCTGAAGCTGTTCCCGTTGGCGATGTTGAAGTAGACGCCGAAGCTGGTGACCAGGGAGCGCGACCATTCCACCGGATACGTGATCGTTCCGAGAATCCTGTGCTGCTGCCCGAACTCGGAATGGGAGAGCGCCGGGTTCTTGTGATCGCCCTGCACCGGCTGCTGCCGCCACAGGTTGTCCGCGATCTCCGTTGACTTCAGCGTGCTCCTCGCGTCCGTGTAGGAATAGGCCGCCATGAACGCGAGGCCGAAGTCGAAAGCTCGCTGGAACTGCGCCGTGAAGTTCACGTTCCAGCCCTCGCTCCGGTTGTCGATCACGCACAGACAGCTTCCGAAGGCGAGCGCCGGGTTCAGGCCTTCACCGGTCGGGCCGACGCCGAAGGTCGGACGGCCATCGATCGGGTTCGTGCCTGACTGGGCCGGAACGTCGGCGTTGTAAACCTGGACCGAGTTCAGGTCCTTTCCGTAGATCATCTCGAACGTGCCGAGCACGTCTCCAGGGAGCCTCGTGTCGAACGCGATGTTCGTGACCCAGGTCTGTGGCCACTTGAAGTCGGGGTCGAACGCGTTCACGTAAAAGCCTTGCTGGAGCACTGCGGTCTGGCAGCCCGCCGACGTGCAGCCCTCACCCGTGATGACGGGAGCGGGGTCCGTTCCGCCGCTCCAGATGTTCGGGTTGAAGCCGGGATTGGAGTAGTTGTTGCCGCCCCACACGAACGGAATGCGGCCGGTGAACACGCCCGTTCCGCCACGCAGCTGGAGGGAGCGGTTCTCCGTCGCGGCCCAGTTGAACCCGACGCGCGGCGAAAACAGGGGCTTGATGCCCGGAAGCTCGCTCTGGTCGAATGACCTCGAGTTCCCATCCTGATCCAGCGCGTTGAGGTCACGCGAGAACGGGTTGTCCACCGGGTCGGTGAAGTACAGCGGCATGTCGATGCGTACCCCGTAGGTGAGGCTGAAGCGGGAAGACGCCTCGAACTCGTCCTGCCCATAGAAGGAGAGCTGCCCGAAGGTGAAAGCCTCGCCCTTGAGCGGACACTCGCCCGTATCCGCAAAGCACGTCGCCCCGCTGTCGACGAGCCCGTTCAGGTCCATCTGATCGGGGCCCGGAGCCGTGAAGGTGAAGAAATCGTCCAGCGACTCGAACCAGGTGCAGAAGGGCGCCGAGCAGGCGGGAAAGCCGTGCCGGAAGATGTTGAACGAGTTGAAGAAGTCGAACATCTCGAAGTTCGTCCCGACGGTGATCGAGTGCTTGTCGCTGAAGAAGGTGAAGTTGTCGGTGAACTGGAAGACGTCCGAGTGGAGGATGTTGGAGACCGAGAACGTCTCTGACCCGGCCGACGTGTACGTGACGCCCTGCTCCACGATCTCCAACGTCGGGAACGGCTCGCCCGGCTCGTCTCGATGGTCCCGGAAGCGGTTGAAGCTCACGAAGGCGCGGTTGGCCCAACCATCGGAGCGGCTGTTCAGCTCCAGGGCGAACGAGTTCAGGTTGTTGTTGATCGTATAACCGGCGTTCTGAAACGGCAGGCTCGTGGAGTTGGGACCTCGACCCGAGCCGAAGGCGCTCAGGACGAACGGATGAGGCGGAAGATCGCGCGCCGCATCCAGGAAGTTGTAGCGAAAGACGAAGTTGTCGCTCTGGCTGATGTTCCAGTCGAGCTTGAACAGCAGCTTATCGCTGTTGGTCTTGTGGACGAAGCCCTGGTATGGGCCCGTCTCGTAGCCGTACTGATCCAACAGCCGCTGCGAGATCGCGTCCATCGTGCCAGCGTCGACACGGGATTCGCCGAAGCCGGGGCTCCCGCCCGTGCTGGCCACGAAGTTGGTGCCCGGATCGTCCCGCCGGTTGATCTCGCCGTTCACGAAGAAGAAGAGCTTGTCCTTCATGATCGGCCCGCCGATGCTGAGTCCGTACTGGCCGAAGTTCAGATCGGGATTCGCGACCACCGGCTCGCCGTTGACGTTGTTGCCGAGCAGGTCCTGGTTCCGGAAGAAGCCGTATGCGGCGATCTTCCAGTCGTTCGTACCGCTTTTGGAAACGATGTTCACGTTGGCGCCCGTGAAGCCGCCCTGCCGGATGTCGAACGGGGCGATCTGGACGCTGATCTGCTCGATCGCCGTGAACGGGATCGGCTCCGAGGCCGTCTGTCCGCCGGGCACCGGATCATCTAGTCCGAACGCGTTGTTGAAGTAGGATCCGTCCAGCGAGATGTTGTTGTAAAGCCAGTTTCTCCCGCCAAACGCCATGTTCTCGTCGGCTCTCGGATCGACCCGG
The DNA here is from genome assembly GCA_039587445.1 of Gemmatimonadota bacterium. GTDB lineage: Bacteria > Gemmatimonadota > Gemmatimonadetes > Palauibacterales > Palauibacteraceae. The sequence goes on from JBDHIM010000147.1 coordinate 9,840, forward strand.
GCGAGGTCCCTGAACGTTCTCCGGAGAGCGGGCAGGACCTCGATCTGTCAGGAGTGTGCTCTCCTCGACCGTGACGGCCAGCTCAGCGACCTCAACGGCTTGAATCTCGAGCTCGAAGTTCAGGCGCAGATCCTGGCCGAGATCCACGTAGACGCCGGTCTCCCTGTACTCGGCGTACCCGATCATCGTGACCGTGACCGTGTAGGGCCCGCCGCCCCTCATGTTGGGAATCGTCCAGGCACCCCCGCCCC
>JBDHIM010000148.1:0-5759 GCA_039587445.1 Gemmatimonadota bacterium
GGCGCCAGTCGGCGCCGAGGACGATCGTGGCGTCCATGTGCATCGTCGGATCCACATCGCTCTCGAGGCGGTCTACTCGCAGCCAGGCGGCCACGGAATCCGCTCGCCCGCCGCTTCCGACGCGGGCGATGACCCGTGTCCGCGCGTTGTCGAAGTCGGTCGCGTTTCCGAAGTAGACGACGTCGAAGCCAGCGCCGCGCAGGATCTCGGCCGCCTGCTGTGCCGCTCCCGGCTCACCGGCACCGTTCAGCACCTCCACACGCGCGATCGGATTCGGTTCGGGAGGCAGCTCGACTTGCCGGGCGAACGGATCCTCGGCGGGATCAACTTTCTCACGCGCCTGCCTCCACCCCCACCAGGCCGAGGCGAGCAACACGATGACCATCAGTAGCGCCGCCGCGTAGGCCGCCTTGGGGGGACCGCGACGTCGACGCGACTTCGATTTCCTCTGATTCACGGGCTTCTTTCGACTCGTCGACTTCCGCTGACTCACGTTCGCTCCGCCTCCGCCGCGACCCTATTCCAGAAATGCATCGTCTCTTCGAGGATGGTGCTTCTTCGCTCGAGCAGGTGGCCGATGCGAAGGCCGATGACCTCCAGGAGCACCGCCGATCGCTCCCCGGGCAGACGCTCTCTCAACGAACCTCGCTTCTCGTCCATGAAATCTCGGCCCGGATCCAGAAAGTCGGCCAGGTACAGGTACTCCCCCATCTCGTCCAGGTCCGGGTGGCCGGTCGTATGGTACGCGACCGCCCGCAGAAGCGCCTCGTCTCTCACTCCCTCCTCGAGAAGCCGGTGGGCGCAGGCGGGCCCGTGGAGGAGATGCCGGGGCCAGCGGGCCCCGACGTCCGGAGGGTGGACCGCGTCGGTCACGAACTCCGCCGGATCCGCGTCCCGCAAGGCATCGTGAAGCGTGGCGGCGGCCAGCCACCGACTCATCGCGGCGTGCTCGAGACCCAGCGCGCTTCCCCAGCAGGCGAGAAGATCGCGCACCCGGTGGATGTGCTCGAGGCGGGCCTGGGAGCAGTGGGCCCAGTCGGGAAGCCGCCCGTCTCCGGCGGCTCGATCTAGGAGGGGATGCGGCGGGCTCAGACCGCCGTGCCGGAGCGGAGATCCGGAAGGAGGCGGTTGTGTCGATCGACGTGCACCACCGTCGGTGCATGGCCCACCACCTCCTCTTCCTCGTACCCCGCGTAGCTGACGATGATGACCTGGTCTCCGGCATGTCCCAATCGTGCCGCTGGACCGTTAAGCTGGATCTCTCCGCTGCCTCGCGGCCCTTCGATCACGTACGTCTCCAGACGGACCCCGTTGGAGAGATTCAGAACCTGGACCTTCTCGTACGGGACCAGCTCCGCGGCATCCATCAGGTCTCGATCGACGCTGATGGACCCCTCGTAGTCCAGGTGAGCGCCCGTGAGGGTGGCGCGGTGAATCTTCGATTTGAACAGCGTTCTGCGCATCTATGCCCCCGAGTCATCCAGGGAGGACGAGCCAGCCAACAACGCGTTGTCGATCAGTCTTGTCGTTCCCACGTATCCAGCCACCGCGCATACCGAAGCCGGCTGGGCCTCGACGACGGGCGACAGGTCGTTTGCCTCCACGACCTCGGCGTAGTCCACTCGGACCCCGGCTTCCTCCATGAGGCCACGAGCCAGCTGCCGAAGCACCTCCGCGGAGCGCTCGCCCCGCTCGAACGCTTCGCGGACCGCCCTCAGCGCCCCGGAAAGTCCGAGCGCCGTCGGCCGTTGGTCGGCCGTCAGGTACGCGTTGCGGGAGCTCATCGCCAGTCCTCCGGCTTCCCGCACGATCGGCGCCAATTCTATGCGTACGGGCAGGTCGAGTTCCCGTACCATCCGCCGTATCAACATCGCCTGTTGATAGTCCTTGCGTCCGAACACGGCCACATCGGGCTGCACAATGCCGAAAAGCTTCGCCACGACCGTGAGGACGCCTCGAAAATGCGTGGGTCGGCGCGCCCCACACAACCGGCGCCCCACATCGTCCGGGGGCTCCACCCAGATCGTTTGCGGCTCCGGGTAGACGTCCTCGTCCGACGGCACGAACGCGAGGTCAACGCCGCGACGGCGAGCCAGGTCCAGGTCCCGCGCCAGATCTCTAGGATACGCCTTCAGGTCTTCTCCGGCGGCGAATTGAGCCGGGTTCACGTAGATGGACAGCGTCACGAGATCGGCGTGGCGCCTGGCCACGTCGACAAGGCTCAGGTGGCCCTCGTGCAGATACCCCATTGTGGGGACGAAGCCGATGGTTCGGCGGGTGGCTGTCGCCGCCTCGCGCACCCGGCGCATCTCGGAGACGGTGTGGACTGTCTGCAGGGCGCCGCTCACGCCTCGTAGCTCTCGGAGTCTGCGGGGTACTCGCTCGACTTCACCGCACTCACGTACTCATTGACGCCGAGGTGAGCAGCCTCCCCGAGCTCCGCGAACCGGCGAAGAAAAGTCGGGTTGAAAGACGGGTTCAGGCCGAGCATGTCCGGCAGGACGAGAACCTGGCCGTCACACTCCGCACCGGCGCCGATACCTATGGTCGGAATCCGGATCGAGCGGCTTATCTCTCCGGCGAGCGCCGTGGGCATCAGCTCCAGGACGATGCTGAAGCAACCCGCCTCCTCGAGGGCGCGGGCGTCGTGCCGGAGGCGATCGGCCTCCTCACTCTCGCGCCCGCGAACCGAGTAGCCGCCGAGCTCGTGGACGGATTGAGGCGTGAGACCGAGGTGACCCATCACAGGGATTCCGGCGCTGACCATAAGGCGGATCCGACCCAGCGTGGCCTCGGCGGCACCCTCCAGCTTCACCGCCTCCGCGCCCGTCTCCCTCATCACCCTTCCGGCGTTTCTGAGCGCATCCTCGTCGCTCACCTGATAGCTGAGGAAGGGCATGTCCACGACCAGCAGAGGCCCCTGCAGGCCGCGACGCACCGCGCAGGCATGATGGATCATGTCGTCGACGGTCACCGGCAGAGTCGAGTCGTGACCAAGCACTACCTGTCCGAGTGAATCGCCGACGAGCACGGCGTCGACGGCCGTCTGCGTCAGGATACCGGCGAACAGGTAATCGTAGCAGGTGAGCATGGCAATCTTCTCGCCCCGCCCCTTCATGGCGATCAAGTCGCTGGTGGTGACCCGCTTTCGCCCGGAGCCGCTGGAGCCGCTGGAGCTGCTGAAGGCGTTGGATCCGCTGGAGTCGCTCACCGGGTTCTCCGTGAGGTTGGAGTCGCCTGGGCACCGGCACGCCGGCGCTATCCGGGTGGAAACCCACAATTCACCGTAGAATATACGGATTCGGTGATCGTGCTCCAACGTAAGCGCGGATAGAGATGTCGGTACGGTATGATCCCCTGTTGACCGCGGCTCTCGCCGGAGAGCTCGAGGCGAGATATGCGGGCGAACCGCTCGCGGCGCTGGGCCTGCACGGCAGCGCCTGGACAGCGGCGCTCGCCTTCGCGGATGGGAGGGCCCTGTGGCTCTTCCTGCATCCTCGTGCCGGGCAGATCGTTCCGGGGGAGCACTCGCCGCTCTCCTCGCTCCTCTCCGATCGGGCGAAGTGGAAGAAGGCGCTGCGGCAGGGCGTGCTCCGGACCGACGACTGGGTCTGGTGGACCTTCCGCGGCCTTCGCGTTTCGGGCGTCGAGAGTCCGCTGGACGAGCGGCTCATCTACGTGACGCTGGGTGACGGCACGTCGGATCGATTCCGGATCGTGCTCGACCTTCCGCGCAATCGCAGGAACACTCTGCTCCTCGAGCGGCCGCCCCGAGAAACCGAGCCGGAGGCGCCGGGAGAAGGCTGGCGAATCCGTGACGTGCTCCGCGCCCGCCCCGGCGTGATCGCGGCCGGTAACGTCTACACACCGCCCGTCGGCACACGCCGGGGCGCCGATGGGATGCTAGCTATCCCCGAATGGCTGGAGCTCGTCGAGAAGCCCGAAACGGCCACGGATGCCCGAACCCCCCGCGCGGATTCGGCGCTGCGGCACGTGGCCTTCACGAGCGCTCTGAACCTCGACTACATCATCGGCGAGTCAAGCGGCGAATCGGGCGGCGACGCTCGACAGGACGACGCCCGACAGGACGACGCTCAGCCTGACGAAACTTCCTCAGTGGCCAAGACCGCCCCGCCCGACGAGACCTCTCTATCGGCTTACGAAAGGTACCAGGAAGTCCTCGAGAGCCGAGGCCGCTGGTTGCTCGGCCGGCCGTGGGGGCTTCAACCCTACGTCCATCCTCTGGGGCTGGAGGGTGCCGTTCGGATCGATTCCCTCCTCGACGGGATGGCCCGCGCAGCGGCCGAGGAAGCCATCGAAGCTCCGGCGACCGAGCATGACTCGGCTCTGGCGGGCGCGAGTGCCGTGGCCTCGGCGCTGCGTCGAAAACGGAAGCGTCTCCGGCGACGGTTGGCCGCTCTGGGGAAAGAGATGGAAGAAGGCGGAGCGGCCGAGCGACTCAGGGAAACGGGCCATCTCCTCCTCGCTCACCTGAGGGACGTGCCGAGGGGCGCCGCGAGCATCGAGCTCACCGGCTTCGACGGATCACCGAAGACGATCGAGCTGGATCCGGCTCTGGACGCGGCCGCAAACGCGGATCGCTACTACCGGAACGCGGCTCGCCGCGACCGGGCGCGTGACCGGCTCCCCGCCCTGATCGCGGATGTCCGCCGCGAGATCGCTAGTGTCGAGGCCGGTCTGGAGCGCCTCGCCGAGACTGGAGAGCCGGACGGCACTCTGCGAGAGCTCGCCGACCTGCCGGAGGAGCGTCCCGGCTCTCCAGTGACGCCCGAGCGGCTCCCCTACCATCGATTCCTGTCCGCAGACGGACTCGAGATCCGTGTGGGCCGAAGCTCCAAGGACAACGACTCCCTCACCTTCCATCACTCGGCGCCCGACGACATCTGGCTGCACGCTCGCCAGGTGCCCGGCGCTCACGTGATCCTGAGGTGGACTCGGCGCGACCAGAACCCGTCCGAGCGCGACCTGGCGGACGCCGCCGTGCTGGCCGCTCTGCACAGCGACGCTCGGCACAGCGGCGTGGTGGCTGTCGACTGGACCCGGCGAAAGTACGTGCATAAGCCCCGCAAAGCGGGCTCCGGAGCCGTTGTCGCGGACCGGTTGAAGACGGTGTTCGTGGAGCCCGACCCGGAGGCCGCGAAGAGGCTGCGACCGGGAGCGTAAGCGGCGCTTGCGTTTCGGTACTTATTCGGGTACCTTGCCTTCGGTTTACGTTCGGTATCGGCACAACGGCCTTTCACCGACGACCTCAACGGGCACGCACGGAGGCGGGTGAGGTGGCGCTCACGAGACGCCAGAAAGAGATCCTCGACTTCATCGAGAACTTTCTCGACGCTCGCGGCTATTCGCCGAGCTTCGAGGAGATCGCCAAGGAGTTTGGCTTCCGCTCGCTCGCGACGGTTCACGAGCACCTCTCGAACCTCGAGGCCAAGGGATACATCCGTAAGAGCTACAACGAGAGCCGCTCCATCGAGCTCGCCCGGACCGAGTTCCGGCTCGCCGCCGTTGAGCTGCCCCTCCTCGGGAGGGTGGCCGCCGGCGAGCCCATCGAGGCGATCGAGGAGAGCGAGATGCTCGCCGTGCCCGAGGAGATGGTCGGAGCGCGGCGCGAGCATTACGTCCTACGGGTCCGCGGCGACTCGATGATCGACGAGCACATCAGGGACGGAGACTACGTCGTCGTGCAGTCCAGGCAGACGGCGCACAACGGCGAGATGGTCATCGCGCTGGTGGATGGT
>JBDHIM010000149.1:0-9995 GCA_039587445.1 Gemmatimonadota bacterium
CCTCGTTCCGAGGGGACGGGAGCCGGCAGCACCTACCGGGTACAGCGTGCTGGTGCCGGTAGCGAACCCCGACAACGTCGGCACGCTGCTGGATATGGCGTGTCCCATCGCGCGGGAGCACAACGGGCGGGTGGTCGTCCTGTCCGTGGTGAACGTGCCGAGGCAGCTGCCGATCCACGAGGGGCTTCGCTTCGTGCATCACCAGGATCGCCTCTTCAAGGTCGCCCGCCAGCACGCGGCGGAGTATGGCGTGCCGATCGATTCCGAGGTGATCATCGCCCATCACATCTACGACGGCATCCTCTCGGCTGCTCGACGCCTGCACCCTGACCTGCTGCTGATGGGCTGGAAGGGCTACACGAACACGCGGGAGCGAATCTTCGGCGAGGTGTCCGACCACGTGATCCGGCACGCGCCCTGCGATCTCATGCTTCTGAAGATCGGCCGGCGATCGGAGCGCCGGCGCGTTCTGCTCCCGACCGCCGGCGGACCGCATGCTCGGCTGGCCGCCGAGTTTCTCGGGATCCTCCACCATGCGGAGCCCATGAACGTGACCGCATGCTACGTGGTGCCGCCCGACGCGTCGCAGGAAGAGCGATATCAGGCGGACGTCTGGATCGACAAGACGTTGGAGCGGTTCGCGGACGGCGGCGGCGTCGAGAAGCTTCTCATCGAGTCGAGCTCGGTGGCGGGCGGCATCGCCAAGGCCAGCCGGGACTACGACCTCGTCGTGCTGGGCGCGGCCAAAGAGCCGCTGTTTCGCAGGGTCCTGGTCGGCGACATTGCCGCCAAGGTCGTCCGCTACTCTCCGGCCAACGTCATGCTGGTGAAGCGGTATGAGGGCCGGCTTCGGTCCGTGTTGAAGAGGCTCCTGGGCTGACGCGGTCGTTTGCGACGGGCTTCGGCACGTTCGAGACTCCGGAGCGCTGCGCTCGACCTCTGGCGTGATCGGCCCGACAACTCATACGTTGCAGCAGCGGCGTTGGTACCTCGGATGGTCCCCTCCTGAGGTTGCGTTTCTCTTACCTCACAGAGGCTGTACGTAGTATGCGCGACGACCCTGGCCGGGCGGCTCTTCCCATCGTTGGGATAGGGTTCCTGCTTGCGATTCTGCTGATTGGAGGCGTTCAGCTTCTTCTCAAGGTGTTCTAGGACCTGTTCTAGAACGGCACGAACAGCAGGATTCAGTGGCCCCTTGTGGGACCGCCTGTAGGAATCCTCACCACATTCCAAAACAAACCTTTCCCTACATACGTCCGGCTGGCATCACGGTAGAATCTTTCTTAATGTCCTCGACCTTCATTCAGCAGGGAGGGCGAGCATGGGGACGCGCCAGGAACAGATGGAGCCTTTCACCCTCTCCCAGGGTTTGCTTCGGGAAGGGTGGGAGGAGGCAGTCGCAGAAACACTGAGCCGGCGGATCTTCGAGCTTCGTAGTGAGCGGCCCGACACCGGGCGGACAAAGGACCCGCGACCCAAGGAAGAGTAGCGCAACCGGACTTCGGTCTCTCCCGAACGTCCGCGTACCCATCGAAGCCTCCCTCCCGCGTCGCATCGCGCCGCACGGACACATCCCGCATCAGGCCGCTCCCGCATCGACGCGTCCCCGCATCGATACGTCTGGTCCACCGGCCGTCTCTTGGGTCATTCGCGTCTGGAGTCTCCGCCTCTGTCACACCGTCGGGCGCACCAGCTATCCTCAGTGGATATCCGCATTCGAGGGAGAGCAGCGAGGAGAGATCGTCATGAAGTCACGATTCGTGAGAAGAGATCAGAGAGCGACGCTGGACATGGGATTGGTGTTGGCGCTGCTCACCTTGCTCTGCGTCGCGAGCGGACTGGCAGGTCAGGAGGCAGTCCCGGAGCACTTCTTCGACTCGGACGGCGTGCGCATCCGGTACCTCGACCATGGGGAGGGCGAGGCCGTGGTTCTCCTTCACGGTTTCGCGCTCAGCGCCGAGGTGAACTGGGGCCTGACCGGCCTTCTGGGCTCGCTGCCTCACGAGTACCGACTGCTCGCGCTGGACCAGCGCGGCCACGGGCGCAGCGACAAGCCCCATGACCCGGAGAGCTATGGGATGGAGTTCGTCGAGGATGTGATACGCCTGCTCGACGCTCTCGAGATCGAGCGGGCCCACATCGTTGGCTACTCGATGGGAGGCGCGCTCGCGCTCAGGCTGGCCGCGGACTACCCGGACCGCGTTCGCTCCGCCGTAATCGGAGGCGCGGGCTGGGCGCCTCCCGGCAGTCCGCTGCCGGCCGCGCTGCTCGAGTGGCCGGCCAAGATCCAGCGAATCGCCGAGGAGGGCGGAAGTCTGACCGACGCGATGTGGCAGCCTGGCTGGCCGGATCCGACGCCGGAGATCCGGGCGTTCCTGGACAGCAACGACGCGCGGGCGCTAGCGGCTGTGCTGCAGGGGAGGCCCGACTTGGATCTGCCCGCGGCGTCCGTGCGGGCCATCGAGGTGCCGATGTTGGCCGTGGTCGGAGAGGCGGACTTCGCCCGCGCGGCCGTGGACGCGCTCGTCGGGGTGAAGCCCGACGTCGAAGTCTCAGTGCTGGCCGGCAAGAACCACGCGACCGCGGCGTTCGATGCCGAGTTGGGTCAGGTGGTCCTGGAGTTCCTTCGCCAGCAACGCTGAGTCCCGGTCTGGATCTCGGCGGTCCTGACGCCTGCGGACCAGAACCGGCCTGACCACGGATCTGAAGCCGGCCCGCCGCGAAACCTTCAATTAGTGCCGACTGTCGGTCGGTACTTCACGCTCCTGGCGAGTCCGTCCCGGAGCGTCTTCTCCTAATCCCTTATAACAAACGTAGTTGGTAGGTCGACCTTGGCCTTTGAGCCGGGCACATCCCTTGCTGCCATCGGCCTTGCTAACGGTGTTGACCGAGCATCTCGTGCGCGAGGAGGAGTCATGAACGTGCGCCGGTTCCGCCATTGGAACCTCCCGATCCTTCCGATGCTGGCGTTCATCTGGGCATGTGGCCCGCTGGATGCCGAGGAGGGCGAGTTCGCCGAGGTTCCGTCAGGGACGAGCCTCGAGATCCAGCTGGACGAGACGTTGAGCACACGCACGACGCGTGTCGGCTCACCGGTCTCCGGATCAGTGCTACAGCCGGTGGTCTACGACGGGGTCGTCGTGATACCTGAAGGTGCCAGAGTGGGAGGAGTCGTTACGTCGATCTCCAGAGAGCCACCGCTCGTCAGCGCCGAGTTGGACGCGCTCCGTGTCCACGGAACGGTCCATTCGATTCGGGGAGTGGTGACAGAGGCGGCGATGGTGCGCCGCTCGGAGATGAAGGACGAGGCAGCGAAGATCGGCGGCGGCGCCGCCGCGGGTGCGGTGCTGGGCGGCGCGATCGGGGGAGACGTGAAGAGCGCGGCCATCGGAGCGGCCGCTGGGGCGGCTGCGGGCACCGGAGTCGCGATGGCCACCAAAGAGAGATGGGCGATCCTGCCGGCGGGCACACGCCTCGCCCTCCGCCTGGAAGAGCCGCTGCGTCTGGCTCTTAGAGATGCGGAGAGCGAATAGGCGAACGTCGACCTCTCGCCTCCGCTGGTCGTCGAGGACGGGGCGCAGCCCACGAACCTCACCTTGGAGATCGACGTCGGAACTTGGTTCGTGCGGCCCGACGGAAGTCTGATCGATCCCAGCACGGCGTACGACGAGGTAGCCGGCTCCTCTCCCGACAGGCTGAGGGTCTGGCTACCCGTCCTCGGTAGGAAATCTCACCACATCCCCTCGCAAGCCCATCACCACAGCCTCGCGGGCTCCACTTCGTTAGCTTTCAGCGCTGCTGGTTGCGATGGGTCAATCAGGAGCAGCAGACGAGTCAGATCAGGAGCAGGAAATGACGGATACGAACGGGATACTGCCGAGGGCCAGAATCCCTTACGGCACTTGGGGAAGCAGCTACTTCCCGGCCTGGCAGACCTCGGCCCTGGCGGAGGTCAACATCGGCCAGTTTGCCGGCGAGTCGATGAACCGGATCCTGGGGTTGAGGAAGGTCCCCAAGAGCGAGCTCGAGTACCTGGTCATCGGGTCGACGATCCCCTGGCACTGGAAATTCTGGAACGCGCCGCTGGTGGCGAGCTGCCTCGGGACCCGAATCCCGGGCTATCACCTCGAGCAGGCGTGCGCCACCGGTCTTCAGGCGGTCCTGCACGGAGGTGCCGATGTGCAGACCGGCTCGGCCGACGTTGTGGGGGTTCTGACGTTCGACCGCACGAGCGACTCTCCCGTCGGGGTGTTTCCGGAGCGTCGGGCGCACGAGCGAACGCTGCCGATCAGCGACGTGTGGGACAACTTCGGCTTCGACCCCGCCACCGGGAACGCGATGGGGAACGCGATGATCGCCGCTGCGGGCCTCGCGGCGCGCAAGTACAAGGCGGATAGGGCCGAGACCGACGACCTGGCCTACCATCGCTACCAGCAATACTTCGAGGCGAAGGAGAGCGGCTTTCTCGATCGCGTGCTGGTTCCCCTCGATGTGTTGAACGTCCAGGGCCGCCCACTGGGCCGCGTCGACGACGACCTGGGCGTGCGCTCGGTGTCTCCGGGAGAGCTGCGCGCCATGCGAGAGCTCGACTCGTGCGTCACGTCGGGGACGCAGACTCATGCCTCCGACGGCATGGCCTGTCTGCTGGTGACGACCGAGGAGAAGGCGCGCGAGCTCAGCCCGCGGCCGGAGATCGACATACGGTTCGTCGCCAGGGCCGAGGTGAGGACCCATCCCAGCCTCATGCCGGAAGCGCCCGCACTGGCCGTGAGCAAGCTTCTCGAGAAGACCGGCTCGACCATGGACGACATGGCGGTGGTGAAGAACCACAACCCGTTCGCGGTCAACGACGTGATCTTTTCGCGGATGCTGGACTACGACTGGCGCGAGATGAACAAGACCGGCAGCTCGCTGGTCTGGGGCCATCCCCAGGGTCCGACGCTCACCAGGATCCTGATCGAGGCCCTCGAGGAGGCGGTCTCGCTGGGCGGCGGGAACGTGCTGGTCTTCGGCTGTGCGGCCGGCGACGTCGGGATCGCGGCCGAGTTCAGCGTCAACTGAGCCCGGTCGGAGTTTGATCCGGCCGATGATTACGAGCCTGATCGCAGACTGACGAACGCGTAGGGAGATAGACGGACGATGAGCACGACAGCGACCACTGAAGCGACTTCGACAACGACCTCCATGCGGGAGCCGACGCTGCAGACGATCGGCCTCGGAAGCGTCAGCGACATCTTCCGGGCGGGTCGACTACCGGTCGACGCCGCCGACCTCGTGGACCGTGTCTTCGGCGGTCCGGACGAGCGCGGCTCCATGGTCATCTCCGGGGCCAACGGGATCGTCGGCGCCGGCAAGACGATGCAGCTCGGCTCCAGGCTGGTGGATTTCGACGTGCCGATCGTGGCACTCGACTTCCCGTCGGCGCCGGATGGGATCGGGCGGCAGTATCCGGGCCTGGTGGCGGCGTTCGGACGGCAGGGCGCCGATCGGATCATGGGCAACATCGTTCGGCTCAACTACGACGGGGGCCACCTGCCGTCCGAGCTGAAGGACTTCCAACCCCGGTTTCTTCTGGAAGCGATTCCCGAGATTCTGGATGTTAAGAAGGAACATTACAAGATCTTTCGCAATGCGTTTCCGGACATAGCGATACGATCCGTCACATCCGGGTTTCCCAGCTCCGAGCTGGGGGTCGGCGTGGCCCATCCGGCCTTCCCCCACGAGATCAACAAGATCTGGGAGATCGTCGAGCCGGAGCCGTCCGACATCACGCAGCTGTTCTGGGCGCTGGGCCTGATCCCGGTTCCCGTGAGTGATCATTGGTCCTTCGTCCTGGACGTGCTGTTCTGCGGCTCTGTGCTCGCCGGGCTCCGGTATCATCGAGCCAGCAACATGCCGTTCTGGAAGATCGACAAGCTCACGCGGAAGATGCTCGGGCCGAACCCCTTCCGGGCCAGCGACGCGATCGGGGCGCCGGGGGCGAACTTCCTGATCTGGTCGTGCCTCCACCACCTGAGCGGGACCTACGGCGACCTGTTCCGTCCGACTCCGGAGCTCGAGGAGCACAAGGAGACCGGGGCGACCTGGTATCCGCCCAACCACTTCCGTCCCCTCGTCGACTGGAAGCTGGACGCCGATGAACAGGAGGAGTTCCGGACGTGGACCCTGGGGCCCCTGTTCCAGATGGCGAACCTGATGGTCCACGAGCAGAGGGCGCACCTCTCCCACATCAACGCTATCGGCGAGCTGTGCGCGCAGTTCCGCAGCGGAATCCTCGCGGTGATTCGCGAGCTCGGCCCGGAGGCGGCGATCGCCGTCGTCGAGTCCTATCACGACAGACACCCGGGAGCGGCCGAGCTCGGCTGGTTCCCCGAGGCCTTCGAGGGGATGGAGGCGCCGGAGTGGCAGCAGCTCTACGTCAACGCCGAGCACGATGGCCGGGTCGGCGTCGTGACCATCAGCAGGGAGAGCTACAACTGGGACGTGGATCGGGAGCTGAATCGAGCTCTGGACTGGCTCCGGACCGAAGGGATCGGGAGCGTCATCGTCACGGGAGACTTTCACCTGTCGACCCAGATGGTCGGGGCCGACACGAGCGACTTCTTCCCCGCGCTGGAAAGCGAGGAGGAGGGACTCCGGATCTCGAGCGAGTGGTCCCGAACCGCCCGGCGCCTTCACGAGGATTTCGAGGCCTCGGTGGGATTCGTGAACGGCAAGCGTTGCCTGGGGGGCATGCTGGAGCTCCTCCTTCACTGCCGGACCGTCGTGGCCGTGGAGGGCGCGTCCCTCGGATTCCCCGAGGTGAGTCTGCCCGTCGTGCCGGGCATGGAGGGCTGTCACTGGCCGCTCCGAAAGGCCGAGTCGGAGCACTGGCCCAAGGTTCTCCACCTCCTGCTGAGTGGGCGTCCGGTCCGGGCGGAAGGTGCCGTGGGCTGGCTGATCGACTACTCGGGACCCATGGAGGATGCCTTGAAGACGGCCTGGCAGCTGGCCTCGGGAGGCGATCACGGGATTCCGGAGCGCTCCATCGAGACCGGTGTCCTTGATGGAGTGCCGGCGAATGTGAGCGATCTTCCACCGGCCGACTCCGAGGGCTCCGAGATTGCCAGGCGAGCGATCGTGGCCTGCGCTCAGGACGCGTGTGGCTCCTCGCTGGCCGATGCGCTGGCGGTGCAGGCGAGGCACGCGGCCGACTTCCTTGCCTCGCACGCTTGTCGTCGAGGCGTTGTCGGCGCCGAGTACAAGAGGGTCATGTCGGTCTGAGCGAGCCCTCAGCGGGCTCGAGGCCGTCGGAGTGGCTAGCGGCGTCTCGGCGTGGAATCCCAGCGCCGCAGGGGAGGGCGCCGCGAGACCAACATCCATTGCCCGGTGCCCCGGCCGCTCGTCGTGAACTGCGGATCGCGTCCGATCACCTCGAAGCCGGCTGCTAGGATCTCTCCTTCGACGACCGAGATGCCGAGCCGATGATTCGCGGTTTGCCGATCACGCGCGGCCGAGCTGTCGGGGGGCACGAGATCCAGGATCACCAATCGCCCACCCGGCTTCAGCGCTCCGTGGACTGCAGCCAGAATCGCCTCGTACTCCGTCATCTCGTGGTAGGCATCCACGACCAGCACGGCGTCCAGCGATTCCTCCGGAAGTCCGGGATCGTCGATCTCGCCGCGAATAACCTCGACGTTTTCCAGCCTCTTGTTCTCAACGAGGCGCGCCAGCTGGTTCAGGGCACGGTCGCTGATGTCTACGGCGAACACACGGCCACTCGATCCGACTTCCTTTGACAGATGTGCGGTGAAATAGCCGCTGCCGGCGCCCACATCCGCCACCCGGCTGCCGGTATCGACGGACAGAGCGGCCATGACGTCCGGCACCCGCTGCCAATCGTCGCGGACACTGCTCTGAGCCGGGAGAGCTTGGGCCTGGAGAGCCTGCGGTTGGAGACTTTGAGCCGGGAGGCTGCAGGTCAGCAGAAGCCAGGCTGGCAGCCAGGCCGGCAGCCAGGCTGGCAGCCTGGGATCCGGCATCAGTTACGCAGCCGGGCCGCCTGCCACGGCATCCGGAGGGCCTCGAGGCTCTCGCCCAGCAGCTCGATCGCTTCCTCCCTGGGCTCGCCGAGGCCCATCTGGTAGGCGAGGAGGAGCTGTTCCTGGGTAGCGACGTCGTGGCTCATGATGCGCGCGGCCGTCGCGTCGGCAGCCACGAGGTCGGTGCTCGCCAGCACGAGCCACGAACCCAGTCGGCTCCTCACGTCCACGGTGCGCCCGCCCGATCCGAAGGTCGGGCCATTGCCCTCCATTCCGATCGAAAAGTCAACCACGGCGAGATCAGGCGTGACGCCGCTGACGACGTCGAGGTAGATGCGCGCGATCGCATGTGGGCTGCTGTGATCGAAACCGCCGCCCCGGTCCCAGGAGTTGCCCGTCCACACGCCGTACCTATCCAGCGAGGTGACACCGACGAAGTTCTTGAGCGAAAGGGTGAGCTGCGCCCACGAGTGCGTCTTCGCTACCGGGATGGAGATCACCCGGTCCGCGTCCGTCAGGAAGCTGGAGACGGCGATGGTGCCTAGATAGGTGCGGGATGAGACGTCAGTCCAACCGGGCGAATCGTCTTCCAGGGAGACGACCGCCACCGGCTTTCCGTAGCTGTTGCTCAGACGTCTCGCTTCATCCACGAGGTTGGTGCTGCCGTCCAGGGTCGCGGCGAGCCGCCAATCGAAGCTCGGCATCTGCGATCCGTCGCCGATGATTACTTCCGCCGCGCCGGCCTTGAGACACTCCTCGGCTACGGCGGCGACGATCTCGGGCTTGGCGCACTCGCCGCCGGTGAAGCAATCGCTAGTGGAAGCCCAGGGCAGCGTCACCATGTTGGGCTTGATGAAGACGGTCTCGTCCTCGTGCACGGTCTCCGCGATGCCGCCCAGCCGGTCGAGGGCTCCTCGGGTCAACTCGGCGAGATCGGTGCCGCGAGCCGCGGATACGCGAGAGACGGGATCGGCAGGTCCGGGAGGACTCCACGGCGGCGGTGCAGGTGGAGGAGGCAGCTGGCCGGGACCGGATGGCCCCGTCGGAACAACGCCCCCGTCGCCACAGGCGCCCAGCGCCACACCGCCCGCGGCGAGGGCGGACAGATGCACGAACTCCCGTCGATCGAAGTGCCGCATCTTCATGCCTCCAACCTGACTACACCTTAGTCACTTCGTTGTTTGTCGTCGACCTTCGCGGCGACCTTCGATGAGACCCTCGTTCGGCAAATAGTGGAGGTCCCCGGAGAGCGCCTTGAACCGTCGAGACAACTGCCGCATGAGGAGTCGAGCACTTGCCGGGAGGCGGCGGGCCGTGCTCTAATCACCTCGCCGATGGCCGCACTCATTCGCGCTCTGACCTATGCGTCACTGTTCATTGGACTCGTGCTCGTGTTCGTGCCGGCTCGCGTCCTCGAATGGTCGGGCGTCGTGCGGCCTGAGATCGGCGCGGTCCAGATCGTCGGACTAGCAGCCGGCGCGGCCGGTGGCGTCCTGGCTCTCTGGTGCGTGCTCACCTTCGCCTTGGCAGGGAAGGGCACCCCGGCGCCGTTCGACCCACCCCGCCGTCTCGTGATCCGAGGTCCGTACCGAATCGTGAGGAACCCGATGTACGTGGGAGCCGGCTTGGCGCTCGCGGGAGCTTCGCTCTTCTTCGAGTCCTTGGCACTCACCGGCTACACGGTGCTCTTCTTCATCGTGACGCACCTCTTCGTCCGGTACTACGAGGAGCCGACGCTCCGGCGGACCTTCGGGGAGGACTACGAGGTGTACCGCGGCGGAGTCGGGCGCTGGCTGCCCCGACGGTCGGCGTGGACCCGGTCGGGTGATGGAACTCGAGACTAGGCTGGGCCTCGGCGCTAATTGGCGGCAGTTCACTCTCCTGGTCGTCGTGAACGCCTTCGTGGGCGCCATGGTCGGTCTGGAGCGCGCCGTCGTGCCGCTGATCGCCGAGCAGGAGTTCGGCATGGTGTCC
>JBDHIM010000150.1:0-6030 GCA_039587445.1 Gemmatimonadota bacterium
CACGTCCGCCAACGATGAGAGGGTGGGGAATCGGGTCAGGAACCGATCGTAGTAACCGAGCACGGTGGTGATCTGCGTCTGCTGAGCCATCACCTCCCCGACCCAGACGCGATAGGGATCGCGGGAGTGCCTCCACGGAACCTGCCGATCGTCGGGTCGAAACCATCCGAGCAGCCGATCCGCGAGGTCACGCTGCTCTGCGAGGGGGGTCACGTCGGTGAGGGGGGTCAGGGCGGCTGCGTTGCCGTGTTCGGCGGGGGAGATCCTACGGCTCACGGAGCGGAAACTCGCCATCGAAAACCCGGCGTGCGGGTCCCGTCAGGCGGATCGGCCTGCGGCGCGCCTCCGCGCTCGCGCTCCCGCCACCGTCATCCACGAGGGTCACCTGCAGCGTCTCTCCGCTCCTGGTGTGGAGCGTCAGAGTCCGCTCCGTCAGCCCGGCCTCGCCCAGAGCCAGAGCGGCGGCCATCGCACCGCTGCCGCACGCCAGCGTTTCGGCTTCCACGCCTCGCTCGTAGGTCCGGATCGAGACCTCGGCGGAGCTCTCAAGCACCACCAGATCTCCGGCATCGTCTCGACCGGAAGCACGACATGGGGCGTGCCCACCTGTACCAGCCATCCCGCCTTTGAGCCATCGCCGTACGTCACGCTAACACCTCGCTCGACCCAGAGCTCCATCTCGTAGTCGAGGGCTACGCTCTCGACCGTGACGCTCGCCTGAACTACCCCCGCCGACGTCTGGATCGCGATCGCGGTTCCGGAGGTCAGTCCCCGCCGGCCCGCGAAGCGAGCGATGCAGCGCGTCCCGTTCCCGCAGGTGGAAAACTCCGATCCATCGGGGTTGAAGAATCGGGCGGCGACGCGATCCTGGCCGCGCGGTTCCACGACGATGAGACCATCCACCCCAACGCCCGTGGCACGCGGGCAGATGAGTCGGGCCAGATCGGAGGGCTCGCGCGACCTCAGATCAGAGGCGAGTACGATCGCAAAATCGTTTCCGGCGCCGCTATACTTGCTGAACGGAACCGAGGAGATGTTTGGTGGCACAGCAGCTACCCGGAGCGGTTATTAGTCTCGAGGAACCTACCGTCGGGAGAAGGTCGTGAGAACCACCACTTATGAACAGTACCGGGGCGGCTTCCTCGATGCCCTGAACCTGCAGGAGCTCCTCGACAAGCTCTCGGATTTCCTCCTCGATTCGGGATTCGGCGGTTGGAGCTGGAACCCGCTGACCGGCGAGCCGGAAGAGTCGGACAGCCTCGACGCACTGAAAGACGCCATCCTCCGGGCGTTGATGGAGAGTGGCCAGCTCACCCCCGAGATGCTCGAAGCCCTGCGTGGCGGTGAGCCGGACCAGGAGACGGTGGACGCCATCGCGCGCATGCTCGATGAGATCGTGGGGCGCCTCGTCGATGAGGGGTATATCCAACTGGACCAGGCTCCCCGCGCCCCCGACGAGGCGCAGCCGGTGACGGGAGCGGGAAGTGTAGGGCACGGCGCCGCACGCTCCGTGAAGTTCGAACTCTCGCGGAAGAGCCTCGATTTCCTCAGCTACCGGGCGCTCCGGGACCTTCTTGGCTCCCGTGGCCAGGCGGGGATCGGAGCACACGAGACGCCGAAGCTCGCGACCGGAGTCGAAGCCGAGGCCGGCTCGAAACCGTACGAGTTCGGGGACACGCTGAACGTCGACGTGCACGAGACGCTCCGCAGCGCGATCGCCCGATCGGGTCTGAGATTCCCGCTGCCGATCGATTACGAGGACCTGCACGTTCACCAGGCCACGTACAGATCGAGCTGCGCCACCGTCCTGATGCTCGACTGCAGTCACTCGATGATCCTCTACGGCGAGGACCGCTTCACGCCGGCCAAGAAGGTGGCCCTGGCGTTGTCGCATCTGCTCCGCACGCAGTTCCCGGGAGACACTCTGCGCTGCGTGCTCTTCCACGACGGTGCGGAGGAGATCCCACTCTCCGCGCTCGCCCGTGCTCAGGTCGGCCCGTACCACACCAACACGGCGGAAGGACTGCGCATCGCCCGCCGGATCCTTCGCGCCGAGAGCGGGGAGATGCGTCAGGTCATCATGATCACCGACGGCAAGCCGAGCGCGATCACGCTACCCGGCGGCCGGATCTACAAGAACTCGATGGGATTGGATCAGCGTATCCTGAGGGACACCTTCCGGGAGGTCGCGGCCTGTCGGCGGGACGGGATCGTGATCAATACGTTCATGCTCGCTCGGACGCCTGCGCTGATCGCGTTCGTTCGCAAGGTGTCGGAAATCTGCCGCGGGAAGGCTTACTTTACGACGACAATGTCTCTCGGCCAGTACATTCTGATGGATTACATGAGCCGAAAGACCCGCCACATTCGCTGATCGGGCCAGACCATGAAGCTGCCGGACCGACAACCGCACCATGAACTGCCCCTGTTGGCGGAGGAACGGGACAAGGCCGTGGAGCGTCTCTCCGCCCACTTCGCGGCAGATCACCTGGAGATCTCCGAGCTCGAGCGCCGCCTGGATCTCGTCTACAGCGCCGGGAGCCCGGCCGAGCTGGCCGATCTCGTCGCGGACCTTCCGGCCCTCTCCGTCGACGCCGAGCCCGAGGTCGCGCCCTCCGTCAGGGTCGAACCGTGGCGCGCGGTGGCGAGGACCCAGACGATGGTGGCCGTGATGGGAGGTGCGGAGAGGAAGGGCCAGTGGACTCCGCCGCGCCACATGAACGTGGTGGCCGTTATGGGCGGCGGGAAACTGGATTTCAGGGAGGCCATCTTCGGCGAGTCGGTCACCGAGGTGACGATCGTCGTCTTCATGGGAGGTGTCGAGATCATCGTCCCGCCAGGTATCCGGGTGGAATCCAACGGCTTCGCCCTGATGGGTGGCTTCGAGCAGGTGGCTCAGGAGACGGCCGCGCCGGACGCCCCGCTGGTCAAGGTCAACGGCTTCGCCTGCATGGGCGCCGTGGAGATGAAGGTGCGCCTGCCGGGAGAGAGCGAGCGGGAGGCGCGCAGGCGCATCAAGCAGGAGAAGGGCCGGAGACGGCTCCAGCGCGGCCGGCACTCCTGATCCCCTCGATCCCGCCAACCGGTTCGAGCGGGGGCCGCGCGACGGCCCAGACGCCCGTTTTCGTCGCTCCTTGACGCCTTTGGAGGCTCCCCGGTATTGTCAGCCGCCGCGCCGCTTCAACGGCGGCTAGCGCCAGCCAACGGAGGATACGGATGTCGGGAATTCCCGAGGTTCTCAAGTATACAGAAGAGCACGAGTACGTGCGCTTGGCCGATTCCGAGAACGAGATCGTGGTCGGAATCACGGACTACGCCCAGGGAGAGCTCGGCGACGTGGTCTACGTGGAGCTTCCGGGGGTGGGCGACAGCTTCGAGCGGATGGAGGTCTTCGGGACGATCGAGGCGGTCAAGGCCGTTTCGGATCTGTACAGCCCCGTCTCGGGCGAAGTCGTCGCCGTCAACGAGGCGTTGGAGGAGGATCCGGCTCTGGTCAACTCCGACCCGTACGGTGAGGGGTGGATGGTCCGGCTCAGAGTGCAGGATCTGTCGGATCTGGACGAGCTTCTCGACGCTGAAGCCTACCGGGCGATTGTCGAAGAGTGACGGCGCCCTCGATCCGTTAGAAGCCCTCCTACGATGTCCTTCCTGACGCACAGCGAGGCCGACAGGCAGGAGATGCTGGCCGCGGTCGGCGTGTCCAGCGTCCGGGAGCTTTACGGCGATATCCCGGCGAGTCTGATCCTGGACGACCCCCTCCCATTACCGGACCCGCTATCCGAATGGGAGGCGACCAGCCTTGTTTCCGGGCTCGCGGCGCGAAACGCGGAGCTCGTCTGCTTCGCCGGAGCGGGCATCTATGATCACCACGTGCCCGCTGCGGCCGATCACGTCCTGCGGCGGAGCGAGTTCTACACGGCTTACACGCCGTACCAGCCCGAGGTGAGCCAGGGGACGCTTCAGTCGATCTACGAGTTTCAGACCATGGTGTGCGAGCTCACCGGGCTCGATGTGGCGAACGCCTCGATCTACGATGGGGCGACCGCGACGGCCGAGGCCGTTCTGATGGCGCTCTCGGTGACGCGTCGCAAGGAGGTTTTTCTCGCCGGCCACCTGCATCCCCATTATCGCCAGGTCGTGAGGACGTACACGCAGGGCCTGGATGTCTCTCTTCTCGACATCGGGGCTGGGGAAGCCGGGACGGTGGAGGAGGGGGCGCTGGAGGTGACCGATGCCACGGCCTGTGTCGTCGTGCAGAGTCCCAACGCGCTGGGCCTGATCGAGGATCTGTCACCCCTGGCCGAGCGGATACACGAGTCGGGAGCGCTGCTCGTGTGCGCGGTGGCCGACCCGGTGTCACTCGCCCTCATTCGGCCGCCGGGCGAGCAGGGAGCGGATGTCGTGGCCGGCGAGGGTCAGCCGTTCGGGAACACCCCGAACTTCGGCGGGCCGGTCGTCGGCTTGTTCGCGGCGCGCGGGAAGTTCATCCGTAAGATGCCGGGCCGGATCGTCGGGGCTACGGAAGACACCGAGGGACGCGGAGGCTACGTGCTCACCCTCCAGACCCGGGAGCAGCAGATCCGGCGTGAGAGGGCCACCAGCAACATCTGCACGAATCAGGGGCTGAACGCTCTGGCCGCGACCCTTCATCTGGCCATGCTCGGGCGGGAAGGGTTGAGGCAGGTGGCGGAGACGTCCGTGCAGAACGCGCACTACGCCGCCGCACGGATTCTCGAGCTGGATGGATTCGAGCTGCTCTATCCCGACACGCCGTTCGTGCGGGAGTTCGCGGTGCGAACGCCGGAGGATCCGCGCACGATCTTGAGCCGCGGCTTGGAGCGAGGCCTGCTGGCGGGCGTTCGCCTCGGCCGTTTTCCGGACCTCGAGACGCCGGACGGACTCCTGCTCGCGTTCACGGAGAAGAGGACGCGAGCAGAGATCGATAGGCTGATCGACGTGCTGGCTGGACGATGATCGGAGTGAGATAGAGATGGCAAAGCTGACTTTCCACGGACATGCGTGCGTCGAGCTGCTGGCGGATGACGGGACGCGGCTTCTCATCGACCCATTCCTCTCGGACAATCCGTTGGCGGACGTGGGCCCGGACCACTTCGACCGGCTGGACTACCTCCTGCTCACCCACGGCCACTTCGACCACGTGGCCGACGCGTGGGAGATCCTTCGCCGCACGGAGGCGACGCTCGTCGCGACCTTCGAGATCGTGAGCTATGCCCAGACGAAGCTAGGGGTAAAAAGCGCTCACCCGCTCCACATCGGGGGGGGATGGGATTTCCCCTTCGGCCGGGTGAAGCTCACGCCGGCGATTCACGGAGGACAGGTGGCCGGCGAGGGCGCCGAAGGCTTTACGACGTGCCCGGCGGGCATCCTTCTCTCGATAGACGGCCACCGCGTGTACCATGCGGGCGATACGGCGCTGACGATGGACATGACTCTTCTGAACGGGCATGTCGACACCGCGCTGCTGCCGATCGGTGACAACTTCACGATGGGGCCGGAGGACGCCGCGCGGGCGGTCGAGATGATCGAGCCGTCCGCCGTGATTCCGATCCATTACGACACCTTCGATTTGGTGGCGCAGGATCCGGAGCGGTTTCGGCAGCTGGTGGGGAGCACGTCGGACGTCGTCGTGATCTCACCCGGGGGATCGTACGACCTGTGAGCCAGATCCCCTTCCCGTTCCTGGGCCCGACGACGCCGACGATCTTCGAGCGCTCCCGGCCCGGTCGCTCCGGGACGTCCGTGCCGCATCCTGACGTGCCGACACGGCCGTTGGAGGAGCTCATACCGGCGCGCCACCTGAGGGCCTCGCCGCCGCGGCTGCCAGAGGTGCCCGAGCACGAGGCGGTCCGCCACTACACGGAGATCTCGCTCAAGAACCACCACGTCGACCGCGCTCTCTACCCGCTCGGCTCCTGCACCATGAAGTACAACCCGAAGGTCAACGAGCAGATGGCGCGTCTGGGAGGCTTTGCGGGCCTGCATCCGTTCACACCCGCCGAGGCCGTGCAG
>JBDHIM010000151.1:0-11988 GCA_039587445.1 Gemmatimonadota bacterium
ACTCCGCTATGCCCGGGCTGGATGTGGAGGTAGAAGCCGGGCGCGTGCACGTCGCTCCCGCGAGCCTCGTGACGGAACTGGATCCCGGCGTACGTCTTGTAGGGGCTCTTGTCCTTGGAGAACCGGGTGTCGCGGTGAATCCGGAAGAAGGAGCGGCGGCCGGCGTGGAAGTGGGGGCTGATCTTCATGAGCCGGCTCTCGAAGTCCTCGATGAACCGAAGCGCGGGTTCCTTCAGCTCCTTCTCGTACCTGCCCTTGTTCTCCGTGAACCAGGGTCGGTTGTTGTTCTTCTCGAGATCCTGAAGAAACCTGAATGTCTTGGGCGTGAAGTATCGCGTCGCCATCGTCCGAAGCCTGTCTGGGGTGGATTGATCGGGCCGTCCCTGGGGCCGTCGACGGACGGCACGGCTCTGGCGCTCCGAGGATCCTACCGGTCGGCGGGCAATGACGACAGCAGAGATGACGCCCGGGTCAGTCGGAGGCTGGAGCGTCCTCGAGCGCTGCCCGGTACGCGTCCATCAGGCCCTCCTGCAGATTGAGTACGATCTGCGCCCGGGCGGCGACAGCCTCTAGCCTTCGGGCCACCTCTCCCGGATCACGGCCCCTGATCTCGGCGACGAGATCCACCACGGCGGCCTGGTTGTCCTCGAACAGCTCCTGCGCGTCGTAGAGCTGAGCCATGCGACGCACCCACTCGAAGTCGAGGAATTGCGTGGCTCTCGTCACCTGAGCCGTCTGCCAGGCGGCGGAGGAGAGCAAAGCGAAAGAGAAGCCGACCTCGGCCGACGTGCCGCCGGCGTCCAACTCGTCGATGTCGCGGACGAGCCGCTCGAGGAGGGCCACGTGGTCTTCGCGGGTGTCATTCAGCTCGGCCAGATTGCCGCGCACCTCTTCAAGCACGCTCGCTCGAGCCCGCACCGCCAACTCGCGGTTGGCCCTGTCTTCGCGCCAGGAATCGGCCGCCAATGCGAGCAGAACCGCCAACATCACGGAAAACCCTTCGACGACGAGCTCCGGGAGTTTGGACCTCAGGCGACCAGGCAACGGCTCAGCCTTCTCGGCTCGCGTCGGGGTCTACAGGCTCGGTTCCGGACTCGCGCTCTCTCCACTTGAAGGCTTCGAAGACGGTGCGGCAGCCGTTGCAGTAGTACTGACTCAGAGACAGCGAGCTGCCGAAGGTGGAGAACTGCTCGCTGTCCTCGCTGGCGCAGAACGGGCATTTGATCGCGGCGGGAAGCTCCTCCGTCCGCAGCGGCCGGCCGAGCTCGGCGCTCGGCTCGCCTCGGGCGGGGCGACCCGGCCGGTCATCCTTGCGGGAGGTCACGGTTGTTCTGTCGTGCAGTCCATGGCACCGACGGCTCGCTCCAAGGCTCCGAGACTCAATCCATCAACAGGGGGCGGTTCTTGTCACCCCGCACCCGCACCAGCGTGTCGGCATCGGGGCCTCCCTCGCGGCCTCTGCGGAGGCCGGAGTCCCATCCATCCCAGGCCGGTTCCACCTTGCTGCGCCAGGCGCCACCGTCCGCCTCGGCCAGGCCGAGACTCACGCTTTCGACCACGGGCGCCACGCGCTGGAGCCAGCGCTCTCTCAGGCCCGCCGCATCCTTGTCGGTAAGGCCTCCATCACACAGCGCGCGCGCCGCCTCGTCGTCGTCGGGCCCGAACCAGCGGACGCACGCCTCCCACGCCGGAGCGAAGGCACGCTGCATCGCCTCGCGGCCCGACTGCGTGCTTCCGAGTCGTGCCACCCAGCCGCGGCCGTGCTCGAAGTGGAAACGCTCCTCGTCGAGCAGCTTGCTGACCTTGTAATGCACGGGCTCGAACCGGCTCTCCGCCATCGCCTCGAACTGAACGGACAGCGCCGAATCCAGGAGCAGGTTGAGCGCCAGCAGGTCCGTCCAGCCATCGGCGGGGCCGTCCAGCAGCTCGCTGCTGCGATACTCGTTCGACCCGCGCCCGTGCTCCAGCTGGTTCGGGTCCTGGCCGAAATCGCGCAGCATCGCGTAGAAAATCCGGCCGTGGCCCCACTCATCCTGGGCCATCGCCGAGCACGCGATGCCCGCCTCAAGGGCCGGCGCGCCGAGGATCCAGTCGGAGTAGCGCATGCCCAACAGTCGCTTGTTGTCCGCCAGGACCAGGATGAGGGCTCCGAGGTGCTCCCGGAGCTCCTCGGGCAGATCGGCCGCCTTCGAGTACTTGCTTTCTTCCGTCACCCTGAATCTCCCTTCCGGTGCCGTCCGCTCAGGTGAGCGCTTCGGACGGGGGGTGCAGCGTGAACGGCTGCTCGGGCCGGTTGACGGGATGAAACGCGTCGCGAGGCGCCACGATCATCTCGAACCACTTGGCCTCGTCGTATGTCTGCCATGCGTAGACCCTGCCCAGGTCCGGGTTCGGCGCTTCGACGCAGCCGATGTGCTCGAAATGGTCCGCTCTCTTGCGACGAGCGAACACCTCCCAGAGTCGATCGCCATCAGACATCTATCCTCCCTGTGATTGGGCAGGCCGTCGGCGGGCCGTCGGGCGGCGCAGCGTTCAGGTAATCAGGGCGATGCCGGCGTCCTCGAGGATCCGGCGACCCCGCGCACTGATCCGAGCCGTGGTCCATGGAGGATCCCAGACGACCTCCACGTCGACGCGCTCGACCCCAGTCTCTCGGAGCAGGCGGTCCCGCACGTCCCACTTTATGAAATCGGTACACGGGCACGCCGTGGCGGTGAAGGTCAGCTCGACGGTGACCGCGCCGATCGTCTCATCGGCCGACACCCCGTAGATCAGACCCAGATCCGCGAGCGATATCGCGAATTCGGGATCCGAGACCTCGTACATCGCCCGTCGGGCCCGCTCGGCGAGATCCACGGGAGGCTCGGCCCACTCGGGCGGCGGCGGAAGCGGCCGGCCCTCGCCCATCGTCTCGGCGAGCACGGCCGAGAAGTCCATCCCCTCCTCGAGGGAGCCGGACGCCTCCGGCCGGGAGGGTACCCTGGCGAGCTGAACCAACGTCATGCTTCGAGCAATCCTTCGACCGCGTAGCGGCTCACCCGCATCCAGTCCACGAACTGTTCGTTCATCGGCCCCCGGGCGCGCCAGCGCGTCCACACCTGGTCCCATGTGATGGGCTCGTCCAGGAGCCAGCGCTTCGCATCGGGATCGTACTGGACGGGGAACTCGAACTCGAGCTCCACCTCCTCGGTGACCGGGTTGACGTGAGCCGGCACGTCGATGCTCAGCTCGTCACAGAGCGGCACGACGGCTTTCAGCCAGGTCTGCCGCAGTTGATCGTTCGTCATCCCCTTGAGCTTGAAGTCGAGCTGTGCGTTGTGATGCTTCTTCTCATCCGGCATCCCGAACCACTCGACGCCCATGGGAAACATCCAATCCACCGCGGCCTGCACCATGTCACGGGCTTCCCCACCGGCCTCGCACAGACGCTTCATCCACACCTCGCCGTGACGGAGGTGGAAGTTCTCCTCCATGCCCACCTTGACGAGTCCGCGCTTCAGCGGCCCGTAGCTCGTGTGCCGATGCACGTCGCCGAGCAGCGTGATGCCGGCCCGGTCGTACAGGCCGTTGGCCGTCACGAGCTCCGCCCAGTTCACCAGCGGCTGGTCGAAACCGTACGGGTTCTTGAACTTCTCCGGCGGCCGCTCGTACAGCAGCTCATCCCGGTCCACCCCGAGGTCCTCGAGGAGTCTGTAGGCGATGTTCGCATGGCCCATCTCATCCTGGATGATCGCCGTGGCCGAGACCATCGTGTTGGTCGAGGGCGCGTCCTTCGTGGCCATGTAGTACGCGGGCGCGCTCATGAGCTCCGTGTCACCCTGCACCGTCAGCTGGGTGATCAGCGCCTTCTTGTACGTCTCGGTCATGTCGGCTTCGGATTCGACGATGAAGCCCTCCTGCACCTTTCGCATCAGCTCGTCGTCGGTGAACCTCGCCTCGCCATCCAGATCTCCTTCTTGTGCGTCGTCCGCTCATCTCGTGTGGGGAGCGCCAATCTACCGCCGAGGCCGTGACCCTCAAAGCAGGTCGGAAGCGTGCCGCACGTGCCCGAAACCTCACTTCCCGTCCATGAACGGGTAGCGGTAGTCCGTAGCCGGGACGAACGTCTCCTTGATCGTTCGGGGGGACACCCAGCGGATCAGGTTGAGCCAGGACCCGGCCTTGTCGTTCGTCCCGCTCGCCCGGCCTCCGCCGAACGGCTGCTGGCCCACCACCGCCCCCGTCGGCTTGTCGTTCACGTAGAAATTGCCGGCCGCATGGCGAAGGGCGATCAGGGCCTCCCGTACCGCCCTGCGGTCTGTAGCGAGGACGGCGCCGGTGAGCGCATAGGGGGAGGTGCGGTCGACAAGCTCCAGCGTCTCCGACCACTCCTGGGCGGGGTAGACGTGCACCGTGACCACGGGACCGAAGATCTCCTCGCACATCAGCCGGCTCGCCGGATCGTGGCTGAGCACCAGGGTCGGCTGGATGAAGTAACCCTCCTCGTCCGAATACTCGCCGCCCGCCAGAATCTCCATGTCGTCGGAGGCAGCGGCGTGATCGATGTAGGAGGTGATGTCCGCGAAGGCGCTCCGATCGATCACGGCTCCCATGAAGTTCCGAAAGTCTGCCGGATCCCCGACGCCGATCTCGCCCACCATGTCGAGAACCCGCGTCCTCACCTTCGGCCACAGGTTGTCGGGCACGTAGATCCGCGAAGCCGCACTGCACTTCTGCCCCTGGTACTCGAACCCACCCCGTACGATAGCCACGGCCAGAGAGTCCACATCGGCACTCTGGTGGGCGACGATGAAGTCCTTCCCGCCCGTCTCGCCCACGATCCTCGGGTAGGAGCGGTACGACTCGAGATTGGAGCTCGCCTGTCTCCACAGATGCTGGAAAACGCCCGTCGACCCGGTGAAGTGGATCCCGGCGAACTCTGGACTCGTCAGGAGCGTGTCGCTGAATTCGCCGGAGCGCCCGGGCAGGAGGTTCACGACGCCCGGCGGGAGGCCGGCCTCCATCAGGATCTGAAGGATGTAGTAGGCGCTGTAGACAGCCGATGAGGCGGGCTTCCAGAGCGAGACGCCGCCCATGATCGCCGGCGCGGTGGGCAGATTGCCGGCGATCGACGTGAAGTTGAAGGGCGTGATCGCGAATACGAAGCCCTCCAGAGGCCGGTAGTCCAGCTGGTTCCACATGCCGGGGGCCGAGTTCGGCTGCTCCTCGTAGATGCGCCGCGCGAAGTGCACGTTGAAGCGCCAGAAGTCGATCAGCTCGCAGGCGCTGTCGATCTCCGCCTGATGGGCCGTCTTGCTCTGACCCAACATCGTCGCCGCGTTCAGCGTCTGCCTCCGCGGTCCGGCGAGGAGGTCCGCGGCTCGCAAGAAGACTGCGGCCCTGTCCTCGAAGCTCCAG
Source organism: Gemmatimonadota bacterium (assembly GCA_039587445.1). Lineage (GTDB taxonomy): Bacteria > Gemmatimonadota > Gemmatimonadetes > Palauibacterales > Palauibacteraceae. The sequence continues at coordinate 5,398 of JBDHIM010000151.1, forward strand.
CTCGACCAGTCGCGCCATGCCTCACCCGCCGCCTGGATCGCCATCTCGGCCTCCCGGGCGCCTGCCCGGTGCCAGGTGGCGAGCACGTGCTTGTGGTCGTGGGGCATGACAGCTTCGACCGTGTCGCCGGTCCTCACTTCCTGGCCGCCGATGACCAGCGGTATCTCGATCTCCTCGGCCGCCATCGTGGCGAGTCTCGCCTTGAGCTCGTCGCGCTCCGGCGATCCGGGCGCGTAGCCCAGAATCGGCTCGTTCTCAGGTACCGGAGGTTTCGCGTCGGCCGCTATTGTCATTCTCGTCTCCTGGCGTGTAATTTGCTATACTGCAAAGTGTTATGTCCTGTTTGGCTCATCTCGGGAACCTGGGATTGTTCTTTCTGTAGGGGGACGGCACGTCGTTCCCGTCAGCTGGCAAAGCGGTATGATCCGCGAGTGGCTCGAACCCGACCTGAAGCGGATCATCGGTACCCTACACAGGGTGGATAGAAGATGACAGACGGCATCGATTACCGCGAGCACTGGGAGCGGGGATTCACCTTCGATCGCTTCCTCTCGGAAGAGGTCGAGAAGAACCTCTCGCTCTGGAAGGGGATCTATCAGCGGGCCCGGACTCCGGAATGGGTCGCACGCCGCTCCGCGGTCGTCGGCGGCCGGTGGAAGCTGTTGGTGCTCGCGGAGGACTGGTGCGGAGACGCCTCGAACACGGTCCCGGTGCTGGCCCGGTTCGCGGAGGATCTTCCCAACTTCGAGCTCAGGATCATCAAGCGGGATGAGAGCCTCGAGGTGATGGACCGCTTCCTGACCAACGGTACGCGATCGATCCCGATGGCCATAATCCTGGACGAGGCTTTCGAGCCCGCGGGAGCGTGGGGTCCCAGACCCGCGGAGCTCCAGGAGTTCGTGGTCGGCGAGAGGGCAAAGGGCGAGCGGCCGGCGAAGGAGATCTACGCCGACTCGCGGCATTGGTACGCCCGCGACCGGGGCGAGACTACGTTGCGGGAGCTTGTCGACACCCTCGCGGCCGCTGTCGTGATGGGCTGAGGCTCCCCTGGTCCGTGACCGGACGGCACGCCGTGTCGTCCGGGTCGGGCCGCCGAGCTGTCCCATCCGGCTCTCCCCGCCATAACTTGAGCGCACAGGTCGTAGTCCGGGTCGAGACTTCTGCGGGATAGCTACCATGCCATGTCTCTTCGCGCTCGCGACGCTGATAGCGCCGCGATTGGTGATCGTTCTCCTCTGGTTGTTCACGAGCTGGTTCAACGGTCTCTTCGACACCGCGATGTGGCCGGTTCTCGGGTTCGTCTTTCTCCCTACCTCCTTCCTCTGGTATACGGCGGTGCAGAATTGGAATGGTGGCGAGTGGGGCGTCCTTCAGATCGTGCTGCTCGTCATCGCTCTGTCGATCGATGTCTCGCCCGCCGGCGGGCGCCGCCGATGAGATCCGTGCCGACGCAGGTCGCGCACCGCACCCTCGTCGGCCGACCGTCCACTCTGATCGGCTGCCTGCTCGTCCTGCTGGCAGGCCCCGCGGCCGCCGGCGCCCAGACGCTGGAGAGCCAGCTCGAGGCCACGGCAGCCCGCTACGCCGAGGCTCGCGCTCAGCATCTGAACCTCATCTCTCCCCGGAACTTCGGGCGAGCGGCGGATCAGCTGGCTCGGGCACAGCAAGATCACCGGCAGGGCGGCCGCATCGAGGAGATCCGGAAGAAGCTGCTGGAGTCCAACCAGGCGCTGGACCGCGCCGAGGAGCTGCAGGAGATAGGCGAGCTGCTCATGCGGGAGACGCTCGCCGCCCGGGAACGGGCGCTGGCGGCCAACGCGCCCGATTTCGCGGCGGAGCGCTGGGCGGCGGCCGAGAAGAAGGCCCAGGACGCGGGCCGCAAGGTCGAAGACGGGAATCAAAACGATGCGCGCCGCCGCGCCTCGGAGGCGGAGGCTCTCTACGGCGAAGCTGAGCTCCAGGCGGTCCGCAATAGCGTGCTCGGTGAGGCTCGACACCTCCGCGAGGAGGCGCTGGCCGCCCGGGCCGACGAGCGTGCTGCGAGGACTTTCGCCGAAGCTGACACGCTGTTGCGGCGTGCCGACGCCTCGCTTGGCGTGGATCCGGGCCAGCCATCGGAGGCGGGGGAGCTGGCCAAGCGGGCTGCCGACGGATACGCCCATTCGACCTGGGTCGCCGTGCTCTCGGACAGCGTGAGAAGGCGCGAGGTGACTACGGAAGCCGTCGTCCGCCGCCACGAAGCCGAGCTGATCGGGATTGCCGAGGCGCTCGGTCTGCAGGCGGGCTTCGCTCAGGGAAGCGGCCCGGTGGCGGCCGATGTCTTGGCGGCGATCCTCAGCCTGCTGGAAGACCGCAGGCGCCTCGAGACGAGCCTCGCGGATCGTGAGGAGGAGATACGGCGCCTTCAGGCCTCCTCTGACTCGCTGGGCGACGAGCTGGCGCGCCTCGGCGAGCGCGAAGCCACGGTCTCGGCCGAGCTGAGAGAGCGTGAGCGACGGGAGCAGACCCTAAGGGAGGTGCAAGCCCTCTTCGACGAGGAGGAAGCCGAGATCATCCTCGGGGTGGAGCAGCTGACCATCCGGCTTCTCGGACTCACCTTCGACTCCGGCTCGCACAAGATCAGGCCGGAGGACTACTCCCTCCTCACGAAGGTCCAGCAGGCGATCCGCGCCTTCTCCGAATCACGCATCACCGTCGAGGGGCACACCGATTCACAGGGCAACGACGAGTTCAATCAGGCCTTGAGCGCACGGCGTGCGATCGCCGTCAGGGAATACATCCTCGCGAACATGGCGATCAGCGCTGACAGGATTCGCGCTGTCGGCTACGGAGAGAGCCGACCGATATCACGCAACGACACCGCCGCCGGGCGTGCTCAGAACCGGCGGATCGACGTGGTTCTGGAGCTTATCGGCGCTTCATGACGACGTAGATGGCGGCGCCGGCGCCGAGGGCCTTTGCCCCTACGGCGAGAGAAAGGCCGATCCAGCGGCCGAGAGAGGCGGCCGTTCCGTCGGCTCCCTTGCGCCATGGGCGCCCGGCCTCGCGCTTGACGGATCGCCAGCGATGGCGCACGTAGCCGCGCGCCGCGCGCGTCAGCACCGCCCTTCCCAAGCTCCGTGCCGCGCGGTTCACGATCCGTCTCCCGACACTCCGGCGACCGTATCCGGGCCACTCGACAGCCCCGCCCCAACGACATCCTCGCCGCCGTCCACTCGGAGCACGTTGCCGGTCATCCAGGCGGTCTCCGGGCGGGACAGGGCAACGAGACAGCGGCCGATGTCCGCCGGCGTGGTCAGCCTCCCGTGCGGGTTGATCTCACGGGCGATCTCGATCATCCGGTCGTGTCCCGGAATCTTCCGCAGCGCCGGCGTGTCCGTCACGCCCGCACGGATCGCGTTGGCCGTGATGCCGAGCGGCGCCAGCTCCAACGCCAGCTGACGGCAATGCGACTCCAGCGATGCCTTGGCCGCGGATACCGGGCCGTAAAAGGGACTGACCCGATCGCCTCCGGAGCTGGTCATCGCGTAGATCCGCCCGCCATCGCCCATGAGCCGCCGCGACACGAGCCCCTGCGTCCAGTACACCAGCGAGTGCGACATCACGTCGAGGGTCATGTCCATCTGCTTGGGCGTGATGACGGATTTCGGGTTTCGGTCCACCAGCGGTCGCAGTGTGCCGAAAGCAAGCGAGTGCAACAGGACTCGGACCGCTCCCGGTCCCGTCTCTTCGGCGATCTGGTCCAGCACGTCGGCCCGCTTTTCGGCGTCCGCGGCGTTCACGTTGAAGAAGAGAGCGCGACGCCCGACGGCTTCGATATCGGCAACGATCTCCTTCACGTGCTCGAGGCCAGCGCGACGGTCCAGATGGACCCCGTAGATGTCGAAGCCTGCCTCGGCCAGGGCGAGGGCTGACGCCTCGCCGAAACCGCTCGAGGCTCCCAGGATAAGCGCCGACTTGTTTCCCTCGGCCACGTTCTCCTCCGTGTGAGTCGTGTCTTCCGACCGGCCGCGTGGATTAATGTGTCGGGTTCATCGGCAGCTGCGTGGTCACGTGATCCATCAGATCACAACCCGTGGCCAGCGACGAGAGAATGGTCGTGTCGGAGATAGGGGAGCACTGGTCGCCGAACGCGCCACCGCCGGTCACGGCGGCGAAGCTCAGCGCCAGATAGCCCGGATCCGGCGAGATGCTCCAGGCGAGCGGCATCGCGACAGGGAAGAGCACAGCGTACGTGCCCCACGATGTTCCCGTCGAGAACGCGATGAACATCGCGACCAGAAGGAGCAGCGCCGGCAGCGCGACCGGCGAAACGGCCTCTCCCAGCTCCGCCACCACGTACGCCGCCGTGCCGACGGCATCGGCCACGGACTTCAGCGTGACGGCGAGTGCGAGCACGATGGCGCCGATCGTCACGCCCTTACAGCCAGAGACGAAGCCGTCCATCACGTCTCGAAGCCGCATCCCCTTGGCCAGCGCCACCGCCATCGCCACGAGCACCGAAAGGACGAACGCTTCGGCGATCGGCAGCGACGGGTCTCCTCGCCTCCCGAGCAGGAAGAACGTCCACAGATACGGAACGATGGCCACGCCGAGCAGGGTTCCGATCGGTGCGAAGAAGTCGACCAGCCCGGGCGAGTAGCCGGCCGGGGGCTTCACGACCGTCAATTCCTCCGACGAGAGAGGCTCGGCGCGCTCGTCGTCCAGTCGACCGGTCTGGCGCGCTCGGCGGCGCGCTTCCGTCATTCGCCGCCCTGGCAGGAACGGAAGTCGCTCGAGGCTGAAGAGCAGGGTGAACAGGATCACCAGGATCGCGTAGAAGTTGAACGGGAGCGCGCGGAAGAAGAAGCCGATCGCCTGCTCCTGCGTCGCCAGCACCGGCACCGTTCCGGCCACCAACCCAGCGACGTAGATCGGCCAGACGTTGAAGGGAATCAGAGTGGCCGTGGGCGACCCCGTCGTGTCAACGATGAAGGAAAACTCCTCGTGGGAGATCCGGTTCCGGTCCGCTATGGGCCGAACGGTCGTGCCGGTGAGCACCGTGCTGATGGTACCTCCCTGGTGAAAGACCATGCCCATCAGCCAAGCAAAGACCATCGCGGACCTCGGCCCGGAGACGATCTTCCCACCGGCCCACTCCGCGAAACGGAGCGCACCGCCCGTTCGCGTCCAGAGTCCGATGAGCCCACCGAGACACCATAGGTAGACGAGGAGGATGAGGCCGAACTCCGGTGACCCGACCGATGGTATGAGAAACTCGTGGACGATGTTCAGGCGTCCGCTGATCACCCCGCCCAATGCGATGCCGACGAAGAGCGCGGCCACGACATCCCGGAGAGCGAACGCGAGCACGACCGCCACGATCGGCGGCGCCAGCGACCAGACCCCGTAGTGTTCGCCCGAATACGGAAACCGGCCCGTCAGCCAAACGCCGGCGAAGAGCACTGCCACGCCGATGGCCACCCCGAGCCAACGTGCCCTGCCTGTGGAATCGTCCATGCTCACCGCGCTTCAAGACCCAACGGCCACTCGTCCGCGCAAGCTTGCGGGATAGCGCCCGGCAGTGGCAAGGCGCGCTTCGCGAGCGGGAGCCAGAGACGAGGTTGAGGCCCTCGCAGTCGGCTTCGGATTTTCAAAAAAGTCGCTGATACGGCATGGATGCGGTTCCGTATTGAACCTCGACAAATGCGGCGTCATCTCTTCCTTTCAAGGCCATCGCTCCCCTCGGCGTCCGATCGCGCACTGAGTAATCCACGATGAGAGCCGAGTTTTCGACATTTTATCAAATAGTTGTGACTACTACACTTACCGTATCAAGCGCGGTTCAATCACCGGAGAGTGTGGGTTGCTTTGGGAAAACCGACCGTGGTATAGTTGATCGCCTTCAGGAACCACCGCCACCGCCGTCCAGGCCGGGCGGGTCGAAAAGAGCGACATACTTGTAATTCTTCACTTTTTACCGATGGAGATGCTGCGCCGCATGAAGGCTACTAGACCCGTTGAACTCGTGGTGAATCTACCGGAAGGGCTGGTGGACGAGGTGGAGGAGGTGCGCCAAACGGACCCGGAATTCCTGAGTGACATCATCGTGTACGGACTCTGTCGCCGTACCATCTTCGAGGAGCTTCAGCGAACCCGCCTTAGCGACGTCGGCTTCGCCGGCAGCCGGTAAACGGTCGCCGCGGCTCGCGTAGCCGAGGCTTCCCCAGTCCCACGCGGACGGACCGGCTCCGCCGCTGATGGTCAAGCCGACAGGCGGTCCACGGAACCGCCAACTTGACACTCCCGCGGCGTGTGCCCCTATTTCTAGGGATGGGTGCAGCCCCCTGAACCCGCGAACTCCGGGAGGACCCGTCCTCTTGAGCCACGATCCGGTCGGTGGCGCTGAACGAGCCGCGGGCCAGAATTCCGGCGACGGAATCGACGAAGTGCTTCGGGCGAAGTACCTCGACTTCTGCTCCGCCCGCCTCACCGAGGTGTTTCTTTCTCTCTCCGAAGAGAGGATCTACCGACTCGTCGAGGAGGCGGCTCGCGAAGCCAATCTCCAGGTAGGCACCCTGAACTTCCAGACGATGGTCCGGCTGGTCACGA
>JBDHIM010000152.1:0-8132 GCA_039587445.1 Gemmatimonadota bacterium
TCCGGTGAACGCGCTGATTCGAGGCGAGACTGGGACGGGGAAGGAGATGGTAGCCAGGGCCATCCACTTCAACTCGGCACACGCCGAGGAGCCGTTCGTCCCGGTCAACTGCACAGCACTCCCCGACACCTTGCTCGAGTCCGAGCTGTTCGGCCACGTGCGAGGCGCCTTCACAGGAGCGGTGTCGGACCGCAGGGGACGCTTCGCGCTGGCAGGTCGCGGCACGATCTTCCTCGACGAGATCGGGGATACGAGCCCGGAGTTCCAGGCGAAGATCCTGCGAGTTCTTGAGGACGGAGAGGTGTTCCCCGTGGGGGCCGAAGAGGCGGAGCCTACCCAAGCTCGGGTGATCGCGGCGACGCACCGGGATCTGGAACAGCGGGTGGAGGAAGGGAGCTTTCGGGACGATCTGTACTATCGGCTCAGGGTGGTAGAGATCGAGCTGCCGCCACTCCGTGAGCGACCGGCCGACATTCCGGATCTGGCCCACCACCTGGTCCGCAAGGCCGCCGACAAGTTCCATGCACCAGGCCCGGCGCTCCCCGATGCGACGATCGAGGCGCTGCTCGCGTACGACTGGCCAGGGAACGTGCGTGAGCTGGAGAACTGTCTCACACGAGCCATGGCCCTGGCCACCGGCGGAGTGATCCGACCACATCACCTGGCCCTCGGACCCCGTGGCGCGGCCGCTACCGGATCGGAGCTCTTCCCCACGATGGAGAAGATGGAGATCGAGCACACCCGGCGAGTGCTCGACGCGGTGGGGGGCAACAAGACACGAGCCGCACAGATCCTCGGCATCTCGAAGCCACGCCTCTACCGCCTGCTCGCCCGTGAGTCGGACGGCCGAACCGGCGATGAGGAACGCGAGTGAAACCTCTCAGCCTGCGGAGCCGCTTCCTTCTCGTTGTGGTCCTGGGAGTCGTCGTCCCGCTCGGCCTGGTGGGCCTATGGCTCAACACGTCCGCCAGACGGTCCGGAGAGGAGCTGGTTCGGTCTCGCCTCGAGTCTTCGCTGCACGAGCTGGTAGAGGAGATTGGAGCGCGGTGGCCTGCTCGCCTGTCAGGCCTTCTCGATCTGGGAGATGCGCCGGCGGTGCAGGAGACGCTCAAGGAAGGAATCACCCTGACCCAGGCGGACAACGTGGCGGCTCTCGAGGACTTGCGGGCACGGTGGGTAGCAGCCGATCTGATCGAATCAGCGGAGATCCGTCGTCCTGACGGAACCGTGGTCGCCGAGCTGCCCGCCGATCTGGGGCTGGAGCGTACGTCTGACAACCTGACTCTCGGTCTTCTCGCCTACGAGCTTCCCGTCCGTGAGAGGCTGTCTGGATCGTTCCTCGGGACTCTGAGAGGACAGCTGCGCATCGAGGGCCTGCTGCCACCGGGAGCTGTCGCTCTCGGCGTGGGAGGCGCGTCGTTGGCTCTCTTCGATCCCCGCGATGGCAGTCCTCTGGTTCCGCTGGCGTTCGAGACGGACCTCTACTTGCGGCAGCGCTTCTCCTGGAGAGGGGAGAGTTGGCTCACCGAGTCCGAGGAGATGGGGGATCCGCCTCTCCGCCTGGTCATCGCGGGACCCGTCGAGCCCGTCACCCGGCCGTTCGCCCAAGCGGCCCGCCGAGGGACAATCGCCCTGCTGCTGGTGGTGGCGGGCGCATTCGGACTCGCAACGCTCTTCACCCGACGCCTGACTCGATCTCTTGAGGATCTCTCAGTCGCCGCGTCGCAAGTGACAGCCGGCGATCTGAGTGGCCGAGCGGAGGAGAGCGGCGGCTCGCCCGAAGTCCAGTCCACGGCCCGGGCCTTCAATGACATGACCCGCAGCCTGAGCCAGACGCTCGAGAAGCTCTCTCAGCAAGAGGCGGTGGCCGCGGTTGGCGAGTTCGCCGCGTCTCTAGCTCACGAAGTGCGGAATCCGCTCACCTCGATCCGAGTAGATCTGCAACGCGCGGATCGGAAGATGGAGGACAACCCCTCCGAGGCACGCCGGCTGGTCAACCGGGCGCTAGATGAGCTCGCTCGTCTGAACGCCTCGGTAGATGATGTCCTGCGCATCGCGCGCAGCGGCCGGATCACGATGAGCAGGGTGGATCTCAGATTGCCGCTCGAAGCCGCGGTGCGAGCGGCGGAGCCGAAGTTCAACGAGCGCGGCGCGATTCTCGAGGTCGACGTCGAGCCGGATCCGGTCTGGGTGACCGGGGACGATAGCGCCCTCGAACAGCTCGTACTCAACCTGCTCATCAACGCCGCCGAGGCCCTGGATACCGGCGGGCAGGCAGTCCTGAAAGCTGTTCGTGTTGCACGACCAGAGAACCACGGACCGGACCTCGAGCTTGAGGTCGGGCCAGAGCAGGTGACCGTTGCTGTCTCCGATGGAGGGGCGGGGATAGCTCGCGACGCGCTGCCGCAGCTCTTCGAGCCATTCTTCACGACGAAGCCCGAGGGAACTGGCCTCGGGCTCGCGGTCGCACAGCGGATCGCTCGAGCTCACGGTGCGGAGCTCGAGGTCGAAACGATGCTGGGAGAAGGGACGACCTTCCGCTTCCGTCTGGCCGCCGAGCCCCGCGGAATGGAAGCGGGCGTTACGGGAGCGTCGGCCAGCCGTAACGAAGGCTGACGCTTCTGGGACGCGCTCATGCGTGTCCGAATGCCGCAACCATCTATGCCTATGCGGGTTGGCCTCACGATCGGGATCGGGAATGTCGTTTGCCCCTCTGCAGTCCGGAACGGCGCCACGAAGCGCCATGCGGACACCATCTGATGGAGGAGAGACCCGATGAATAGCCTGGTCGCATTGATCGCCTTGTCGGGCCTGTTTTTCGGAACACGCGGCCCGGACCCCGATTATCGGGCGGCCGAGGCGGAGGCAACGACCGCGAGCGCCACGGCCAGCCAAGCCGATTCGCTGATCTTCCGGCGCATCCTCAAGGTCTACGACTACATGTTCTACGGACGACCGCCATCGCCGGATGGTCGCTACGTACCTGATGTCGACTGGAGGACGGGAGATCTTGCCGTCTTCGATCTACAGTCCTCGGGCCCGTCCATCTGGACTGGACTGCGCAAGGTCACCGACAAAGGTCCCTGGGCGGAGAACTTCGCCTACGCGGAATCGTCGGTCTTCTCGCCGGACGGAACTCGCATCGCCTACGCCTGGTTCGGCACCGGCGAAGACACGGAGGGCTACGGGCTGAGAGTGATCGGTACGGACGGCAGCGGCATGCGCATCCTCGTTCCGGCCGCCGAGGACCACCACGATGTGCAGGTCTTCGACTGGTCCGTCGACGGGGAGCACGTCCTTATCTCGTTGAGGGACCCCTACGGCACCAGCCTGTCCTCCGTTTCCATCGGCGATGGCTCGATCCGGGTCCTGAGGAGGCTGTCGACTTCTGGTGAAGGCTCCCTCGGCAGAGCCTACTTTTCTCCGGACGGACGCCACGTCGCCTACGACTACATCGCCAGCGAAGGCTCCTTCGATACCGATATACGCGTGCTGGCCGTCGACGGGAGCCGCGAAGCAGCCGTGGTAGCCGGCAACGGAAACGACAGGCTCATGGGCTGGACGCGGGACGGCAGTGGGATCCTCTTCCACAGCAACCGGGCTCTCAAGCATGCCGTGTGGCTGCAAGCTCTGGAGGGCGGCGAGCCCGAAGGCGAGCCACGGCTGATCAAGAGTGACGTGTGGCAGCTTCGGCCGTTCGGCTTCGCTGGGGACCGCTATTACTACGGCGTAGTCACGGCCTGGCCCCAGGTACAAACAGCCGTGCTGGACTTGGCCGGGGGCCGCGTTGTCAGTCCGCCGGCTCCGATCGAGGAACCCAGCCAGGCGAGGAGCAGCTTTGGGGTGTGGTCGCCGGACGGTCGGCAGGTCGCCTTCCTGAAGAGTCATGGGTTATCCGGCAAGACGCACGGGCGTTTGGCCATCCGGACCCTTGAAACGGGCGAGATCCGGCTGATTCCATTTCCCGTTGCCGACGTGAGGCGGCTCTGGTGGGGCCCTGACACCCATACGATGACCGTTTTCGGCAGCTACAGGCGGCGCGACGGGATCCACCGCCTCGATATGCAAACCGGGGAGATTCGCACCCTTTTCGAGACGAATCAAAGGGATCGGTGGCAGTTGGCAGCGGGGGCTTTTTCCCCCGACGGAAGGGTGCTGTACGCGGTCGAGCCGGCTGGCGGGGAGGGCCCGTTGACGGTTGTTGTTCATGATTTCACGACAGGGCAGAAACACCAGCTGGCCAGAGCATCGGGCCAGGCGGCGAGGGTCGCCGTGTCTCCCGACGGAGCGATGCTGGCCATCTACGAGCAGGATGGGGGCGCAGGGGGAAGCAGCCGCATTCGCGTGCTCTCCACGTCCAATGGGGAGGAGCGGACCGTGTACTCGCTTTCGGGTCCCGAAGATGCCTCGGCCGAAGCACCCCACGGTCTCATGGGCGCCCCGAGTGCCTTCGTCTGGACGCCGGACGGAAGCTACGTCCTGTTCGGCGGGTTCGTGGCGGTTGGAGAATCGACTCTGTACCGATTGTCTCTCGAGACGGGCGGCGTTTCGTCCATACTCAGGCTCGACCAGCGCTCGGAAGCGCACCTCCGTGGCTTCAGCCTCCATCCCGACGGCCGCCGAATCGCCCTCCGCGGGGGGGAAATCCAGGGCGAGATCTGGGTGATCGAAGGTCTGCCTGGAACGGACTGACGAGTCTCAGCCGATCCCAAACGCAGGAAAGCCCGCATGGTCTTGCGGGCTTTCTGCGAATCGGGCCGCCGCATTTTGAGCTCGGGACCTCCTGAACCTCATAAGTGCCGCTTCCCTTTCGTGCCGCCCCAGCTCGCATAGAGGATTAGACGTTTGGGACCCAATTGAGACTGGGGCTGTTGCTGGGGCTGTTGGGGTACGGAACGCCTGCAAAGCAGGTGCTCTCCCAGCTGAGCTACGGCCCCGTGAGCGGTTGTAACCATTCGCCCGTATTGTAAGCTGTTACATCACAAACAGTTATACTAAGACGCATTCAAAGGCAGCCCACGCTTGGGACTGTAGCTGGGCCTAGAACGCGATGGAGGCCGTTGCGTCGCCAGCCTCGTTCACACGCGTCTCACGCTCGCGGCTTCCCGATGATGATGCTCAGCGGTGAAGGCGTGGGGATGATTTGCTCGAGCTCACAGCCCGCCCGATCGTACAACTCGCCGAATTCGGCAGCCGTGCGCTCGCGCCCGCTTGCCATCACGAGCATGTTCACGTCCATCCACTTGCCCATGTCGAACTCGGCTGTCTCCGGGATTACTGACTCTACCAGCAGCACTCGCGCACCGGGCTTGGCGGCGTTCGTCACGCTCTCCAGGAGGGCGATCGCTTCGTCGTCGGCCCAGTCGTGAACGATCCACCTCAGCAGATAGGCGTCGGCTCCCGTCGGGACCTCCGCAAAGAAGTCACCGCCGACACGTTCCATGCGAGGATGCTCTGGCGCTTCCGTGACCAAAATTGGCTCCAGTCGTAGGAGATGGTCACGGCCGGAGCCATGGAGGCGCCCAAGTCCCGCATCGCCTCGTTGAAGAACGTGTTCTGTTGAGGATCGGTTTTGAGGTGCTCCCAAACAGACTGACCGCGCAGCTGGTCGAAGCCTGGCTCTCCATTTTGCAGGGCCTGCATCAGTCCTCGCCACCCATCGAAGACGGGAGCATCCGCACAAAGAGTGATTCGAATCCAACCCCACTGCGAGCCCGGTGCCTGTCGGCGCAGGCACTCGCTGGCCGGCGTATTGGCGAATACCCGTGGCGTCACTTGCGTGAAGATCCCGGTGCTTTCCAGCGCCCTGAGCATCCGAAAGAGGCTCGGGGCATGTGTCCCGGTGCGTTCCGCGAGGAGATCGACGTGTAGCGGCCCGTCCGCCAGAAGGTCGGCCAACTCGAGTCGAGCCGCCGCACCCACTGAACAGCCCTGCCAGTAGTTGTTGACGATTCCAAGGATCTGCTCTTGCGGTGTGGACGCGCTCATGTTCGTTCGACGTTTCGGGTTGGCTCGCGGCCCCTGGACAGGCTTCATGATAGGTTCGGGGCCGCCATAGCCGCCATATGAGAGGACGGATGGCTGAGGCTGTTGCCGGGCCAAAGGATGCGCAGCGCCGCGGCGTTGGGGCTGTTGCTGGGGCTGTTGGGATACGGAAAAGCCCCGACAACCGTGTTTCGGCTTTCGGGACTGATCCGTAAGAAGCCGCTAGACTACGGGTAATTGCCGGAAAAGGGCGGATCTCGGGCTCGCTTGCAAAGCAGGCGCTCTCCCGACTGAGCTACGGCCCCGTGGTTGCTCGTAACCCCTCGACGCCCTTCAAGTTGCGTTCCCGCTAACCTCAGGCGGGCGTCGCTGCTTGGGGTGCTTGGGGCTGTTTGTGGGGCTGTAGAGCGTGTCATCATGCCGACGGTGTTGCCTCGTCGCCAGTCCATCACGTACCCGCCTTCTCGCGAAGTTCGCGGCGCTGCGCACGCCGAAAACCGCATTTCCGTTTCCAGCGCTGATCCGTACCGGAAATCGGCGGATCTCTGGCTCGCTTGTAAGGCAGGCGCTCTGGACCACACTGAGCAGTTCGCCCGTGTGTAATCCGTTACATCACCAACAGTTATACTGATACGGAGTCAAAGGGATCCCGAATGCCTGGGGCTGTTGCTGGGACCTAGAATGCGCCGTTTTTAGGAAGTTCGCCAGCCACTGAAACCGATGCACCTAGCCCTCCACTCTCGCGAGCTCGTCCTCCTAAGAAAAGCCGTTCCGCAGCACGCAGGCGAAGGTAGCAATACCGCAAGCCAGTGACTAAATAGGGAGGTTCGCTTCAGCCCGTGCCAACCCATGCCACAGGGAGGACCCTTTGACGGACCGGATCGTGGTCTCTGCCGTATTGCTGTTGTCTTCCGTTCTTCCAGGTTGCGATGCGCTTAAGACGAATCGGAGCGCAGTGCCGGAACCGACCACGCGAACGTATTACATCGCGGCGGACGAGGTAGTGTGGGATTACGCTCCGAGCGGCAAAAACCTTCTGACCAATGAGCCGTTCGGCGAAGTGGAGTCCCATTGGGTGGAGCGCGGCTTGACGAGCATCGGCCACGTCTACAAGAAATCCATCTACCGCGAGTACACGGATTCCACCTTCGCGACATTGAAGCCCAGACCCCCCGAATGGGAGCACCTCGGCATACTCGGTCCGCTGCTGCGCGCTCAGGTCGGCGACACGATCCGGATCGTGTACCGAAACAACGTTCACTTTCCCACGAGCCTTCACCCTCACGGGGTTTTCTACCACAAGGACTCGGAGGGCACTCCCTACGCGGATGGCACGGACGAGCGAGACAAGTTCGACGACGGCGTGCCAACCGGCGGCACGCATGTCTATGTCTGGCCCGTCCCCGAACGGGCCGGTCCCGCCGAAGGAGATTTGAGCTCAGTGTTCTGGATGTACCACTCCCACACGGAAGAGATCAAAGACGTCAACGCGGGTCTTATCGGCCCGATGATCGTGAGTGCCGCCGGGACGTTAACGGCCGACGGACGGCAGGCCGACGTTGACCGCGAGTTTGTCGTCGCCTTCGCTGAGATGAACGAGAACGAGAGCTGGTACATCGAGGACAACATCCGAACCTACGCCGGGGATCCGGACGCTGTGCCGATCTATCGAGGTCCGTTCGGAGATGTGTTCGCGGGCGCCGGCATTGATTGGGGCAAGAACTTCATGGAGTCGATGAACGGGTTCATCTACGGGCACCTACCAGGTCTCACGATGCGCGTTGGCGAGCGAGTGCGGTGGTATATCATGGCTTCCACCAACTTCGAGCCCCACTCACCGCACTGGCACGGCAACACGGTGACGATAAAGAAGATGCGGACGGATGTGGCGGAGATTCTGCCAATGGGGATGACAGTGGCCGAGATGGAACCCGACAACCCCGGGATTTGGCTATTCCACTGCCACGTCAGCGCCCATCTGATGGCTGGGATGCAGGCGGTATATACGGTTGAGCCCGCACTCGCGGCCTCTCGGTGAAGCGGCCTTAAGTTGGGGCTGTTGCTGGGGCTGTTGGGATACGGAAGAGCCCCGAAAACCGCGTTTCGGTGGGCTGCGTCGCCGCGCGGACCGTATCGGTGACCGAAGC
>JBDHIM010000153.1:0-8750 GCA_039587445.1 Gemmatimonadota bacterium
GAACGACCCCTTCTGCTTGAAGAGCGTCCACGAGGAACATCCCGACCTGGTCGAGCACTACACCGGCTTCCTCGAAGAGCAGTGGGAGGCGCACCAGGCGCTGGCGACACGCTTCACCCCCGGTGGCGAGGTGGCGCTTACGCCCGAACAGCTCGAGACGCTGCGCTCGCTCGGCTACATCCAGTAAGGAAGCGTAGGGGAAAGCCTGTGTAACAGTGTGGGGCGGTTCCTTCCGGGCCGCCCCTTCCCGCATCTGGCCCCTCCACGCTCCTGATCTCGTCCTCGTAGAGCCGCATCCATACGCCGCAGAATAGAGGTTCTCCCGACTTGCGGTCGGCGATGGTAACGGTCAAGGTCCGCAAGTAATGAAAGCGGGCCTCTTTCTGCGCCCGCTTCTGAGGTACAGAAAGATGTTCCCGGCGACGGCAGCACTTCGACCTGCCCCGGACCCGCCGGACTCCCGGCGCAGCCCTGCGCCATGATGCACTCTCCTGCCACTCTCGCGAACCAGAATCTCTACTATCGTGCACCTCAAGTAATGGAGCGTCGTGGGCAAGTATCCAAGCGTTCGTGGCAGGGACGCCATTCCAGATCACAGGGTAATCTTTCGATAGGCTACATGACCTCCATGATCTCCACAGTTATGGTCAGCCTTGGCATCGTAGGGTTTGCCGTAGCTTTGCAGGCGCAGCCGATCCAACCAGCCCCTGCCTGCGGTGCCAAAGTGGAACAGCTTCCGCAACTGACACTGCTCTCGGTGCCAACCGGGCGACTTGCACCGGGCGAAACGACCTGTTTCGGGCTGGTCGTAGAGCAGGGCGAGTTCATCCGCATCTCCGTCGAAGCCGAAGGGGTATGGGAATATCTGCGGGCCCGAGTCCTGGAGCCGCGGCAACACAACCCGTTGCAGGTCACCTGGGCCTGGTCGTTCTTCCCCTCGCTGCCGCTTGCCTTTGAGGCATCCACAACGGGCTTGTTCATCGTCGAGCTGAGCATTCCCCCCGCAGCACCCTTCAAGGACACCGTCCCATTCAGGATACAGGTGCTCGACCGGTTGTCGGCAAGAACCCAGGCGGCTCGGCTGGATGATCTTCGAAGAGATCCCAGAACTGCATGGCTGCGCCAGAATGCGGTTCCCATCCGCTCGATCGATCCGCAGGATGAGGATTACTCCGATCTCCAGTTCTTACGCGAGGATTTACGACATGTGCGGATAGTGCTGCTCGGCGAGGGGGATCACGGAGGCGGGTCGGATTTCAAGGCCAAGACGCGGCTCGTCAAGTTCCTGCACCAGCAGATGGGTTTCGACGTTCTGGCGTTCGAGTCCGGACTCTTCACGACGACGAGGGCCTGGGCCGCCCTGCAAACCGACGCGGAGCCTCGGGAAGCATTCCTCAAAGGTGCTATGGGCATCTGGGGCCAGTCGGAACAGGTACAGCCCCTGGTCCGCTACCTTCATAGCTCGGCGCGGAACGACCGGCC
This sequence comes from Gemmatimonadota bacterium, assembly GCA_039587445.1. Taxonomy (GTDB): domain Bacteria; phylum Gemmatimonadota; class Gemmatimonadetes; order Palauibacterales; family Palauibacteraceae. Next base: position 1,483 of record JBDHIM010000153.1, read on the forward strand.
ACTGGAGCTCACGGGCTTCGACATCCAGTTCTCCGGAACTGCGCGGGACTCCTTCCTGCCCGCTTTGCGGCAGGTGCTCCGGCAACATGGAATCGACACCCCATTAGCCGACGAGAACAGTGCGCCGGCCCGCATCCTCGCCGGGATTCTCGATGGGCGACTCGCCCAAGAACGCGAGGATCTTCCCAGCGCCGCGGAGCAGGCGCGAAGCATGGAAGCCCTGCGAGCCGCGGCCGTTGAGGTGGAGCGAACTGTGCACAGCCGGGAGGGTTCGTTCTGGGCGCAAGTGCTGCTCAGCTCAGCAGTCCAGCTCGGCCTCTTACTTGAGAACCTTAGGGACCCGGCTGAAGAAGCGACTGCCTACATGAGAGGGCGCGACCGCCAGATGGCAGAGAATCTGATCTGGCTTGCGAACACATATTTCCGAGATCGCAAGATCATCGTGTGGGTGCACACGTTCCACGCTATGCGGAACCCGCAGGCCACAACATTCGGGAGGGTGCAAGGGTTCACGATGGGGCACGGCCTCTGGGAAGCTCTCGGTCGCGAAAGCTTCGCTATCGGATTCACTTCGTATCGTGGGTCCACCCATTGGGTGTCACTGCCGGACGGGTTCGACCAGGACGTTGTGCCTGATCAGCATCCGTCGTTCGAGTTCGAAGAGTTGATGGACGCGGCCGGGCACGAGCTGGCCTATGTCAACCTCCGCGAAGGGCGGGCACAGCACCAATGGCTCGGCGGATCGTTCGTGGCGAGTTTGCTCTACCTCACGCCGCAACAGGCAACGTGGAGCGACGTACTGGACGCCGTGTTCTTCATTCGTACGCAGGAGCCGAGCCGAAGAGTCGGCAGCGTGCGATAAGAGCTTCCGTACCACCTCGAACCTGCTCACTTCTCGCCCTCGGCGACGCCCCTGATCTCGTCCTCGTAGGCGAGTTAGGCACCTTCACAGATCGTTATGAGAATCCGAACACGCCGCGCCAATGATCGCTCCTGGGTCGAATCGCTCGTGAGCGAACACTTCGGCTCCTCGCGAGTCGTGTCGCGTGGCGTCCTTCAAGATGCGCTGTCGCTCCCCGGCCTTGTGGCTGACCGCGATGGTGTGCCGGTGGGCTTGCTTCTGTATCGAATCGAGCGGGACGAGTGTGAGATCGTCGTTCTCATTGCTAGTGTCCGTCGGGAAGGCATCGGTCACGCTCTCCTCGGCGCTATTGAGCCAATTGCACGCAGAGCCGAATGTAGGCGGCTGTGGCTCATCACCACCAACGACAATCGAAGTGGGCTCGCCTTTTATCGCGCTGTCGGCTGGACGCAGGTGGCGGTCCATCGAGGTGCCATCCGGGAGACACGTCGGCTCAAGCCGGAGATTCCCGAGTTCGGCGAGGAGGGCACCCCAATCGAAGACGAGATCGAGTTTGAGCTGAACCTAGAAGGCGGCTGACAACTAGCTGGAGGGGACCCCGCCCCTGCTCCCGTCTCGCAGCTACAAACCTGTTACACCTGTAACGACTCCGGCCCCTCCACGCTCCTGATCTCGTGCTCCGACCATACGCCGCAGAATAGAGGTTCTCCCGACTGGCGGCGGCCAGTTGCTGTTATAGCCTGAGTCAGAAAGCTGCTCGGTGGTCCAGGACCGCGCCGAGCAGACGCCCACGTAGGACGTCTGGGCAGCCCTCCTGGACTAGACCTATCCCTTCCGTTCTCCAACGCCCACTAGGGAGGTCATGCCATGCGCACCTCGGCTCGTCTTCCGATGGTCGGACTGCTCCACCTCGTCCTCGCGGCCAGCGTCGCCTTCGCCCAGGACCGCGTCGACGGTCACTGGAAGGGGACCATCGACGCCCCCGACCAGTCGATCGAGATCCAGGTGGACTTCAACACCGCCGAGGGGGCCCTAACCGGCGAGATCTCCATCCCGGCCCAGGACGCCCGGGACGTGGCCCTGGCGGAGGTCGTCCTGAGCGGCACTTCGATCCAGTTCAAGATGCCGGGCATCCCCGGCGACCCGGCCTTCGAGGGCAACTTGTCCCACGAGGGGGATCGGATCTCGGGGACCTTCCGCCAAGGCGGCGCGGAGATGACGTTCCAGCTCGTACGGGGCGACGACCCGGCGGCTGCGGCCCGGGCCGCCCTGGAGGGCTTCGGCGAGGTGATCGAGAAAGCGATGAAGGACTTCAACGTCCCCGGCGTGGCGCTGGCGGTGGTCGCCGGAGGCGAGGTGGTCTTTGCCGAGGGTTTCGGCTACCGGGATCTCGAGAACGAACTTCCCATGACGAAGGAATCGCTGTTCGCCATCGGATCCACCACCAAGGCGATGACCGCGACGCTGCTGGGGATGCTGGTGGACGAGGGCAAACTCGACTGGGACGAGCCGCTTCGCACGTATCTGCCCGAGTTCCGGCTGAGCGATCCCATGACGACCGAACGCATCACGCCCCGGGACCTGGTGACCCACCGGTCGGGCCTGCCCCGGCACGATCTCCTCTGGTACAACAACAACGATCCCACCCGGGCCGAGATGGTCGCACGGATGGCCCACCTGGAGCTCACCGAGGATCTGCGGGCCAAGTTCCAGTACAACAACCTGATGTTCATGACAGCCGGCTACCTGGCGGGCCAGCTCTCCGGGACGACCTGGGAGGCGGCCATGCGCGACCGGCTCTTTGCGCCCCTGGGCATGGAGCGCTCGGGCTTCTCGGTCCAGGACTCCCAGAAGGACCCGGACCACGCCCTGCCATACAAGGAGAACGATGACGACGAGCTCGAGCGCATCCCGTTCCGGGACATCTCCCTGGTCGGTCCGGCCGGGTCGGTCAACTCCAGCGTCAACGAGATGAGCCGCTGGCTCTTGCTGAACCTGCGGGGCGGCAAGATCGGGGACGAGCAGCTCATCAACCCCTCCACCCTGTCGGAGATCCAGTCGCCCCAGATGACCACCGGCGCGACCCAGGACCGGCCCGACATCTCCGCCGGCACGTACGGCATGGGCTGGGGGGTCGACACGTACCGCGGGCACCGGCGGATCTCCCACGGCGGCGGGATCGACGGGTTCAGCACGTCCGTGATGTTCTTCCCTGACGATGACCTGGGCCTGGTGTCGTTCAACAACATCGGCTCGGGGCTGCCTTTCCTGATCATCCAGCACGCCGCCGACCGCGTCCTGGGCCTGGAGGAGGAGGACTGGCTCGGCGAGGCCCTGGAGGAGCGCATCAAGGGCAAGGAGGCCGGCGAGAAGGCCGAGGAGAAGAAGGGGATGACCCGGGTCGAGGGGACCGGCCCCTCCCATCCGCTGGAGGACTATCCGGGCGAGTACGACAATCCGGGGTACGGGACGCTGACCATCGCCCGGGACGGCGAAAACCTGAAGCTGCTCTACAACGACATCGACGCGCCCCTAGAGCACTGGCACTACGACGTCTGGAGTGGCGCCGAGACCGACGACGATCCCACCTTCGAGGACCAGAAGTTCCTGTTCCGGGGCAACGAGGACGGCCTCATCGCCGAGGTGGAGTCCCGCCTCGAGCCCCGGGCGGAGCCCATCGTCTTTCGGAAGAAGCCGGACTCCCGTCTCTTCGACGCCGAGTACCTGAGGCGCTTCGTCGGGAAGTACGAGGACGAGACGGGCACGGAGTTCAACGTTGAGCTCTCGGGGAACAACCTGATCCTGAGCGTTCCCGGGGAGCCGCCGTACACGCTGGAGCCCGAGCTGAGCGGCCGCTTCGTCCTCCAGGAGTTCCGGGTTGCGAGCCTGGACTTTCAGGTCGACGAGAAGGGTCGGGTGAACAAGATCATGCTGCACCTGCCCGGTGGGATCTTCGAGTTGCCCCGAGTGGAGGACTGAATCGGATGAGCCGGTGGGGATGGGTAGGGGCGGTTCCTTCGGGGCCGCCCCTCAGCGCCGGTGGCCCCTCCAAGCTCGTAATCTCTTTCTCGCAGACCTGCTGGCCGGTCATCGGTGTCGGTCTAGAGGATGGCGATTCGGGTCATCGGTGTCGGTCTAGAGGATGGCGATTCGATAGCGGATTCGCGCCTGCCGGGACGCTATTTCCCTCGCCGGCAGGGCATGGCAGATTGCCCGTGTACTCCTCGCACTCCACCCGCTCCGCCAGGAGATCGCTGCCGTGACGAGCCCTCAAACCGAGGACCTGAACCCGTATCACATCGCCCAGCACCAGTGCGAGCACGCCGCCCGCTTCCTCCCGGAGCTCAACCCTGGGCTCGTGTACTTCCTCAAGCGTGCGGACCGTACGACCGCCGTCGAGTTTCCCATCCAGACCCAGGGTGGGGAGGTCAAGAACTTCAAGGGCTATCGAGTCATCCACAACCGAGCCCGCGGACCGGGTAAGGGCGGCATCCGCTACCACCCGGACGTCACGGTCGACGAGGTGCGGGCTCTCGCCTCCTGGATGACGTGGAAGTGCGCCGTGCTGGACGTCCCGTTCGGCGGGGCGAAGGGAGGCGTGGTGTGTGATCCGAAACAGCTACCCAAGGAAGACGTCGAGAAGATCACGCGCCGCTACATCGCCGAGCTCGGGAACTCCATCGGTCCACACCAGGACATCCCCGCCCCCGATGTGAACACCAACGCCGAGACGATGGCGTGGATCTACGACACGTACGACATGATGCACATAGGCCAGAACAACCTCGGCGTGGTGACCGGGAAGCCGGTGAGCATCGGCGGGTCCCACGGCCGCCGGGAGGCCACGGCGCGGGGGGTCCTGTTCGCGACCCAGCAGGCTCTCGCTCGGGGAGTCGTTCGGGGTCTCTCGTCTGTCGAGGGTGCGACGGTGGTGATCCAGGGGTACGGAAACGCCGGATACATCGCCGCCTGGCTCTTCGCCGAAGCGGGAGCGCGCATCCTCGCCGTGAGCGACTCGCGGGGCGGCGTCTTCGACCCCGATGGGATCGACCCGGCCAGGGCCCTGGAGCACAAGCAGGCCACGGGATCGGTGACCGACCTCGAGGGCACCCGCAACATCACCAACGAGGAGTTGCTGGCTCTGCCCTGCGACATTCTCATCCCGGCTGCCCTAGAGAACCAGATCCGCGCCGACAACGCTGCCGACGTCCAGGCTCGCTTCGTGGCCGAGGCGGCGAACGGCCCCACCACCCCGATGGCGGACCGCATCCTCTTCGGGCGCGACATCCCGGTCCTGCCCGACATTCTCGCCAACGCCGGCGGAGTCACGGTGAGCTACTACGAGTGGGTGCAGAACAACGAGAACGAACAGTGGGACGAGTCCGAGGTCAACGAGAAGCTCCACAAGAAGATGGTGCGGGCCACGGACGCGGTGATCGACAAGCAGCGGGAGATCAACGAGTCGCTGGATGGCCTGGAGGCGCAGCGAGGGAAAAACGGCCGGCAAGAAGATCCCCTGGAACCCGTCGACCTCCGGACCAGCGCCTTCGTCTTGGCCGTGGAGCGGGTGGCGCAGGTGACCCTCGAGCGGGGGATCTGGCCCTGAGGATCCCAGCGGGCTGCCCGACAGTCTCGCCAACGCCTCCGACACCCGTGGAGAGGGACCTCGCCGCCGATGTAGAGGCCGGAGAAGCTCGCTGAGGTGGGCAAGTCCCATTTCGCGAGCCACTGCCGTCGGGTAGCCGGCACCGCGTTCTCGATCCGGAGCCGGGAGCATGACCTCTAGCTCAAGCGCGTCGTTCGAGCATCCACACCCCCTGCGGTCCGACGCGCGTGTGTTGCTGACGAGCGTATTCGGGCCCTATGCGCAGGATGACGAATACGGAAGCCGGGCCCTGAACCCGATGGAGCTCTACCACAACCAGGTAACCCGCGAGCAGCGAGCGTTCTCGGTGCGGATGTTCCACCGCTCGTGGGGGCTGATGCTCATTCAGAACAATATCGACGCTCCCTGTACGCTGCTGGATTTCCCGACGATGGATCGCTTCATCGAGGAGATTGCTACGCACCCGTACGACATCGTCGGGATCGGAGCGATCCAGCCTAACGTCGGAAAGGTCCAGAAGATGTGCGAGCTGGTTCGTCAGCATCTGCCCGACGCCACGATCGTGGTCGGCGGGCACGTCGCTAACCTGCCCGATCTGGACGAGCTGATCGACGCCGACCACATCGTGAAAGGCGAGGGTGTGCGCTGGATGCGCCGCTTCCTTTCGGAAGATGAAAACCGCCCGATCCGGCACCCTCATATCCTCTCCGGCATCGGCGCCCGCACGATGGGAGTCACCCCCCGGGGTAGGCCCGGCGACACCGCCGCAACCCTGATCCCCTCCGTCGGATGTCCCATGGGCTGCAACTTCTGCGCAACCTCGGCGATGTTCGGCGGCAAAGGGAAGTTCGTCCACTTCTACGAGACGGGGGACGAGCTGTTCGAGGTCATGTGCGAGCTCGAAGAAGCGATGCGGGTCCGGTCGTTCTTCGTGATGGACGAGAACTTCCTGTTGTACCGAAAGCGGGCGCTGCGACTGCTGGATCTCATGGCGGAGAACGACAAGCCCTGGGCTCTGTACGTGTTCAGCTCGGCGAACGTGCTGGGCCGCTACACGATGGAGCAGCTCGTCGCGCTCGGGGTCTCCTGGGTTTGGATGGGCCTCGAGGGCCCGGGCGCGGACTACGTCAAGCTCAAGGGGATAGACACACGGCGATTGGTGCGCACGCTGCAGAGCCATGGGATCCGCGTGCTCGGCTCAACGATCATCGGGCTCGAGGAACACATGCCTGAGAACATCGACGCGGCCATCGAGCACGCCGTGGCTCACGACACGGAGTTTCATCAGTTCATGCTGTATACACCCGTCGGCGGTACCCCGTTGCACGCCGAACATGTGGAGAACCGCACACTGCTCGATCGCCGGGAATGCCCCGAGGCGGACCGGCACGGGCAGTTCAGGTTCAGCCATAGACACCTCCACATCCGGCACGGGCAGGAAACGGAGTTCTTGCGAAAGGCGTTCGATCTCGACTTCAGGGTGAACGGTCCGAGCATCGTGAGGGTGGTGCGAACGACGCTACAGGGGTGGCGGCGGTACGGGAACCATCCTACGGGAACCATCCCGAGGCCCGGATACGCAAGCGATTCGCTTGGGAGGCCCGACATCTCGCAGTCGGCTACGCCGGTGCGTTGTGGGCAGCCCGGCGGTGGTTTCGTTCAGATCCAGTTCTCGAGTCGAAGATCGCTCGAACCCTGGGAGAGCTTTACCGCGAATTCGGCCTCAAGGCGCGCGCGGCGGGGCCACTCGTCGGCCGGTACCTCCGCTTCACGTTGCGGCGCGAGGATCGTCGATTGCGT
>JBDHIM010000154.1:0-5440 GCA_039587445.1 Gemmatimonadota bacterium
CACGTCCATGATGAAGTGCTCCGGGTTGTTCCGCTTGAACGGATCCTCGTCGCTACCGCGGATCGCGTCGATGACCTTGAGCCTCTTCAGCTTCTTCTTCTTGCGGTGCTTCGAGGTCTCGGTCGCCACCTCCACCCTCAAATCCTCGGCCAGGCCGTCCACATCGAGCTGGCCGAGAAGCGTGCGGACGCCTTCCGCGCCGATCTCGGCTCGGAATGCCGTGTCACCCTCTTCCCGCGCCTTCTCGGTGAGCGTCCAGTACTCCTCCTCGTCCAGAACCTGCAGCTCCTCCACCTCCTGCTTGCCTGGACTCGTCACGACGTACGCAGCGTAATAGATCACCCGTTCGAGATCGCGGAGCTTCATCCCCAACAAGTAGCCCATCTGGGAAGGCAGAGTCTTGAAGAACCAGATGTGGGCCACCGGCACGGCGAGCTCGATGTGGCCCATCCGCTCTCGCCGCACCTTCGAGAGAGTCACCTCGACGCCGCACTTGTCGCAGATATGCCCCCGGTAACGGATGCGCTTGAATTTCCCGCAATGGCACTCCCAGTCCTTGACCGGACCGAAGATGCGCTCGCAGAAGAGACCGTCGCGTTCGGGCTTGAACGACCGGTAGTTGATCGTCTCCGGCTTGGTGACCTCGCCGTGGCTCCACGACCGGATCTCCTCGGGAGACGCGATCTTGATCTGGATCCAGTCGAAGTCGGAACCACCCCCACCCCTGTGTCGCGGAAAATCGATCATTTGATCCCCTGTTAAGCCCTGCAGTTTCGACCGATCGACGCCGTCGACCGCCTACACACAACTCTCTTTCGAGAACGCCTCTTCGCTGTCACGCCTTGCGAGCCGACGGGAGTCCCCGAAGCGAGCATTGGACACCCTGAGGAGACCCCGCAGCATGGCGAGGCGGCTCCGAAGATCAGGTGTCCGCCAGCTCGCGGAGGGAATCCCGGCGGCTCACTCCGTGAAGAAGCCGTTCTCTTCCTCTCTGCCCAGCGTCACGCTCAAGCCGAGAGCCTGAAGCTCCTTGACCAGCACGTTGAAGCTCTCCGGCACGCCCGGCTGGGGCAGGTTTTCCCCCTTGACGACCGCCTCGTAGACGCGGCTGCGTCCAGAGACATCATCCGACTTCACGGTGAGCATCTCCTGCAGCGTATGCGCGGCGCCGTACGCCTCGAGTGCCCATACCTCCATCTCGCCGAACCGCTGGCCGCCGAATTGCGCTTTCCCAGCCAGCGGCTGCTGCGTCACCAGGCTGTATGGTCCGATCGACCGGGCGTGGATCTTGTCGTCCACCAGGTGCGACAGCTTCATCATGTAGATCATCCCGACGGTGACGTCGGCATCGAACTCCTCGCCGGTCCGGCCGTCGCGCAGTCGCGCCTTTCCTTGGGGCCTCAGACCCGCACGGCTCATCAGCTCGTTGACCGCAGCGTCGACACCGGACTTGATCCGCCTCGCGCCAACCAGGTCGGCGGCCGCGTCCCAGCCATCCTCTCGAAGCTTCTCGGAGATCGTGCCTCCGGAGAGATCACGGGCCACCTCGACGAGGTAGCGGGCGAACGTCTCCATGAATTCCCGCAGCCCCTTGACGGGAGATTCCAGATAGCCGTCCAACTGACGGCCGAGACCGACTCCGTCCCCGTTCGTCCGAGCCACCTGGCCGCCCCCCGTAACCTGGATGCCCTCGGCCAGCATCCGCGCTTCCTCCGGGCCCAGCTTCGGCGGCTCCAGATCGGATCCCAGGCTGCGCGCCGCCCAGATCGACCCGGCGATCTTCAGGAGGGCGCCGATTTCGTGCTCGCTGGCTCCCTGGAAGACAGGTGTCTCGGACCGGAACCCGAGGATCTCTCCAGCCCACCCGAGCAGCGTCTCCAGGATCTGGCCGACGTTCATGCGGCTCGGCACTCCAAGCGGGTTGAGAACGATGTCCACCGCCGTGCCATCGGGAAGAAACGGCATGTCTTCTTCGGGGACGACGCGAGCGATGATCCCCTTGTTGCCGTGACGGCCCGCCATCTTATCGCCGACCGCGATCTTCCTCTTCTCTGCCAGATAGACCTTCACGAGCTGGACAACGCCCGGCGACAGCTCGTCCGGCTGGAAGACCTTGTCGATACCCTCCTCGGTGCGCTCCCGTATTCGCTCGGCGCGCGCCTTGGCTTCCTCGATCAGGCGGCGCACGCGGTCGTTCGTCTTCGAGTTCTTCACCTTGAGAGTGGAGAGATCGACGGTGCCGAAGTCCAGCTCTGCCAGATTCGAAGCCGTCAGCTTCGTACCCTCGGAGAAGAGCGGCTCGATCGTCCCCCGCTTGAGGAAAAGCGCCACCGTCTGACCCTGGAGGATCTCGCGCAGCTCTTCATCGCGCGCGTCCCGCACGCGTCCGATCTCAGAGCGCTCGACCTCGCGCAGCTCGGCGATCCTCTCGCCGTGCTCCCGCTCGAGCAGCGGATCATCGATCCGTCGCGAGAAAATCTTGACATCGATGACCGTTCCCTCGACGCCGGGAGGAACGCGAAGCGAGCTGTCTTTGACGTCCTTCGCCTTCTCGCCGAAGATCGCGGTCAGGAGCTTCTCCTCCGGAGAAAGCTCGGTCTCGCCCTTCGGCGTGATCTTCCCGACCAGGATGTCGCCTGACTTGACCGTCGCGCCCACACGGACGATACCGCGCTCGTCCAGGTCCAAGAGGCCTTCCTCGGCCACGTTGGGAATCTCTCGCGTGATCTCCTCCATCCCGCGCTTCGTGTCGCGCACGTGGAGCTCGAGTTCCTGGATATGTACCGACGTCAGCGCGTCCGTCCTGGCCAGCCGCTCGCTTATGACGATCGCGTCCTCGAAGTTGTGCCCATACCAGGGCATGAAGGCGACGAGGAGGTTCTGACCGAGAGCCAGCGATCCGTCCTCGGTCGCCGCTCCGTCCGCGATCACCTGGCCCTGCTTGACGCTATCGCCGAGCCTGACGATCGGGCGCTGGTTGATGGACGTGTCCTGGTTGGTTCTCCAAAACTTCTTCAGCCGATACCTGTCGTACTGTGTCAGACGCGCCAAAGGCACGTCACCGGCGCCGCCACGCGGCTGGCCCGTGTCCACGACGATCTCGTCGGCCGTGACCTTGGTGACCTTCCCGGCCCGGCGAGCGAGAACTACCGCGCCGGAGTCCTGTGCGACCTTCTGCTCGAGGCCCGTGCCGACCAGCGGAGCGCCGGGGAAGAGAAGCGGCACGGCCTGCCGCTGCATGTTCGATCCCATGAGCGCCCTGTTGGCGTCGTCGTGCTCCAGGAACGGAATCAGAGCCGGCGACACGGCCACGATCTGCTCGGGCGCGACATCCATGAAGTCGATCTCGTCGGCCGGAAGGAGCGGATAGTCATCCCGCCGACGGCTGAGCACGAGATCCCGCATGAACCGTCCATCCTCGTCGAGCTCGGCGTTGGCCTGGGCGACCGAGTAATCCTCCTCCTCGCTGGCTGAGAGCCACACGACCTCATCCTCATCGGTGACCTGACCGTCCACCACACGACGATACGGCGTCTCCAGGAAGCCGAGCTCGTTCAGCTGCGCGAACGTGGTCATCGAGGTGATCAGCCCGATGTTGGGCCCCTCCGGGGTCTCGATCGGACACATCCGCCCATAGTGAGAGTAGTGGACGTCGCGCACTTCGAATCCGGCGCGTTCGCGGGTGAGCCCACCGGGCCCCAGCGCGCTCAGACGACGCTTGTGCGTGAGCTCGGCGAGCGGGTTCGTCTGATCCAAGAACTGGCTCAGCTGCGAGCTTCCGAAGAAGGACTGAATGACCGCGCTAACGGTGCGAGCGTTGACCAGATCATCGATCGAGAGCTTCTCCGGATCGCTGTTGATCGACATGCGCTCTCGAACGAGACGAGCCATTCGCGAGAGGCCGACCGAGAACTGGTTCGCAATCAGTTCGCCGATGGAGCGCACTCGCCGGTTGCCCAGATGATCGATGTCATCGGTGTACCCGCGGCCCTCGTGCAGCTCGACCAGATACCTGAGGATGGCCACGAAATCGTGAGGGGTCAGCACCGCCGTGTCCTCGCTCGGCAGCTCGAAGTCCAGCAGGCGATAGACGTCCTTCAGCCGCTGGTTGACCTTGTGGCGCCCGACCCTACCCAGGTCGTACCGCTTGGGGTTGAAGAAGAGGCGATCGAGCGCGCCGCGAGCGGTCTCCAGGTTGGGGGCATCGCCCGGACGCACCAGTGAGTAGATCGAATGCAGCGCGGCAGCCTCGCTGTCGGTCGGATCCTTGGCGAGCGTGTTCTTGATGAGCGGCGACTCGCCGCGCGGTCCTCCGGTGAAGACGAGGGCCTCGCGTACGCGGCTCTCCCTCAGTTTCGTGAACAGTTTTTCCGTGAATGGCTCCCCCGCCTCGTGCAGAACCTCGCCTGTGGAGGGGTTCACGACGTCGGCCGCGAGTTGCGGGTTCTGGCTCCAGTCGCGACGCATCGTGAGGTCCGCGAACGATCCCCGCATCGGGATGAATGCCGCGCTCGAGTACGCCATGACTCGACCGATCTTGGCTCGCTCCAGTCTCTCGATCAGCTCATCCGTGACCTCGTCGCCGCGATGGGAGAGAAAGGCCTCCTCATCATCGAAGACCTCGACTTCCGCTACTCCGGCGGCGGTGAACCGTCGGAAGAGCGTGTCGTCCAGCCGGTCGCCCGGGGCAGCCAGACGTGCCCCGGACTCGGGGTGGTCGACGCCGTCGGCAAGCCAGACCGCGTCCATTTCCTCGAGATCCGAGCCGTTGAGCTCGAAGGAGACCTTCTCTCCCTCGAATTCGGAGTTCGGGATGCTCTCGGCGAGCAATGTCCCGACAACCTCGCGGCGCGGACCGCCCTCCTCGACGGGGACGGTGATGTCGAACTCCCGGACATCATAGAAGAGGTCCAGGACGTCTCCGTTCGTCCCGTGACCGAACGCGCGAAGAAGCGCCGTAGCCGGAAACTTCTTCTTCTTATCGATGTGGACGTAGACGACGTCGTGGATGTCGAGTGTGAACTCCACCCACGAGCCCCGGAAGGGGATGATCCGGGCGCTGAACAGGCGCGTGCCGTTCGGGTGGATCGACTCCTCGAACACGACCCCCGGAGAACGGTGAAGCTGGCTTACGATGACCCGCTCCGCGCCGTTCACAACGAACGTTCCCTGCTCGGTCAGCAGGGGCAGGTCGCCGAGATAGACTTCCTTCTCAAGGATGTCTCGCGGCCGCTTCTCGCCGTCTCCCAACGTCTCGTACATGATGAGGCGGAGAGTGGCCTTGAGCGGGGCCGCGTAGGTCATGTCCCGCTCTATGCACTCTTCCACCGTGTACTTGGGCTCACCGAGCCCGTAGTCGACGAACTCGAGCGAGAAGTTCTCGTTCACATCCGTGATCGGGAAGATCTCGTTGAATACCCGCTCCAAGCCGAGGTCCTGG
>JBDHIM010000155.1:0-5437 GCA_039587445.1 Gemmatimonadota bacterium
AAGCCGGGAAGGCTCGAGGCGGTCATGCGGCGGCGGAGAAGGTCATGAGCGGCCAATGTATGCGGCGCCGAAACAGGGCGGCAAGAAAAGGGCGGCTGGCGCCGAAGCGTCAGCCGCCACTTGGAGCGCTCTGGCTCTCGATCCGGCTACGCCGGAGCCGCGCAGTAGCGATCGAACGCCCCCTTCATCTCGTCGGCGATCGCATCGGCACTTCTACCTTCGATCTGATGCCGCTCGAGCATGAACACCAGGTCACCATCCTGCAGCAAAGCGATCGAGGGCGATGAGGGACGGTATCCCGTCAGGAATTCGCGCGCCCGGGCGCTGGCCTCGGCGTCTTGACCGGCGAACACGGTCACCATCGCATCGGGCCGGGTCGCGTGCTGTGTGGCCATCGCCACGGCCGGCCGAGCGTTCCGGGCGGCGCAGCCGCACACGGAGTTCACGACCAACAACACCGTCCCCGAATCGGGGCTCAGAGCCTCGTCCACCTCCTCTGAGGTGACGAGCTCCCTGACCCCAAGGCGGACCAGTTCCTCCCGCATCGGCTGAACGAGCACCGGATCGTAGAGCATCTCTTGGCTTCTCCTCTGTTTCCATGTCGGCGATTCGAGTCGCATCCGCTATACGGCCCGCCCCGATTCGAGCACGCCTTCTGCCTCGAAGGCATCCCTGACATCCCCAACCAGGTAACACGAGCCGGCTACTACTACCGTCCCCCCCTCCGCGAGTTCGCTCGCGCGGCTCATCGCCGTCGCAAGCTCGGCCGAGAACTCGACCGCGAGAGGGCGCCCTCTCCGTCCGCCTCCGATCTCGGGGCGCTCGAGGTAGGCCTGAACCTCCGTCAAATCCCAGCCCGCTCCCTCCGGATGAGAGTCCGCGATCGTCAAAACCATCGCGTCGGCCGGCTCCCGCAAGACATCGAGAATGCCCGGCCATGCTTTCCGTGCGAGCATCGCCGTGAGAATGACCAGGGGTCGGCGCGGCCTCAACGCGTCCAGCGTCGCCGCCAGAGCCGAGGCGCCGGCGGGATTGTGAGCCACATCCAGAATCCAGGTGACCCGTTGGCCCTCCAGCATCTCGACCCGACCAGGCCAACGAACGCGTGCCATGAGATCAGGAAGACGGGAGGCCTCCGGGAGCCTGCCCACTCGCTCCAGGAGCAGCAAGGCGACGGCCGCGTTGTGAGCCTGGTGCACGCCCGGCAGCGGCACCTCGAGGCCGACGCCATGGGGCCAAGCCGGCGAGCGGTAGCTGAGCTCCGTCCCGTTCGAATGGACCCGCACGTCCGCGACGCGCGCCGCTCGACCCAGACGATACAGCGGCACCCCGACCTCGTGCGCCTTCGCCTCGACCACCTGGAGAGCCTCCGCCGGAAGCTCTCCGAGAACCGTCGGCACGCCACGCTTCAGGATGCCGGCCTTCTCGGCCGCCACCTCGCCGAGCGAGTGACCCAGATACTCGCAGTGGTCGAGGCCGACGCTGACGATCGCACACCCCTCGGGGCGAACGACATTCGTCGCGTCCAGCCTGCCACCCAGACCCACCTCGACGGCGGCCAGCTCGATCCCCGCCTCGGCGAAAGCGAGGAACGCCAGGGCGGTCGCCGCCTCGAAGTAGGTCGCCCCCTCTCTCTCGGCGAGCGGACCCACACGGACCGCACATCGTTCCAGGAGGTCCGATTCCGCATCCGCCCCGTCGATGCGGATCCGCTCCGCGAATGAAGAAAGGTGCGGCGACGTGTAGAGCCCCACCAACCTCTCGGCACCCGCGATCGTCCCCGCGATGGCGCACACGGATCCCTTGCCGTTCGTGCCGCCGATGTGAAGCGTATCATAGGCGAGGTGCGGATCGCCCAGATCCTCTAAGATTCGGGATACCCTGTCGAGGCCCCAGCGAATGTGGCCCACCGGACGATCGAGGAGGCGGTCGAGTTCTGACTCGGAGGCGCCTTCTGGCCCTCCCTCCACCCGAGGTGTCCGCGAGCTCAGCACATGTGGTGGAGGAGAGTCGAGAGAACCGGCTTCAACTCCACGCGGGGAACGATCCGGTCGACCATGCCGTGGGCGAGGAGGAACTCGGCACGCTGGAAGCCGTCCGGAAGATCCTGTCGGATCGTCTCCTTGATCACCCTGGGGCCGGCAAACCCGATGAGCGCCTCCGGCTCCGAGAGGATCACGTCTCCCAGCATCGCGAAGCTGGCTGTGACGCCACCCGTGGTCGGATGCGTGAGAATGCTGATGTACGGGTTCCCATCTTCGGCCAGCCGCTCGAGCGCGGCCGCGGTCTTCGCCATCTGCATCAGCGAGAAGATCCCCTCCTGCATCCTCGCGCCACCCGATGCGGAGATAAGGATCAAGGGGCTGCCTTCTTCGGTGGCCCGGTCCGCCAACCTGCGAATCTTCTCGCCCACCACCGATCCCATGGATCCCCCGATAAAGCCGAAGTCCATGGCGCCCAGATAGACCTCCCTATCGTCCAAGCGCCCCCTTCCCGTCCGGATCGCATCGGTCGGCCCCACCTTCTCGATCGCTGCTTTCACCCGCTCCGTGTACGGCTTCGAGTCCACGAAGCCTAGCGGGTCGGCGGAACGGAGGTTCGTGTCGAACTCTTCCAGGAAGCCGTCGTCCAGAAGCAACGCGATGTACTCGTCGGCGGGAATGCGGAAGTGGTGCCCGCACTCCGGGCAGACGTGCGCGTTCTCGCTTAGGCGACGCTCGTAGAGAATCTCCCCGCACCCGTCACACTTCACCCAGACATCTGCCGCCAATTCACGCTTCTGCGACACGAGCTTCTGCTTGGGCTTCTTGAACCAGGTCATGAGAGCTCCTCGAGATCGGCGCCCGAAAATATACCCGGTCCGGTGCGGGGCGGCGAAGTCGGTGAGATCAAGTGCACCGTCTCAGAAGTCACACTTGACTCAGGCTCCGGACTCGGCGGAAGCCCGCGCCACGATCGCCAGTCCCACGAACAGCATGAGTAGAAAGCTGCCTCCGTAGCTCAAGAACGGAAGCGGCAGCCCGGTGATCGGCATCAGCCCTACCGTCATGCCGACGTTGATGATCAAGTGCGAGAACCAGACAGCGAAGAGGCAGAACACGGTGATGCTGGCGAAGGAGTCCTCGGTCGACCTTGCCACGCCCAGCACCCGGCGCAGGAAGAGCCCGAGCAGCACCAGTAGTAGCGCGACGCCGAGGAAGCCCAGCTCCTCGGCGATGACAGAGAAGATGAAGTCGGTATGCTGCTCCGGCAGAAACGCGAGACGTTTCTGCGGCCCGTCGGCGAATCCCTGACCGAACCACCCCCCGGAACCTATCGCCACCTTGGACTGGATCAGGTGCCAGCCGGCGCCGCGGGGATCGACGTCTGGATCGAGAAACACAACCAGGCGGTTTTGCTGGTACGGAGCCAGGCTACGCCAGAACGGAAGCGTGAGCGCGCCCGCCGCCACATTGGCCAGCAGCACGAGAATCCCTTCGGCAACAAACGGGCGATAGAGGTACAGAAAGACGGCGAGCGCTAGGAACCAGATGCCCCACACGATGGGCGAGAACCCGAGAAGCAGGCTGATGCCGGGACTGACCAGCATGAACAACGTGGCCATCGGGACGCCGGCCCAGAAGAGCGCCGCGATCAGGATCGCGCCGAAGACGAGGGCGCTCCCCAGATCGGGCTGGAGCGCCACGAGGGCCACCGGGACCAAGACGATGAGAACGGGGCGGACCAGCTGCGATAGCCGGCCCAACTCGCCTCGGTACGAGGAGAAGGTGCGTGCCAGGAGCAAGATGGTGGCGAGCTTGGCAAACTCCGCCGGCTGCATGCCCAGCGGTCCGATGTAGAGCCAGCTTCGCGTGTTCGGACCCGTGCCGAACAGCAGAACGACGATCAGCAGCACGACGGAGGCCGCGTAAAGCCACACGGCTGCCCAGTCCAACCAGCGGAGCGGTATCCGACTGACCGTCAAGAAGGCGATGAGCGCGAGCACCAGCCATATCAGCTGTCGACGCCAGGCGCCGGCGGCGAGTGAAGGCACCTCGACCTGCCCGGCCGAATAGATCATCGCGGCTCCTGCGAAGGCGAGCAGGATCGCCAGCCCGAAGAGCTTGAGATCGCCGGGAGGACGAAGCGCCCGTACAGCCGCGATCACCGGGCCTCCTCCTCGCTGACCAGTGGTCCCTCCGGTACATCGGCCAGAGGGGGCGGCTCCAGAAGCTCGGGGTGGAGCGTATCCAGGTACCGTTCGACAACCCGAATCGCGAAAGGCACCGCCTGCGACACCTGGTAGTCGGGGTGGCCGAACTCAACGATCGCTGCGATCACGATCTCGGGGTCGGCGGCCGGTGCGAAACCGACGAACCATGAATGCGGCGCTCCGTGCGGGTTCTGGGCGGTCCCTGTCTTGCCCGCCATCTCCCAGCGATCGGAGCGATACGGGTAGGCGGTGCCGTCGGGGTGGTTCACGACAGCTCGCAACGCCTCCACGAGCTGGCTCCGCTGGAGCTCCGATAGTCCCAACTCCCACGTGGCGCGGCGGTCCGCGAGTCCCTCGCTCCTCGCGATATGCGGAACGATCGGGGGCTTGCCGGTGGCGAGCGCCGTGTAGAACTGAGCCATCCGCAGCAGAGACTGCTGGTTCTCGCCCTGACCGATCGCGAGGTTGAGCACGACGGACTCCGTCCAACCCCTCTCTCCGTACCGCTCGTCATACCATTCTCGCGATGGCGGAAACGCGCCGGGCGTCTCGTACGGCAGATCGATGCCCGTCGGTCGGTCGAAGCTGTAGCGCGCGGCGCCCTCCAGTAGCGCATCCATGCCAAGGCGCATTCCGGCCTGGTAGAAGTAGACGTTGCAGCTCTCGGTGATCGCGCCCGCCAGGTTGAGCGGGCCGTGCCCCCCCGGCTTCCAGCAGCGGAAGCGGCGGTTCCCGTAGCCCAGTGACCCCAGGCACGATGTCGACATGTAGCTTCCGATTGAGAGCTGGTCGCGCCTCAGGCCCGCACTCGCTACGGCCAGCTTGAAGGTGGAGCCAGGAGGGTAGGCAGCAGTCGAGACGCGATTGAGGAGGGGCTTGCCCGGGTCGTCCTGCAGCGACCGCCACAGCGAGAGGTCGATCCCTCCGATGAACTCGTTGGGGTCGAATGTGGGATGGCTGTACAAAACGAGAACCTCACCCGTCCGTGGATCAAGAGCAACGACTCCGCCCGGCATCCCTTCGGGGAAGATCGAGTCCGTGAACTGCTGCAGGGCCAGGTCCAACCCCAACGTGAGATCTGTGCCCGGCTGGACCTCGACGGCGGGGCGCGGACCGAAGTCGCGAACGATGGAGCCGAGCGCGCTCACCTCCACGAAACGGACGCCGGGTACGCCGCTCAGGGATCCCTCGTACTGGCGCTCGAGCCCGTCCTTGCCGACGATCCGGCCCGGCTCGTACTCGGCG
>JBDHIM010000156.1:0-5431 GCA_039587445.1 Gemmatimonadota bacterium
GGTACGCCGCTCAGGGATCCCTCGTACTGGCGCTCGAGCCCGTCCTTGCCGACGATCCGGCCCGGCTCGTACTCGGCGTAAACCTCGCGCTCCAGCTCCGCCTCGCTGATCTCGCCGACGTAGCCGGCGAGGTGGGCGATGGCGCGACCGGCCGGGTAGTGGCGCCGAGGCCGCATCTCCACCACGGTGCGAGGGAAGTCCGGGCGTCGCTCCTCGATCGCGGAAACGTCCGCGAAGCTCGCGTCATCCCGAACGACCAGTGGCTGGTTCGGAAAGCGTCTGTACTTGGCCAGCAAGCTCTGAATCCGCTCCTCGCCCAGGTCCAGATACGGCGCGAGTCGATCCAGCGTCGCCCTCAGCGTATCCGGGCTTCCGGGCAGCAGCGAGATCGAGTACCCGGGGACGTTCTCAGCGACGACCCGGCCGTGACGATCGTAAATCGTCCCTCTGGGGGCGGGCACGGTGATCGCGCGCAGACGGTTCTCCTGCGAGCGGAGGAGGAACTCGCTGCTCCCGATCACCTGAAGCCGGAAGAAGGCCGCGAGGAGCAGCAGCAGGGCGCCCAGCAGAAGCAAGTCCGCCGCCGCCGCCCTCTTCCGTCGCCTCCCGGTCTGATTCGCTTCCGTCGTTCCGCTCCGGTGTTAGTGTACCGTCTCCGAAGTCACACTGGCGTTCGGGGGCCGACCGGACTCCTGAGGCGGTACGCCTAGCGCGATGCCCGTGCGATCAAGAGCTCCCCGAGCCCTCCCGCAACAGTGGTCAACGCGGCGTCGATCGGCGCGATCACCAAGCCCGTTGTTACGTCGAGCGAGCCGGTAAGTGCCGCGATCGACGTGTGGATCGCCCAGGTTCCGAGGAAAAGATACAGCGGCACGAACAAGCGCGAGTCCGCGAAGATGAGGTCCCGAAAACGCGCACCCAGGTACGCGGCCAGCGTGTACAGGAAAGCCGTCCATCCCCCTCCCAACGCCATCGCATCCTCCAGGATGCCGAGGGAGAAGCCCAGGATGGCCGCACTTCCCGCCCGCAGGAAGAGCCCTCCGAGGAGCACCGCAGCGGTGAGCAGGTCGGGGGCCACCGGCCAGTCGATGAAGAGGGGACGCAGCGAGAAGTGAAGAAGGGTGAATCCCACGACGAGAACGACCGTCCTCGTCTCCGAGCTCTCCATCCGATCTACCGGGGCAGCAGGGCGACTACTCGGGCGCGGCCGGCCGGCGCCATACGAGGACGACGCTCGCCTCGTCCGGTCGCACGGACGGTTCGACCAGGTAGCTCTTCGCCCAGCCGGCGTAGACCTCCGACACGGCCCGGACGGTGCCGACGGGGATCCCGCTGGGATAGAGGCTGGACACACCGGAGGTCACGAGCAGAGATCCCAGGGGGACATCCTCCTGGTATGGCGTGCCCTCCAGCTCCATCACCATCCGGCCGTCGTCCTCCCGCCGTGGCCGCACGATGCCAACGGCGCTGCCCGACTCGGTTCGAACGCTCACCCTGAACTCCGGGTGAGTCCAGAAGTGACCGGTCGCGGTCGTGCTTCTGGCCGACCGGATGACCCCAACGACCCCGTCTCCGGCCAATACGCCGACCGGTGATTCCACGCCGTCGAGCCGACCCCTGGCCACCACGAAGGCGTGCGAATCCCCGATGTGCGGGCGGCCGGGAACTACGTCCGCCAGGATAAAGCCGCCAGGATCGAGCCCACCGAGCCCGAGCAACCGCCGCAGCTGACCCACATCGGCTGCCACCCGTCGGGCCGAGGCCAGCTCGGCGGCCAGAGAGTCTCGCTGGCTCGCCAGCTGCCTCGTGCTCCTCACCGTCACGGCATGCTCCTCGAAGGCCACATGAAGCATGAGAAACGGGTAGAGAACAGTCGCTCTAAGATACTGCGATATTACTATTTGTCGTTCCTGACCGATCGTTGCGAAGCCCAGCGCCATCGTCACAAGCGCGACGAGGATCGCGAAACCCCGACCCCGCGAAGGGCGATCAGTGGGAACGTATCGCAGGGGGCGCGTCATCTCGCTTCGTAAGATGAGGTCAGTTGACGAGCACGCTCCGGTAGCGTGAGAGGTCGTCCAGTATGCGTCCTGTGCCACGCACGACGCACGTGAGCGGTTCTTCGTCCACGTGGATCGGCAGGCCGGTTTCCTCTCGCAGGAGAATGTCCAGGCCGCGCACCAGGGCTCCGCCGCCGGTCATGACGATGCCCCGGTCGACGATGTCCGAGGCCAGCTCGGGGGGAGTGATCTCGAGCGCTCTCCGGACGGCGCCGACGATAGCCTGGATCGGCTCCTGCATGCACTCTCGAATCTCCGCCGAATGGACGCGCACCGTCTTCGGGATTCCCGACACGAGATCGCGTCCCTTCACCACCATCTCGCGCTCTTCGTCCGTGGGATAGGCGGAGCCGATCTGGATCTTGATCGCCTCGGCCGTCGGCTCGCCGATGAGAAGGTTGTAGTTCTTGCGCAAGAACGTGACGATCGCCGAGTCCAGCTCGTCGCCGCCTACTCGGATGGATGTGTCGGCCACCGAGCCCGAGAGAGCTATCACCGCAATCTCCGTCGTGCCTCCCCCGACATCGATCACCATATTCCCCGTTGGGGTCTCTACCGGCAGACCCACACCGATGGCCGCCGCCATCGGCTCCGAGCACATGTACACCTCCTTGGCGCCCGCCGCGTGCGCGCTCGATCTCACGGCGCGGCGTTCCAGCTCCGTGATGCCGGAGGGCACCCCCACCACCACTCGAGGCCGGATCTTGAAGAAGCGGTTTGAGGTGACCGCCTTGAGGAAGTGGCGGAGCATGTCCTCGGTCACGTCGACGTCGGCGATGACGCCGTCCTTCAGGGGTCGGACCGCCTCGATGCTCCCTGGCGTCCGTCCCAGCATGCGCTTGGCCTCTAGCCCGAACTCCTTCGGCGTGCCGCTGCTCTTGTCCACCGCGACGACGGATGGCTCGTTCAGCACGATCCCCTCGCCCTTCACGTAGACGAGGGTGTTTGCGGTGCCAAGGTCCACACCGATGTCGTTGATCGGCAGCAGGCTGCCCTTGCTGAACCACTTGATCATGCTGGCTACCAATCAGGACGAGGGACGCCGGCAGGGCGCGGTCCGCGGCCTCCACGGCACGCACCCGGGTGTGCGGCCGCCGCCAATGTAGACGTAGGCGTTACAGGACGAAAGGTGAAAAACAGAACGCTCAGAGCACCTTGTCCAGTGGCGTGTACTCGAGCCCGAATGCTTCCGCCACGGCGGCGTAGGTGCACTTCCGGTCCGCCACGTTGACGCCCCACGCAAGGCTCCTATTCTCCCGCACCGCCTCCCGCCAGCCGCTCTTGGCCAGCTGAAGCGCGTAGGGGAAGGTCGCGTTCGTCAGGGCCAGCGTGGAGGTGCGAGGCACCGCGCCCGGCATGTTGGCCACCCCGTAATGGACGACGCCATCCACCACGTAAACCGGGTCGGCGTGCGTCGTCGGCCGGACCGTCTCGACGCACCCGCCTTGGTCCACCGCCACATCCACGACCACCGAGCCGTCCTTCATCAGCTTCAGGTCTTCACGCAGGACGAGTTTGGGGGCCACAGCGCCGGTCACCAACACGGCTCCGACGAGCAGGTCAGCCTTCCGGAGCTGCTCGAGCACCGTGTGCCGATTGGAGAAGAGCGTGTCCACGTTGGCTGGCATCACGTCGGCCAGGTAGCGCAGCCGATCGAGGTTGACGTCCAGGATGGTAACGTGAGCCCCGAAGCCTGCGGCGATCCGCGCGGCGTTGTTGCCCACGACCCCGCCTCCAAGGATCACGACCTCGGCCGGACTCACTCCAGGAACACCACCCAGGAGAATCCCGCTGCCGCCGCTTGCCCTCTCCAGGTACTTGGCGCCCTCCTGCACGGCCATCCGCCCCGCGACCTCCGACATGGGAGTGAGCAGGGGCAGCTCCCCGTTCGAAAGCTCTACTGTCTCGTACGCGATCGCCACGGCTCCGCTGTCGATGATCGCTCGCGTGAGCTCTTCATCCGCCGCGAAGTGGAAATAGGTGAAGATCAG
This sequence comes from Gemmatimonadota bacterium, assembly GCA_039587445.1. Classification (GTDB taxonomy): domain Bacteria; phylum Gemmatimonadota; class Gemmatimonadetes; order Palauibacterales; family Palauibacteraceae. Next base: position 4,052 of record JBDHIM010000156.1, read on the forward strand.
CTGGCCGTCACGGATTCGCCCGAACTCCTCCGGAATCGGCTCTTTCACCTTGAGGATCATCTCTGACTCCGCCCAGGCCGCCTCCGGACCCTCCACCGTTCGGGCGCCGACGGCCACGTAGGCGTGGTCCGTGAAGCCGCTGCCCTCCCCGGCGCCCGCCTCGACGACCACGTCGTGGCCGTGGCTCACCAGGGTCTCGGCACCGGCCGGCACGAGCGCGACCCGGTTCTCGTTGGCTTTGATCTCCTTCGGGACACCGACGATCATGAGATCTCCTCCGATAGCTCTCTAGGCCGGACGCAACTCCAGGACATCCTGTCGATCGGGGTTGAAGAACGCTGCCGCCTCATGGATCTCGTCGAGGGTGACGCGGTCGATCCGTTCGGCCAACTCGTCCAGGGTAACGTACGGCTCCCGATACAGCGACAGGCCCGCCAAACGCTGCATCCGAGATACCGTAGACTCCAGGCCGAGCAGAAGCTGACCCTTCAGCTGCAGCTTCGTGCTCTCGATCTCCGTCGGCGTGAGACCGTTCTCAGCCACATCTCGGAACTCCGCCAACAGCTCGTCCCTGGCCTGCCCGACGGCTTCCGGTCGCGTACCCAAATAGGCGCCCACGTGACCGGCAGCGCGGTAGAAGGCGTGAAAGCTGTACACGGTGTAGGCCAGACCGAGCTCCTCCCTGATCCGTTGGAACAGCCGCGAGCTCATCCCCGCTCCCAGAGCCGTCTCGACAAGGATCAGAGCGTAGCGGAGCGGGTGGGAATGCGGGATCGAGGTCGCTCCGACCAGCAGATGAGATTGCCGGCCGCCGGATCTCTCGACGACTCGAGTCGTCGAGGATCGAGGCTCCGGTTGCGACAGTTCCGCTCGGTGTGAAACGCTCGCTTGGGGCAAGTGCCGCTGCAGGGCCTCCAGAAGCTGATTGCTGTCGAGTCTGCCGGCGGCGGCGACCACGCAGTTGCCCGGTACGTAGGCGGATCCGTGCAGCTCTCTCAGCCTCTCCACATCGACCCGAGCCACGGTGTCCGCCGCCCCCAGGATCGAGCGGCCATAGGGGTGGGCACCGTACAGCTGCTGACCGTGGAGCTCGAAGGCCAGCTGCTCGGGTGAGTCCTCGACCGCCGCCAACTCCTCCAAGATCACCGGGCGCTCGAGCTCCAGGTCCTCCCCTCGGAGGGCTGGCCGGTAAACCAGGTCGGTGAGGATGTCGATCGCCAGGTCGAGGCGCTCATGCGGAACCCTGGCCAGGTAGCCGGTGTGGTCGTGGCTCGTGTAGGCGTCCAAAGAGCCTCCCACGCGCTCGATCTCGAGGGCGACCTGCTTGGCGGATCGAGCCCGGGTGCCCTTGAACACCAGATGCTCCAGAAGATGGGCGAG
>JBDHIM010000022.1:0-45915 GCA_039587445.1 Gemmatimonadota bacterium
CTCTACCCGCTCGGCTCCTGCACCATGAAGTACAACCCGAAGGTCAACGAGCAGATGGCGCGTCTGGGAGGCTTTGCGGGCCTGCATCCGTTCACACCCGCCGAGGCCGTGCAGGGGGCGCTCGAGCTCATGCACGAGTTGGGGGGTATGCTCGGCGAGATCGCCGGCATGGACGCCGTCACCCTCCAGCCCGCCGCCGGGGCACAGGGCGAGCTCACCGGCGTGCTTCTCATGCGCGCCTACCATCAGTCGCGGGGTGACGTCCAGCGCCGGCGGGTTCTGATCCCGGATTCGGCACACGGGACCAACCCCGCCACGGTAGCGCTCGCCGGCTTCGAGGTGTCGGAGCTCAAGTCCAACGAGGCCGGCCGCCTCTCGGTGAAGGCTCTTCGCGAGGCACTGGACGAGCGAGTCGCCGGGCTGATGCTCACGAACCCGAACACGCTGGGGGTCTTCGAGTCCGCGATCCTGGAGATCAGCGAGCTCGTTCATGAGGCCGGCGGCCTGATGTACATGGACGGAGCGAACCTGAACGCCCTGACCGGCGTCGCGCGTCCGGGCGACATGGGCTACGACATCGTCCACTTCAACCTCCACAAGACGTTCAGCACCCCGCACGGCGGAGGAGGACCGGGGGCCGGGCCGGTGGCGGTGATGTCGCATCTGGAGCCGTTCCTTCCCTTGCCGACCGTGAAATCGGAGGACGGGGTCCTCTCCCTGGACTGGGATCGGCCCCGGTCGATCGGCAGGGTCCACGGCTTCTACGGCAACTTCGGCGTGCTGGTCAGGGCCTACACCTTCATCCGGATGCTCGGCCAGAGCGGTCTTCGCGAGATGGCGGAAGCGGCGGTCTTGAACAACGCTTACCTGAGCGCCCGGCTCGAGAGCCACTTCCCGCTTCCCTACGGACGCGGAATGCACGAGTCCGTATTCAGCGGCACCGAGCTCAAGAAGAGGACAGGCGTGAAGACGCTGGACGTCGCGAAGCGCCTTCTCGACTATGGCTTCCACGCGCCGACGGTCTACTTCCCGCTCATCGTGGCCGAGGCGCTGATGACGGAGCCCACCGAGACGGAGACGAAGGAAGAGCTCGACCGGTACGCCGACGCCCTCCTTTCGATCGCCGCGGAGGCGGAAAGCGACCCCGAGCTCGTCACCGGCGCGCCGCACGCGACGCCCGTCCGCCGCCTGGACGAGGGACGAGCCGGACGCGAGCTCGACGTCCGCTGGAGCTTCCCCGAGGGATAGCGCGAAGGCGTAGCCGCTCCCGCAGATGCCCACCGATTACGTTCGTTACCTCTCGAGTCCACCATCTCCCGGCGCTTGGAACATGGCGCTGGACGAGGCCTTGATGACCTCCGCCAGAGAGGGCGTGGTCACGCTCCGATTATACGGCTGGAGCCCTCCCTGCCTGTCGTTCGGCCGGAATCAGGCGGCCCGCGGCCGATACGATCCGGAGGCGGCGAGAGCCCGAGGCATCGATGTCGTGCGTCGACCCACGGGCGGTCGGGCCGTGCTTCACCGCCGGGAAATCACCTACAGCGTGACCGCGCCGGCTGGCCTGTGGGGAGGGCTGCGCGAGTGCTATGGCCGCATCAACCGAGGGCTCGCTAGAGGGCTGGCCGAAGTGGGCGTCCCGCTGGATTCGGTGGCGTCCTTCGAGACGCGGAGTGGCGGCACGAACGCCGCACCACTCCCGCTGGCTCGAGCCTGCTTCCGGGATCCGCTTCCGGGCGAGCTGACCAGCGGCGGAAGAAAGCTCGTTGGAAGCGCCCAATGGCGCGTCGACGGAGCGCTTCTCCAGCACGGCTCCATCCTGATTCACGACGATCAGTCTCAGGTCGATGCGCTGCTTTTGACGCCGCCGGCCGGGGAACCGCTCTCTACCGGCGCCTGCTCGATTCACGAGCTCCTCGGCCGAGTGCCGCCCGGGGAGAAGATGTTGAGCGCCCTGGCGGCCGGCTTCGCCGATGAGTTCGACGTCCGGCTCGAGCCAGGCGAGCCCGATCCCTCGGTACAACGGGCGGCGCGGTCCCTGGAGGCCCGCTACCTGGATCCGGGGTGGACCTGGCGCCGCTGATCACCTCTACCCGGCAGCTCCGGCCGGAGCAGCGCAGCCGCGATTCTCAGGAGGAGCCCCCAGCTTCCCGCCATGCGGCCGCATGCCTACTTTGGCGTCGTGCGGAAAGGCCGGAGTTCTGACCGGATCGTCTCCCCGACGCGGCGTATTGTCGCGCAGGACACGCTAGCTCGCGCGGGGTGGTCCGCCTGGCGCGTGCGCCGGGTGCCGGCCCTGCTTTCGCTGCTGTGTACCGTTTGGGTCGCCTGCGGAGGCGGAGGTGAACGCGATGAAAGAGCTGCTCCTCTCATCCTGGGTTACACGGCCGACCTCCAGACCCTGAACCCACTGGTCAGCACGGACCAGAACGCCAACGACCTCATCTACCACCTGCTCTACACGCCTCTCGTGACCTACGACTCGACCTACAGAGTCCGTCCCTGGCTTGCCGAGAGCTGGGAGTTCGAGGGCCAGTCCGTCGTGTTCAACCTCCGAGACGATGTTCGCTGGCACGACGGCGAGCCGGTGACCGCTCACGACGTCAAGTTCACCTTCGACATGGCGAAGGACGAGAGGTCCGGATCACCACTTGGAGCCGTCTACCTCGCCGACGTCACGGACGCCGAGGTGCTCGACCCGCATCGCATCCGGTTCACCCTCGCTTCACTCGGCTCGCAGCCGCTCGAGAGCTTCTACTGGCCGCCCGTTCCCCGCCATCTGCTGGAAGACGTTCCGTCCGAGGAGATGAGTCGCCATCCGTTCGGGCGATCTCCCGTGGGAAGCGGCCCGTATCGGCTGATCCGTTGGCAGGCGGGGGAGCAACTCGTCTTCGAGGAGAACGAGGCGTTCGCCTCCTCGCTCGGCGGTCCGCCCGCGATCGGGCGGGTGCTCTACCGGATCGTGCCCGAGCGGACGACCCTGCTCTCCGAATTCATTCGCGGAGAGGTGGACGTCTACGGTACGATCGGGCCGAGCGAGGTGGAGCGCGTTGAGGGCGCGGAGGGGGTCGGCGTCGTCGCCTTCCCGTGGCGAATGTTCACGTACATCGGCTGGAACACGCGGCGGGAACCCTTCGGCAGCGCCGAGATGCGGACGGCGCTCGCGTTGGCGATCGACCGGCGGGAGCTTCGGGAAGCCGTCTTGGGCGGTCGCGGCAGCCCTGCGAGCGGTCCCATCCCGCCCTGGCATCCGCTTTCCCCGGGACTGGAGCCACTTCCCTACGCGCCGGATTCGGCGGCCGCGATCCTGGAGGGGCTGGGATGGCGCGATTCCGACGGGGACGGCGGCCGCGAGCGCGGTGGGACGCCGCTCGAGTTTACGCTGCTCACGGTGGGCACGAGTCCCGTGCTGTCCGACGTCGCGCAGATCGTCCAGGCGCAGTTGGCTCGAGTGGGAGTTCTCGTCCAACCGCAGCTGATGGAGTGGCAGACGGTTCTGGGCCGCCATCGCGCGCGTGAATTCGACGCCGTCCTCACGAACTGGGTGCTGGACAACTTTCGGGTCGATCCCCGGCCTCTCTTCCACAGCTCGCAGGCGGCGCGCGAGGGCAGTGCCAACCGGAGCTCGTACGCCAACCCGATGGCGGACAGCCTCATGGACCTCGGCGTCACCCTGGCCGAGGAATCGGAGGCACGTGCTGTGTGGACGGAGTTCGCCCGGATTCTCCAGCGTGAACAGCCGATCACGTTCCTGTTCTGGAACGAGGATCTCGCCGGTCTGCGTGCCGGTCTCGAGGGTGTTCGGATGGACGCTCGCGGGGAGCTGGTGACCCTGCCGCGCTGGCACTGGGCCTCGACCGATCGAGAGGAGGCGCCGTGAGGTGGTGTCGCTATTCCTCGGTGATGGCGGCTGCGCTTGTGGCGGGTGCCTGCGCCGGAGAGCCTCCCGTGGAAGAGCCGGATCCGATGGTGGTCCCGGCGGCGGAGCGCTACGGAGGCACCGCGGTGGTCGCGGGCATGGGCGAGATCCAGACCATGAACGCGTTCTTCTCCCGGGACTACATGACCGACCAGTTCCAGGCGTATGTGCTGTTCATGACGCTTCTCCGCTACGACGATGAGCTGCGGCCCGAGCCGTATCTGGCGCGCTCGTGGACGGTCAGTCCGGACAGCAACGAGGTCGTCTTCGAGCTGCGCAGCGACGTTTACTGGCATGACGGCACGCCCACCACGGCCTACGACGTCGCGTTCACCTTCGACCGGGTGAAGGACCCGGCGGTCCCCTACCCGAACCGCTCTTCGTTCGACGCGTGGGAGTCTGCCGAGGTGCTCGGTTCGTACACGATCCGCTTCACGCTTCGGCCCCACGCCGATTTCCTTCACGGGTGGACGGCGCTCCCGATCATGCCCAGGCATATCCTGGAGGGCACGGCCCCGGAGGATCTGGCCACCCACCCGTTCGGCACGAGCGAGCCGGTCGGAAACGGCCCGTTCCGTTTCGTGGAGCATCTGCCCGGGGATCGTTGGATCTTCGAGGCGAATCCCGATTTCGCCGCCGAGCTCGGGGGGCGGCCTTACCTGGACCGTCTCGTCTACCGGGTCGTGCCGAACGAGACCACTCTGTTCGCGGAGCTTCGGAGTGGGGGCGTAGACATGTACGTGCGGGTCGCTCCCGTCTTCGTGGACCGAATCGAGGCGGATCCCGATCTCAGGCTCGTCGCCTATCCGTTCCCCAACTACTCCTTCATCGCCTGGAACTCGATGCGGCCGTTCTTCGAGAGCGCGAGCGTCAGACGGGCCCTGACCATGGCGATCGATCGCTCGGAGATCGTGGAGGTCGTGAGGCACGGCCTCGCCACTCCCGCCGCCGGTCCGGTCGGGGCTTGGCACTGGGCGTACGATTCAACCTGGCGGCCCCTCGCACATGCGCCCGACTCCGCGGCTGCGATCCTCGATGGCGCCGGATGGCGGGACGCGGATGGAGACGGCGTCAGGGAGCGGGACGGGGTTCGGTTCAGCTTCGACATCTCCACCAATGAGCGTCGAGAGAGAGGATCCATCGCCGAGCTCGTCCAGCGTTACCTGGCGCAGGTCGGGGTCGAGGCACGGCCGCGTATCCGTGAGCATCAGACCGTGATTGCGGACGTGACGAGCCCGGAGCGGCGCTTCGACGCGTTCCTCCTCAGCTGGACACAGGGTCTGGTGCTGGACGAGCGTGACCAGTGGGCCTGCGACCGGATCGGGAAGCCGCTCCAGTTCACCAGCTACTGCAACCCGGAGTTGGACGCGGTGATGGACTCGATTCCGAGGGCCACCGACCGGTCGGCCCAGGAGGGGCTGATCCGCCGATACAACACGATGCTCGCCGCCGATCAGCCGTTCACCTTCCTTTACGTGGAGAAGCGGGCCGACGCCCTCCGCCGTCGGCTGCAGGGCGCGAGTCCGGACTTCCGAGGGGAGCTCGCGGACGTCCGGTCGTGGTGGCTCTTCCAGCCTTGATCCGCTACGCCGTTCGACGCCTTCTCGAAGCGGTACCGATCCTCATCGGCATCGTCACGCTCATCTTCCTGCTTCTCCACCTGGCGCCGGGTGACCCGGCCACCGCTTACTTCAACCCGAACGTCAGTCCCGAGATCATCGATCGGATGCGCGAGAACCTCGGGCTGGACCGGCCGCTGCCCGAGCAGTACCTGCGATGGCTGCGCTCCTTCTTCACGGGTGACTTCGGCTACTCGTTCAGCCAGCACCGGCCCGTGGCGGACGTCATACGGGACGCCCTTCCCAACACGCTGCTGCTCAGTGCCGTCTCTCTCGTCCTGATCTTCCTGGTCGGCTGCGCGGTCGGTGCCGTGCAGGCCGTCAGGCAGTACTCCGCCCTCGACAACGTCACGACGTTCGTCTCGCTCTTCGTCTACTCGATGCCGGGTTTCTGGCTCGGCCTGATGCTGATCCTGGCCTTCTCATCGCCGGCCATGCCCGAGTTTCTCCGCCTGCCGATTTCGGGCGTGACATCGATCGACTACGAGTTCATGGGACCCATCGAGCGCATCGTCGACCGGGTTCGACACCTCGTGCTGCCCTCCTTCGCCCTCGGCATCGCGTCGGCCGCGGGCGTCGCTCGTTACATGCGAGGGTCGCTGCTCGAGGTGATCAGTCAGGACTACATCAGAACCGCGCGGGCCAAGGGTCTCTCGGAGCGGCGTGTGATCCTCAAGCATGCCCTGCGGAACGCGCTGATCCCGATCGTGAGCCTGCTGGGCCTCTACCTGCCTCTTCTGTTCGGCGGCTCGGTCGTCATCGAAGTGGTCTTCTCCTGGCCGGGGATGGGCCGCGCGCTGTACAACGCGATCCTCGCCCGAGACTACCCGGTCGTCATGGCCGCCAGCTTCCTGTTCGGCGTCCTCGTGCTTGGAGCGAACCTCCTGGCCGACATGCTGTACGCCGTGATCGACCCTCGTATCCGGACGGACTGAGCATCGTGTTGAGCCGAGCGCGGAGAGAGAGGGGTCGTGAGACCTGGCGACGCTTCAGAAGGCATCGGCAGGCGATTCTGGGTCTCGCGTTGATCGTGCTCCTGACCGGGGCCGCCCTCCTGGCTCCGGCGCTCGCTCCCTACGATCCGGACGCGCAGACCGACATTGTGGCCACGCGGTACCAGGCGCCCTCGGTCTCGCACCCGATGGGTACGGACCGCTTCGGGCGCGACATCTTCAGCCGCACGCTGTACGGAGCCCGCATCAGCCTGTCCATCGGCTTCCTGGCCATCCTGATCGCGATCACGCTGGGGACCGCGATCGGAGCCATCTCCGGCTTCTTCGGCGGCCGACTCGACACCGTGCTCATGCGGGGCGTGGATCTACTGCTCAGCTTCCCGCGTCTGGTGCTGCTCGTGGTGCTTGTCGCCCTCTTCGAGCCTTCGATCGCTCTCGTGACACTGGTCCTCGGCCTCACGGGATGGATGGGGGTATCCCGGATCGTCCGTGGGCAGGTGCTCACGGTTCGCGAGATGGAGTTCGTCACGGCAGCTCGGGTGCTCGGGTTCGGTCGTACCCGCATCCTGACGCGGCACGTGCTGCCCAACGTCCTAACGCCGGTGATCGTGGCGGCCACCCTCGGCATCGGAAACACCATCCTGGCGGAGGCTGCGCTGAGCTTCCTCGGCCTCGGCGTGCAGCCGCCGACGGCAAGTTGGGGGAACATGGTCGCGTCCGGCCGCGATGCGATGCTCGATGCCTGGTGGATCACGACCTTCCCGGGGCTGGCGATCGTCTTCACGGTGATGGCCTTCAACCTGGTCGGTGATGGGCTGCGCGATGCCCTCGATCCCAGGAGGGTCGCGCAATGACTTCGCCGTTGCTCCAGGTTCGGGATCTGCGGACGTACTTCGCGACCGATCGCGGGGAGGCCCGAGCCGTGGATGGGATCTCGTTCGAGGTGCGGGAGGGCGAGACGGTGGCCCTGGTTGGTGAGTCCGGTTGTGGAAAGTCCGTGACGGCCCTGTCGATCCTTCGGCTTCTGCCCGACCCTCCGGGCCGCCTGCTCGCAGGCTCGAGCGTGCAGCTCCGCGGAGAAGAGCTCACTTCGGCCGCCGAGTCCAGGCTCCGCGAGGTCCGGGGCGGCGAGATCTCGATGATCTTCCAGGAACCGACGACCAGCTTGAACCCGGTCTTCCCGATCGGCCAGCAGGTCTCGGAGGCCATCCGCGAGCACGAGGCGACGTCGACGGGTCCGGGCGAGCGCGGGGCGGCCGCCGCCAGACGCGCGGCGATCGAATGGCTGGATCGAGTGGGAATCCCCGATCCCGAACACCGATACGGCTACTATCCGCACCAGCTGTCCGGCGGGATGAGGCAACGGGTGATGATTGCCATGGCCCTCTCCACGAGGCCATCGCTCTTGATCGCCGACGAGCCCACGACGGCGTTGGACGTGACGGTACAGAGCCAGATACTCGAGTTGCTGGCCTCTCTGCAGATGGAGCTGGGAACGGCGGTTTTGCTGATCACCCACGATCTCGGGGTCGTCGCTCAGGTGGCCGACAGGGTGCTGGTCATGTACGCCGGCCAGATCGTCGAGGAGGCGTCCGTGGAGGCGCTTTTCCGTGCTCCGCAGCATCCGTACACCGAGGGCTTGCTGCAGGCCGTCCCCGATCTGGAGGAGCGGCGAGAGCGGCTCGCCGAGATCCCCGGCAACGTGCCGCGCGCGACCGCGTGGCCGACCGGCTGCCGGTTCAACCCCCGCTGCCCCTACGCCTGGAGCCGTTGCCGGGACGTCCCCGATCTCCGGCGAAGCGGCCCGGCCGAGCAGAGCTCCGCCCGCTGTTGGCTGACTGACGAGCCTGAGCGGAGAAGCGGCTCCGGCTTCGGGCTGAGGTCGCCCGATGGCCGGAGCGAAGGGGCCGGCGAATCGTGATCGACGAGCCCGTGGGCGGACGCGCCGCGTCCGAGGGGTCCGGAGGGGTTCTCCTCGAAGCGGAAGGACTCGCTCGGCACTACGCTTCGAGCGGTCCCTGGGGAGCGGAACGGAAAACGGCAGCCGTGGAGGATGTCTCCCTTCGGATCCTGAGAGGCGAGACCCTGGCGCTCGTCGGCGAATCCGGCTGCGGAAAGAGCACGACGGCCAGGCTGCTGTTGGGGCTCGAGCCGCCGACCTCGGGGACGGTCCGCTACCGGGGACGCGACCTCGGATCCATGTCGCGCATCGAGCTGTTGGAGTTTCGGCGCAGGGTTCAGCTCGTCTTTCAGGATCCGTTCGGATCCCTGAACCCCCGGATGACGGTCGGTGGCATGCTGGGCGAAGTTCTGTCCGTCCACGCACTCGCGGCGGGCGAGGAGCGGGGGCGACGCATCACCGAGCTCCTCGGCCTCGTGGGCCTCGGCCCGGAGGCGGCGGAGCGATACCCTCACGAGTTCTCAGGCGGCCAGCGGCAGCGGATCGGGATCGCCCGAGCCCTGGCCGTCGAGCCCGACGTCATAGTGGCAGATGAGCCGGTGTCGGCCCTGGACGTCTCGATCCAGGCACAGGTTCTGAACCTGCTAGCGGACCTGCAGGAGCGGCTCGGTCTCTCCTATCTGTTCATCGCGCACGACCTGGCGGTCGTTCGACAGGTCGCAGACAGGGTCGCCGTGATGTACGCGGGACGGATCGCAGAGGCGTCGGATGCAGCCACCCTTTATCGGGAGCCGCTGCACCCCTACACGCGTTCGCTTCTCGCCGCGGTGCCCCGTCCGTGGCCGCCTTCGGAGAAGAGGAGGGTGCTCGAGCCGCGGGAGGGTGCGGATCCCCCCGAGAGGCTGACAGGCTGTCCGTACCTCGGTCGCTGCCGGCATCCGGCTCGGGACGAGGAGTGCTCCATCGCCCTTCCCCTGCTGGAGGAGCGATCGCCCGGCCGGTGGGTTCGCTGCATCAAGGCCTGACGCGATGCCCGCTCGGAGGCGCAGCGCGGACCCGCTTCGTTGGGCGGAGTACCGCTGCCGAACCGCCTCTTGCTGGCCGACTCTGGACCGCTTCGCCGCGACTTGACAGCCTCCGCGAGCCTCTCTTAGCTTGCGCCGCCTGTCTTTGGACGGGTCGTTCGGCTCTGCATGACGCGCCGTAGTCAAGGCGGCTGGAGGTTATTTTGAACAGCTTTATCGCGACAGCCTTGTGGCTGGTACAGGAAGCCACGCCCCGCCTGGGCGAAGGGCAGGAGTTCAACCTGGGCGAGATCTGGGCGGCCGGCGGCTTCATGATGTGGCCCCTCGGTTTCTGTATGGCCGTAGGTGCCTTGATCATCGTCTGGAAGTTCGTCGATCTCCAGGTGAAGTCGTCCCGGACGCGCGGCCTTCTGTCGGAGGTCGACGAGTTGATCGCCCACGGCCGGCTCCGCGAGGCTCTCTCCCGCTGCGAAGACTCCAAGGCCCCTGCTGCCGCCATTCTCGAGGCAGGCCTGCGCCGGCACGAGGAGGGTACGGAACGGGTCATCCAGGCGATCGAGAACGCGGGTGCGATCCAGATCGCCGAGCTGGAGAAAGGCCTCGTATGGCTCGCGACGCTGTCGAACGTAGCGCCGCTCCTGGGCTTCCTGGGGACCGTGATCGGGATGATCCAGGCGTTCCAGGCGATCGAGATCGCGGGCGAGGTGGAAGCCACGCTGGTGGCGGGCGGCATTAAGGTCGCCCTCATCACGACGGCTACCGGCCTGGCGATCGCGATTCCGATCAACGTCGCACACAACTACTTCGTGACGCGAGTTGATAGGCTGGTGATCGACATGGAGGAGAGCGCCCAGAAGATGATCGACGCGCTCCACGAGCAGGAGATGGCCAAAGCGGCCTCCTGAGGCTGGCCCCGCCGCCGCGAGGCGGACGGGAGATATCGGATTCCGAGAAAGAGCCCGGCCGAATCGCCGGGCTTTTTCTTGTTCCTTTCCAGGCACGGGTTCACACTCCCTGGGCACTCGTTGCCCCAATCCTCCCACTTCGCTTAGGTTTAGCGGTCCGCGCCGCCGGTCCCCAAGCGGTCTGCTGCCAGACGCCTTGCGGTCCCGCCTGCGCGGATGCCCGACGGCCACCAGCTTGATCACCCCACGAGCGAGGCGCGCGATGGACACTGAGGGTGTTCGCAACGGTTGCTCCAGTCGCCGGCCCTTTTCTCACCGCCGGCTCCCCTTCAGGCTTCTCACTCTACTCACGCTCCTCCTCCTCCCGCTGATCCCGACCACGGCTCTGGCCCAGGGTGGTGCCATCCGGGGGACCGTCAGGGATGAAGCGACGGCCACAACCCTGGCCGCCGTGGAGATCACCGTGCTCGATGCCGCCGGCACGACGATCGCGGGCGGCTTCTCCGGTCAAGACGGCACGTTCAGGATTACGGAGATTCCGGCCGGCACCTATACGCTCCGCTTCAACAGCGCCGGCTGGCGCACGCACGACGAGCCGGGCGTGGTCGTGACGCAAGGTCAGGTCACGAGCCTGACGATCGACCTGGCGGAACAACTGTTCAGCATGAACCCGTTGACGGCGACCGTCCAGAGAGGCGTGGAGCAGAAGCTGCTCGAGGCGCCGGCCTCCGTGCACGTCGTGGACGCGATACAGATCAAGTCGAAGGCGTCGCTCAGCACCACCGACTTCATCGACAACGTGAGTGGCGTGGACGTCATCACCACGGGCGTTCAGGGCAACTACTTCGTGACGAGGGGATTCAACAACATCTTCTCGGGCGCGGTCATGTACCTGACTGACTACCGCATCGCCCGCGTGCCATCGCTCAGAGCGAACATCTCGCATCTCAACCCGACGGTGCCGGCGGATATCGGGCGGATCGAGGTGGTACTCGGCCCGGGTTCGGCGGTCTATGGCCCGAACACGGCCAACGGCGTGGTCCACCAGATCACGACGTCGCCGATCGACGACCCGGGCCTCGTGTTATCCGTGGCGGGCGGCGCCAGGAACCAGCCTAGCTCCGGGGTCGGCCCGATCACCGTTCCCGACAACTCGAAGGGGTTATTCCAGACGCAGGGTCGCGTCGCCTTCAAGACGAGCGACAAGTTCGGAATCAAGGTCTCCGGGCAGTATCTGGGAGGCACGGACTTCATCTTCATCGATCCCGACGAGTTCGCGCTGCAACAGGCCGCCCAGGCGTGTCTCGCCGATCCGAGCAGCGTCGCCTGCCTGGCTTTCCCGCCGACCGTGACCGCCGAGGATCTCGCTCGCGTCGGCGTCAGGGATTCGACGCTGAACAACTGGAGCGTCGACGTAAGGGCGGATTGGAGGCCGAGCGACGAGACGAGCGTGATCTTCTCCTACGGACACACGACCTCGGGCACGAGCATCGACCTGACCGGCATCGGGGCCGGCCAGGTGGACAACTGGTCCTACGACTACTTCCAGACGCGCGTTCACTGGAAGGAGTTCTTCGCCAACGTCTACTTCAACAGGAGCAACGCGGGCGACACCTATCTCTTGAGATCGGGCGAGCCGATCGTCGACAAGTCGAACGTCTTCGCCACGCAGCTGCAGAACACCAGCTTTCTCGGCGCCAGGCAGACCTTCACCTACGGGGTGGACTTCCTGCAGACGACGCCGAGAACCGAAGGCACGATCAATGGAGTGAACGAGGACAACGACAACATCTCGCAGGTGGGAGGGTTCGTACAATCGCAGACGGCGCTCAGCCAGAAGTTCGACCTGGTCCTGGCACTAAGAGCCGATTACAACGACGTCGTCAGTCCCGTCGTGTGGTCACCCCGCGCGGCTTTCATGTTCAAGCCGACGCCGGAGCAGAACCTGAGGGTCACGTACAACCGGGCCTTCTCGTCGCCGACCACCAACAACCTGTTCTTGGACCTTTTCGCGAGGGTGGTGCCGATTGTCCCCGGGATCGCCTATCCGATCAACACGCAGGGAACGACGGACGAGGGCTTCACGTTTAGCCGGACGGACGGCCGGGCCGACTTCAAGTCGCCGTTCGCGCCGTTGATCGGGCAGTCGAGCACGGCCTTCATCCCGACCACGACCCCGAACCTTTGGGCGCTGGCGGTCGCCGCCGCCGGCGCCGTCGACCCTGCGCTTGGTGCGCTCCTTGGCAGCCTCCCCGTACCGAACGAAGATCAGGTAGGGATAGTGACGGCTTTGCTTAACACGGCGACCCGCGAGTTCATCCCCGACCCCCGAGGCGTCGATGGAATCACCGACATCCCGGCGATAGACAATCAGATCACCAACACGATCGAGTTCGGATACAAGGGGCTGGTCGAGGAGCAATTCCTGTTCGACTTCGCCTTCTACTGGTCGCGGATCCAGGACTTCATCGGCCCGCTGGGGATCGTGACCCCCAACACGGCGCTCAATGGAGCGGATGTCGCCGCTTATCTGGCGGGCTTCGGTATCCCGCCGGAGCAAGCAGCGGTCATCGGAGAGACGCTCGGCGGCATCCCGCTTGGTGTGATCACGCCCCAAGAGGTGACGATCCAGGAAAGCCCTCTTCTCTTCACCTACCAGAACTTCGGGGATTTCGACGTGGTCGGGCTCGACTTTTCCGCCGAGTGGCAGTTCTCGCCGCAATGGTTCTTCGGCATGAGGATGAACTGGGTCAACAAGGACAACTTCAATTCAGGGCCCGGCGGCGACGGAGTGTGCGCCGACAATCCCCTCTTTCCGACCTGTGTCTCGCTCAACGCGCCGAAGTTCAAGACGTCGGGCGTCATAGGCTACCGGGGCTGGGGCACGGGCTTCTTCGGGAACGTGGGCGTCCGCTACATCGACGGCTTCTTCGCGAACTCGGGCGCGTACTTCGGGCCCGTCGACGGCTACGCCACGATGGATCTGTCCTTCGGCTACAGCATCCCGACGCTGCGAGGCATGTCCGTGCAGGTGGACGTCACGAACATGCTCGACAAGAGCTATAAGTCCTTCCCGGGCACCCCATCCCTCGGCCGGGTGATCCTCGGGAGGATCACCTACGACACGCCTTAGGCTCGAAGCCCCGAGTCGCGTAGGCCACCAGCCGGCGGCCGGTTTTTTGACCGGCCGCCGATTGTTTTGTAGGCTAGGGGCGTTGTAGACCCAAGCCCGCGCCGTCCCGCCGCGGGTCACCTGGTGGATCAGTTCTTTTCCGCTGGCTGACTTTTGTGGACGGAGGGTGCAGGCTGGCATGAAGTTTCTGCTGTTCGTGGCACTCCTTCAGGCTTCACCCGGAGCCGACGGCTCTCCCCCCTTCGCTGACCCCGACTCCATCGACGTCGTGGAGACGGCGAGGCTTCTCATCGACGCCTCGCTTCCCCTGACGGCCGGCGATCTTCTCTCGCGACACCTGTCGCAGTCGCGCGATGAGGCGGCCGATCCCGGAAGGGTACTGTTTGCCGCTCGGGCGTACGCCGAGGGCCGAGCTTGGCCCTCGGTCCTTCGGCTGCTGGTCGGCCAACCCTGGCTTGGAGATGTGGACGCGGGGCATGGGCTCCTGGAGGTCGGTCGGGCGTACGCCGGCCTCGACAGCCTGAGTGCGGCACTGGGTGCCTATCGCGACTATCTGAACCTGCTCCCGGACTCCGGGGACGTAGCCGGGAGCGGGATCCCGGTCGAATTCCGCGCCGAATACGCTTCCCTGCTGTCCCGACTCGAGCAACACGTCGCGGCCGCATCGCAATACGAAGATGCCGCCAAGGAGCGGCCCGAGATCGCCCGCTGGTTCCGTCTCTCGGCGCTGCAGGAGCTCGCGCGGGCCGGCGAGCTGGATCGAGCCCGGAGCTTGGCAGCGGAGCTGGAGCGGGATCGTGGAGTGGCCAACGACTCGGTGCGGGTGGAGTTGGCGCTCGCCGCCTTCCGCTCCGGCGATGGAGCGGAAGGACTGAGACTCACTGCACAGCTTTCCCGCCGGGCCAGAGCCACCCTCTCGGCACGCTGGATCGTTCCGGTGCTCCTCGAGTCGGGCGACAGCGCCAGCGCGATTCGGTCGCTCGAGGGCGCGTTCGGGCCCGCAACCGGACCGGAGGCGGGCGAGCTTCTCCTCGCACTCTCCCCCGGGTGGGAGACTCGCCGCGCCGTCGCGAAGGCGGAGCTCGATGCCGGCCGGGCTCAGCTCGCCGTCGCACACCTGCGCGTCGCCCTGGAGGAAGCACCTTCCTCAGAATCCGCCGAGATTAGAATGCGACTCGCCGAGGCCCAGTTCGCGGCTCGCGACAACCAGGGCGTCGTGTGGACGCTGGCTCCCTGGATGGAGGGCGTGCCGACCGGAACCTCCGACGTGGACCTGGGAGCCCTTTGGCTGTTGGCCGGACGTGCCTTCTCGCGGCTGGGCGCACGCGAAGCGGCAGAGGATGCTTTCAGTCGTTCGCTCGAAGCCGGACAGGGGAATGAGTCGGCTTTCGCCGCGTATCTCCTTGCGGACCATCTGCAAGACGATGGGAGAGTCGATGACGCCCGGGCCACCTACGAGAGAGCCATCTCGCGCTTCGCCCGATCGAGCTGGGCGGCCCGCGCCCTAATACGCCTGGGCATGCTCTCGTTTCTCGAGGGCGATTACGAAGAGGCACGGGCGAGCTTCGACCTCTACCGCCGCCGCTACCCCCGGGGTAGCTGGGTCCATGCGATGATCTACTGGACCGCGCGCTCGCTGGAAGCGAACGGGGACACCGGTGCCGCCCGGACTCTTTACCGTGAGGCCGTCGACCGTTCCCCGCTCAGCTACTACGGCCAGCTCGCCGGCCGCCGGATCGACGTGGATCCGTACGAGACGGTGGTTCGGAGGAACGGGCCTCCGCCTGGCGAGCTCGACCCGGAATGGCACCAGCTGCTCGAGCGCATGGAGCTGCTCCGTGGCCTGGGTTGGATCGATCGCGCGGAGCGAGAGCTGGATTCCGGCCTGCGCGAGAGCCGGCTGACAGGGGCTCAGCGACTGCCGCTCGCCCTGGCGCTCAACGAGCGGGGATGGACTCGGCGTGGAATCCGCCTCGGCCTCGCCGCTCATGGAAGCGAGGGGAGACTCTGGAGCGAGTCGACGTTGCGCGCGGTCTATCCCCTCCCGTACCGGGAGGCGATCGAAGAGCTGTCTCGCCAACGCGGGCTGGACGTGGCGCTCGTGGCCGGACTGATCCGGCGCGAGTCCCTGTTCGAAGCGGACGTCGTCTCCTCGGCGGGCGCCGTCGGGTTGATGCAGCTCCTCCCGCGCACCGCTCTCGAGATGTGGCGGGAAGCCGGCCTCGACGACTTCATGCTCCCGCAGCTCGAGGTGCCGGAGGCCAACCTGCGGCTGGGCACCACATACCTGGCGCGCATGCTCGGCCGATTCGACGGATACCTGGCGGCGGCACTCATCTCCTACAATGCAGGGCCGCACCGCTATCTGAGATGGCGCGATTTCCCGGAGCGGGAGGTGGATCCGGAGCTCTTCGTAGAGCGGATTCCCTTCCGCGAGACACGTATCTACACCAAGGAGGTGACGGCAAGCGCACTCATCTACACCCGTCTGTATGGTCTCGACGGAGCACATGTTGACGGGGTCGAACCGGGGCGGTAGCATAGGCGCCGAAGGGCGCAGTGGCCCCGGAAGTTTCCCACCGCACAGCAGGAGGACCCAGTCAGATGGCAACAGGTAAGGTGAAGTGGTTCAATGACGCCAAAGGGTATGGCTTCATTGAGCTGCCCGAGGGCGGCGAGGATGTGTTCGTCCACTACAGCGCGATTCAAATGGACGGGTACAAGACGCTGGCCGAGGGTATGGACGTGGAGTTCGAACTGGAGCAGGGTGACAAGGGCCTCCATGCTTTGAACGTAACTCGCGCGTAGCGGCACGCGACGGGTGACGAACCTCCGCCCGTTTAGATGATGTAAGCGCCCCGGCTTGGGTCAGGCCCACGCCGGGGCGCCGCCGTTGGAGAAGCCGCCGAAGTTCCGAAGGTCGCGCGGCCTGGGCACCGGCGTCCCTCCGTTGTCGGTCCCCCGAGCGCCTCCTCCCTCCACCCTCGCAGCGAGCCGAAGGTGAGCGAGCCGACCCGGTCAGCCGATCGCCCCACCCTCTTCCTGATCGACGGTTACGCCCTGATCTACCGGGCGTTCTATGCCATGATCAGCCGGCCGCTCACGACGTCGAGCGGCGAGAATACCTCTGCGCCGTACGGTCTTGCCCGTTTCCTGATGCGGCTCCTCGAGGACCACGAGCCGGACTATATCGGCGTCGTGTTCGACGCCGGCGACTCCTTCCGCACGGAGGTGCACCCGGAGTACAAGGCGACGAGAGCGAAGATGCCCGACGAGCTCGAGGCGTCGATCCCACGCTGCCGGAGTCTCGTCGAGGCGTTCCACATTCCCGTTCTCGAGGTTCCCGGATGGGAGGCGGATGACGTGATCGGCACGCTCGCCGCGCAGGCCGGAGCAGAGAGCCTGCGCACGGTGATCGTGTCGGGAGACAAGGACTTCTACCAGCTGATCGGCGACGACACCCACTTGCTCAACCCGGGCCGGCGCGGACCGGCCGCCGTGGACGAGGAGTGGGTGACGCCGGAGAACGCCGCCGACCGCCTCGGGGTTTCGCCTCGCCAGGTCACCGACTATCTGGCGCTGCTGGGAGACAGCTCGGACAACGTTCCCGGAGTCCCGGGCGTCGGAAAGAAGACGGCCACGGCGCTCCTGGCCCAATTCGACTCGCTGGACGACATCATCGAGCGGGTCGAGGAGGTCACCCCGAAGCGGGCGAGGAACGCCCTCCTCGGGCACGCCGATCAGGCGAGGCTGTCCCGAGACCTCGTGACGATCAGGACCGATGTGCCGATCGAGCTCGAGCTCGGCCCGCTGGCGCGGCAACCGCCTGACCGGGAGCGCCTCCGTCGGCTCTTCCTCGCGCTGGAGTTCCACTCGCTGGCGCGCGAGCTGGCCTCTGCCGATGAGGAAGCCGCGCCCGAATCCGATCACCGCGTGATCCAGGATTCCGGCGAGGTGGGCGAGGTCGTGGAGGCGGCGCGCGAGGCCGGCCGAATCTCGATCGCCGTCGTCGGTTCGTCGGTCGATTCGATGCGGTCCGAGCTCGTCGGTCTGGCAGTCGCGGCTCGCCCCGGTCGTGCCTGGTACCTGCCTTTTGGGCACGTCCCTCCGACGATCGCCAGGGACGAGAGCGGAAACCCCGTGCTGAGGTTCGACGACCCGGAGGAGATGCCGGCGAACCTTCCTTCACTCGGCACCTCCGACGATCCGGGCCTTCGAGCGCTCCGTGAGCTGCTGGCGGATCCGGATCTCCCCAAGATCGGGCACGACCTCAAGTACGCCCTCCACGTCCTGGAGCGAGCGGGATCACCGCCCGCTGGGCTGGCCCTGGACACCTCGCTCGCTTCCTACTGCCTGGATCCGGGCAAGCGCCAACACGACTTGGACCTGCTTGTCATGGAGCGGTTCGGCCACACGCTGACCTCTGGAGGCCGGCGGGCCGGGGCGGAGCTCGCCGAGTCGCCGATCGAGGAGCTCGGACCGGCGGCGGCAGAGGAGGCGGACTACGCGCTTCGACTTGCGGACGTCCTGGAAGAGGACCTCCGCCTGCACGAGATGCTCGATCTCTGCGAGACGATCGAGATTCCCCTGATTCCCGTTCTCGCGGCGATGGAGAGGGCGGGGATTCTCATCGACCCGCCGTTCTTCCACGAGCTCTCCACCAAGCTGCGTCGGGACATCGCCCTCATCCGGGAGGAGATCTTCAAGATCGCGGGCGAGGAGGTGAACCTCCGATCGGTCCCGCAGCTCCGGGAGTTCCTGTTCGACAAGCTGGAGCTGCCGGTCCTGAAGCGCACGAAGACGGGTCCCTCCACCGACGAGAGCGTCCTCATGACGCTGGCCGAGCAGGGTCACGAGATCCCCCGGTTGATCGTCGAGCATCGGGAGCTGGACAAGCTGGATGGCACCTACGTCTCCAAGCTGCCTCAACTGGTCGATTCCGAGACCGGGCGAATCCACACCAACTTCAGCCAGGTGGTCGCGACGACCGGTCGCCTCGCCTCCTACGATCCGAACCTGCAGAACATCCCGATCCGGAGCACGCTCGGTCGAGAGATCCGAAAGGGATTCGTGCCGGAGGACGGTTGGCTCTTCGTTGGTGCGGACTACTCGCAGATCGAGCTTCGGGTCATGGCCCATCTCTCGGCCGACCCCGCGTTCGTGCGAGCTTTCAACGAGGATCGGGACATTCACCGCGAGACGGCGGCCCTGATCTTCGGAGTGGATTCCGCGGCGGTGACGCCTGAGATGAGAGGACGGGCGAAGACGATCAACTTCGCCACGATTTATGGACAGGGACCGGTCGCGCTAGCCGCTCAGCTCGGAATAGGTCGCACGGAGGCACGCGAGTTCATCGATGCCTACTTCGAGCGCTTCAGCGGTGTGCGCGACTACCTCGAGGAGATGAAGGAGCGCGCCCGCACGCAGGGCTACGTGGAGACGCTGAACGGCCGGCGGCGGTACATTCCGGAGGTCCGCGCGAAGAACCCCGGCGTGCGGGGGTACGGGGAGCGCACCGCGACGAACTCGCCGATCCAGGGCACGGCGGCCGACCTCATCAAGATGGCGATGGTCCGCCTTCATCAGCGCTTGACCACCGAGCACGAGGGTGCGGCGCGCATGCTCCTCCAGGTGCACGACGAGCTGCTCTTCGAGGTTCGCGTGGACCTCACGGATGAAATCTCGCAGGTCGTGAGGGAGGAGATGGAAGGCGCGGCCGATCTGGACGTCCCTCTCAAGGTCGATATCGGCATCGGTGACAGTTGGTACTCGTGCAAGGGGGCGTGAGCGCGTGAAGCGCACGATCGTCGTCGGCGGGGGCGTGATCGGCGTGTGTTGCGCCTATTTCCTCGCCAAGCGCGGATCGCCCGTGACCGTGCTGGAGAAGGACGAGATCGGCAGCGGCGCGTCCTTCGGCAATGCCGGCACGATCTCGCCTGGCCATCCGCCCATGAACCGTCCGGTGGCCCTCAGGAAGGCCGTCCGGTGGCTCCTGGACCCTGTGAGCCCGCTCTACATCCCGGCTAGGTGGGATCCGGCCCTGGTGAAGTGGCTGAGGGATTTCCGCTCCAACTCCACGCAGGGGCGGCTAGAGGCGAACATGCGCGTTCTGGAGCCCCTCGGTCACGCCACCCGGCCGCTCTTCGACCGCCTGGTGGAGGAAGAGGAACTCGACTGCGACTACCGGCCGGACGGGTACTACGAGGTCTTCCGAACGGAGCACGGGCGGGAAGAGGTGGAGGCGGAGGCGGCGATGGCGCGCGCGGCGGGTTTTCGGACCGAGTTCCTTCCCCCGGAAGCACTCCGCGAGCGTGAGCCGGCCCTCAAGAGGGGTCTCCTCGGAGGGGCCTTCTATCCGGAGGCGGCGACGTGCAATCCGCTCCGCTTCGTGCAGGAGCTGGCCGCGCGGATCCGGGGTTACGGCGGAGCGGTCGTCACGGGCTCCGAGGCCGTAGAGGTTCTGACCCGGGACGGTCGGGTGACTGGTGTGCGGACGCGGGATGGGGAGATCCGGGAGGGCGACCGCGTCGTCCTGGCGACGGGTGCATACAGCCTGGACCTGGCGACGACGTTCGGTTGCCGGGTACCGGTCCAGGCCGGCAAGGGCTACCATCGCGACCGCGATCCGGCAACCGGGGGCGCGCCACCGCTGAACATCGCCTGTATTCTGCGCGAGTACTACGTGCTCTGCGCCCCGATGGACGGGTTTGTACGTTTCGCCGGCACCATGGAGTTCTCCGGAGTCAACCACGAGATTCGTGGGGCTCGAATAGCGCAGCTGACGAAGGCGGCAGACAGCTTCCTCGAGGGCGTCGGAGATGTCGAGTCCACCTCTGAGTGGTGTGGCCTGCGGCCCTGCACCCCCGACGGTCTGCCGATCGTCGGGCCGCTGTCCGCTCCCGAGGGACTCTACCTCGCGACAGGCCACGCGATGTTGGGGCTGACGCTCGGTCCGGTCACCGGCAAGCTCGTCGCGGAGTGGATCCTCGACGGCACGCCGTCGATCGACATCGACGCGATGCGAGTCGACAGGTTCTGATCCGGGGTGCGAAAGAGATAGAGATGAAGAAGGCAGTGTCGGTGGTACCCGGGTGGCTCGGAATCCTCTGCGTCGTCTTCGGCACTGGCTGCAGCGCCGAGCCTGCCGTCCAGGATGGACCCTCCTCCGATCTCGAGTCGGTCGACCACTCCGGGTCGTACGAGAAGCGGGAGTACCGGATCGAGGTCCGGGATGGAGTCGAGCTGTACACGGCTGTCTACCTGCCGCGCGACACGACGCGCGACTACCCGATCCTGTTGAGGCGGACCCCGTATAGCTGCGGGCCCTACGGACCGGACGGCTTTCCGAGGCGACTAGGTCCGTCGTCGGTCATGGAGGAAGAGGGCTACATCTTCGCCTGCCAGGACGTGCGCGGTCGCTACATGTCGGAAGGGCAGTACGACAACATGCGGCCTCACGTGGCGGGGGATTCGACGATCGACGAGAGCTCCGACACCTACGACACGGTCGACTGGATGCTCGCCAACGTGCCGGGGAACAACGGCAAGGTCGGGATGTGGGGGATCTCCTACCCCGGCTTCTACGCAGCCGCAGCGCTTCCCGAGGCGCATCCCGCCCTGGTCGCCTCCTCCCCGCAGGCGCCGATCGCCGATTTCTTCTTCGACGACTTCCACCACCACGGCGCCTACTTGCTGAGCTACTGGCTGATCACGCCGGTCTTCGGCTACCAGAAGACCGAGCCGACGACGGATCGCTGGTTCCCGATGCAGCGGCCTCCCACGCGCGACGGCTACAAGTTCTACATGGGGTTCGACCGGCTCTCCGACTCGTACGGTGAGGACAACTTCTTCTGGCGCCAGATCGTGGAGCACCCGAACTACGACGAATTCTGGCAGCGGCGAAACATCCTCCCCCACCTCGAAGGCGTGGATCACGCCGTGATGACGGTGGGCGGCTGGTACGACGCCGAGGACCTGTACGGCCCGCTCAACATCTACCGCACCCTCGAGCGAGAGAACCCGGACGCCTTCAACGTCCTCGTCATGGGTCCGTGGACCCACGGCGGCTGGTCACGTGCCCGCGCGCCGCACATGGTCGGCGACTTCTACTTCGGCGAGGATATCTCCGGCTGGTACCAGCGGGAGGTGGAGGCGCCCTTCTTCCGCCACTTCCTGAAAGGCGAGGGAGAGCCCCCGGCGTTCGAGGCGCTGGTCTTCGACACGGGCCGGAACGAGTGGAAGGAGTTCGACGCGTGGCCGCCCGCGGTCGCCCGCCCGGAGCGGATGTACCTGCGCGGCGGAGGCGACCTGTCCGCTTCGCCGCCTGCCGCATCCGAGCCCGGGTACACGGAGTACGTCAGCGACCCGAACGAGCCCGTTCCGTACACCGATGCCATCCGCGTCGTCTTCACGCCCCGCCGCTACATGAACGAGGACCAGCGGTTCGCGAGCCGCCGGCCCGACGTAATCGAGTTCCAAACGGATGTTCTGGATGAGGACTTGACGCTGGCCGGCGACATCATGGCGCACCTCGAGGTCTCGACCACCGGGACCGCCTCCGACTGGATCGTCAAGCTCATCGACGTCTACCCCGATGACGAGCCAAACCACGAGCACACGCCGGACGGCGTGGAGCTCAGCGGCTACGAGATGATGGTGCGGAGCGAGGTGATCCGCGGGAGATTCCGGAACAGCTACGAGCACCCCGATCCGTTCGTGCCCGGCGAGCCGACGACGGTGCGACTGCCGCTGCAGGACGTGTTCCACACCTTCAAGAAGGGCCACCGGGTCATGGTGCAGATCCAGAGCACCTGGTTTCCCCTCATCGACCGCAACCCGCAGAGCTACGTGCCCAACATCTTCGACGCGACGGAGGAGGACTTCATCGAGGCGACCCAGCGGGTGTACCACTCGCCCGCCCACGCCACCTATCTGGATCTGAAGGTGCTCCGCTAGGAGAGACAGCGGAGCCAGGCTCACAGCATCGGCCAGAGATCCTTGTTGAAGGAAACCATCCACTCCCACACGCCGTCGTCGAGGCCTCGAGCCACATCCACGCGCAGGAAGTCGTTCACCACCCCGATGCCGGCGCCGAGCGAGGGCCGCAGGCCGCCGCTGGCCGAGGCCCCGAAGAGCTCGGCGGCTTCCGCGGAGACAGAGGTGGTGCCCACCGCGCCCGCGGTGGCGAAAGCCCGCACGTTGAGCCACCGTCCGATGACCCGCCGGGAGCCCAGGAGCCGCACGAGGAAGGCCTGATCGCCGCCCCACCCGCGAAAGGTGTAACCGGGTACCGTACGCCGCCCTCCGAGAAGCACCAGCCGTTGTGGCGGGAGAGTACCCGCGGCGAGAGCTCCCCCGATCTCCGCCTCCCAGCCCCAGGGTGAGCCCAGGCGCCGGCCGTCGAGCTCCACGCCGAACAGCCAGCGGGCATAGCCGTCGCCATCCAGAATTCCGCCCTCGGCGTCCAGGCGACCCGTGACCCGCGCTCCGAGAACGCCGGGCAGTTGGGGACGGAGCGAAGCCGTCGTGCTCCACATGTCTCCATCCCGGATCGGCCTGATCGGCCGCGCGTCATCGACGCCGGTGGAGAGAAGGGCGCTTTCCTGCCGCTCCCATCCGGCCGAGATGGAGCTCCTGCTGCCGAGCCAGGGAAAGAAGAACGTCGCCCGCGCTCCGTCACGGAAGTAGGGGTCGGTGAAATCCTCGCCATTGATTGCCAGCGAGGCGGTCGACGTGACGCCGGAAGCGGCCTGGATCGGTCCGATGTCGGTGAGCCGCTGCCGATAGCCTTCGAGCCGGAGCTGGCTCGGTCCCAGGTCGAAATCCAGCTCTACCGTCAGCTCGGGCAGCTGATGGCCGAACGGGTAACCGAACCAGGCACGGGCGCTCCCGGTCGGCAGGGAGTACTCGCCACCCGCACCGAGCAGGAAACCTTCCGCCCGTCGGCTGCGGATGAAGCTGGAGATGCCCTGCAGCCATACCCTGAAACGTCCGGTGGGGACGACGCGACGCCCCGCGATCTCCTTCGCCTTCGTGCGGATCCTCTCCATGTCGATGGCCGCCGTGTCGGCCCGTTCGACCGGCCCGTCGAGGATGTCCATGGTCCAATCGTCGAAGGCCTTCAGACGCTCTGGCGACTCGGCGGCGATCTTCTCGCCCGGCGGGATCTGCTCGGCGCGCTCCACGTTGATCCGGTAGGGTCCGATCCGGTGCTCGGTGCGGATGGTGGCGCTGATCGGAAAGCTGAGCCAAAGAGAGGATCTCCGGACCTCGACCACCTGGCGCACGGGCAACCAGTACCGGCCGTCCCAGAGCGCGTTCTCGATGTCCACGTCCAGCCCCGTGAGCCGGGAATCCCGGTACGAAATCGGGGTGAAGGTGAAGGACATGCGAGCGATCGCCCAGGTGTCCCGGTCGATGTAGAGCGTTCCGATCAAACCGGGCCGATCGAAGCGAAGGGGGCGTACCTCGACTTCGTAGACGCGCGCGCGTCCCCCCGAGAAGCGGACCTCCGTGGAGTCGACGAGCCGGTACTCGTAATGACGCTCGGCGCCGCGCCAGATCGGGTGCCTCACGCCAGCCACTTCGTCTCCCTCTCCCACTCGGATGGAGTTGCCGAAGTTGTCGACCGTGATGGCGAGGTGGTCCACATGGTATCGGATCCGAGAGGGCAGCCTCTGATCGAAGCGCCTGCCCACGATCGTCTGAGAGATGTTGTTGGGTGCCTCCCAGATGATGCGAAGCGCGATCTGGTCCGCCCGCACTAGGCGCTCCTGCCCCTCGATATCCGTGAGCAGGTAGACATGTCCCTCCGAGTCGACCTCGAAGTTCCTGAGGGAGCTGTCGGCAAAAGTGTGATGCCGCGTGCGCATGGCCGCCTCGACGATCTCCATCGAGCGGTCGTCGTTCCACTCCGGAGTGGCCTCGGTCACGTCCTGCGCCGCCAGGATGGATGTGCTCCCGAGCAGCATGGATAGGGCCGCAAGCCGAACTGATGCGGGAGCCATGGAGCCCACGGTCAGGGAAGGCGGGGCGTCTCGGGTCTGCACGGACATGTGGAGGAGAATACTGCCGGGCGAGCGGTGCGTTCCGGTGCCGAACGAGCCGGCGAGCGCGCGCCGTCTGCTAGAAGAGCTCCTCTTGGTCGTCTTCTTCCGGCGTCTCGGCGAGTCCCTTGAGTCGCCGGATCCAGTAGTCGACGTCGAAGCTCTCCTCGCTCTTCAGCATTCGCCTGAGGACGGGGTTGAACTCCTGTATCGCGTCGAGAAGATCCCGCCCGGGCGACGTCGTCCGGCAGGGTCGCCATGTCCTGGAGGATCGTCTGCTCGGAGCGAGACGCGACGATGGGCTCAGCGACCGTGGCGGCGTAGACCTCGGTACGGCGGCCGGGGCCTCGCCCGTCCTCGATCGGGAGCAGGCCGACGATCTCGTCGGAACGCCAGAACTTCCCGTAGCCGAGATGGACCATGCGGCCCGGCTTGATCTCCACGGTACCTCCAGGATCGGGGCCGAAATAGGCCGTTGAGGGATCGGGTCGGGTCAAAGTCAGGGGCTTCGCCGAACGTGTCAAGCAGGCCCGATTGCCGCCGCCGCATCTGCCGGGCATCTTCTCCGCTGCTACGGGGAGGTAGCCAATGGGCAAGCCGTCGGGCCGAGTAGTACGGGATCCGGTCTGGAACAACGTTCGGCTGGATGCAGCCGCGGCGGCGGTCATCGACACGCCTCAGTTTCAGCGCCTGCGCAGGGTCAAGCAGCTCGGGTTCGCGCACCTCGTCTACCCTGGCGCCGTCCACACCCGTTTCAATCATGCGATCGGCGTCTACGGGCTGACGCGCCGGGCCCTCGCGAGCCTTGCCTGGAGCGGCTCTCTTGACGTGCTCTCCGAGAGTGATCGCCAGCGCCTGCCTCTCATCCCGCTCGCCGCCCTGCTGCATGACGTCGGTCATTACGCCTTTTCGCACGCGATGGAAGAAGTCGGTCCCGGCACCATTCCCGGCCATCACGAGCAGATGGCCTCCCTCTTTCTCGACGCGGATCCGATTCGAAGCCCTCTTCGGGGCGTGGATCCGGATGGGCCCGAGATCATCGCCGACCTGATCCAGGGTACCTCTCCACACCCGCTTCAGGGACTCATCGCAGGATCCCTGGACCTGGACAAGGTCGATTACCTGCAGCGAGACAGCTTCTTCTGCGGCGTTCCCTACGGGACGGTGGATGTAGACCGACTGTTGGAGGCGCTCACGTTGGCCAGTCAGGGGAGCGAGTCCGAGCTGGAGGTCGCGGTCTCGGAAAAAGGGCTGAGCGCCCTGGAATCTCTGCTCTTCTCCAAGTACCAGATGTTTCGGAACGTCTATTGGCACCACGCCGTCCGGGCCGCCTCGGTCGTCTTCAGGTCGGTGGTGGAGCGTGCGGGCTCGGCTGGACTCGTCGAGCCCGAAGAGCTTCCCGGAAGAACCGATGAGGAGCTGCTGGGCCTGCTCGCGCGGCGAGCGGCGGATGTCCCCGGGGACGGCGGGGCCGCCGTGGTCGGCAGGCTTATAGACTGTCTGGAGAACCGTCGCCTGCCGAAGCGGGCGGTCGAGCTGTTCGGCGACGCCGTGCCGGCGGGAATCGGCTCCTGGCTTCAGGAGAGATCGGATCTGGTCCGCGGGCTGGAAGATCGGTTGGCGACGGAGTGGTCGGTCCCGGCGGGCAGCGTGTTCGTCGACTACCCGAGCTATCCGGACATGCTTCAGCTGGACATCCTGCTGATTCGACGGACCGGTGACGTGCAGAGGCTCACCGAGGAGGGTGCCGAAGGCCTGATCGACCTGCCGCGGCTGAGCCGATCGCTCCATCATGCCGCGAGAGTCTTCCGCGTCTTCGTGCTCGGAGAGCGGCTGGCGCCCGATCCGAGACCGCTTCTGGAGCTTCTTGAGGCAGGAGCCGAAGAGGTATCGGCCAGGCTGCGGGGAGGGGCGGCGCTCTACCCGGCCTAGGTCGCTCGAGCGTCTATCACGATCACCGTCGTGTTGTCCAGCCCACCGGCGGCGTTTGCCCGCTCCACCAGCTGCCCGGCCGTCGCCTCCACGTCCAGCGTCGCGGCGAGGATTCGTTCGATTTCGGCATCCGGGAGCATCGTGCTCAGTCCGTCCGTCGCCAGGAGGACGCGGTCGCCGGCCTCGAGGGTGCCCTCGTATAGATCCATCGCGAACCCACCGGGAATCCCCAGAGCCCGGGTCAGCACGTTGGATCTCGGATGGACCCGAGCTTGTTCATCAGTGAGTGTGCCGCGATCCACCTCCTGCTGGACGAGGGTATGATCTCGCGTGATCCGCTCGAGGCTCCCGCCGCGGAGCCGGTAGGCCCGGCTGTCTCCCACGTGGCCGATGAGGAAGGAGGCGCCCGAGACGCACAGCGCGGTGATGGTCGTGCCCATGCCGTAGCAGGCGGGATCTTCCTGAGCGCAGGAGAGGATGCGTCGGTTCGCTTCGGCGATGGCCGCTTCGAGCGTTTGGGGGAGCTCCGCCGCCGGCTGGGTACCCACCGCTCCCGACAGGACTTCGCCGACTCTGCTCGCCGCGATATCGGCAGCCACCTCGCCCGCCGCGTGCCCACCCATCCCATCGGCGACGATGAAGACGAGGGCCTCGTCGTCGGCGTAGAAGCTATCCTCATTGCCTTGACGCACGCGGCCGATATCTGTCGCGGCGGCGTGCCGAAGGCTAAGTGGCATGGCGATGTTCCCGATGGTAGGCTTCTTGAAGACGGGCTCCAGCCGGGCGCCGCGCCGGCGGCTCTGCAGCGGGTCCGCCGACGGGAAGAAGGAGAATAGAAGCCGTCCATGCACTCCGCCAGTTCGCCAGCGCTCGCCGCCGACACCTCACGACTCGCCCTCTCCGGACCGGCGATCGCGCTCGAACATCTCGACGCGCTGTGGCTCCAGGTGGCGGGGACCGTCTGCAATCTCCGGTGCGCCCACTGCTTCATCAGCTGCGCCCCCGACAACGACACCCTGGGCTTTCTCTCGCTCGAGTCCGTTCTCGGCTGGCTCGAGGTCGCTCGTCGGCACGGTGTCAAAGAGTACTACGTCACCGGAGGAGAGCCCTTCATGCACGCGGATCTGCCCGAGATGCTGGAGGCGATCCTCCGGTGCGGGCCGGTGACCGTGCTCACCAATGGGACCCTGTTTACCGAGCGGGTGCTCACCAGGCTTGCGGCGGCCGAGGCGGCTAGCGCCTACTCGCTCGAGCTCAGGGTGAGCATCGACGGGCCGACCTCGGCGACCAACGACCCGATCCGCGGAGAGGGAACGTTCGGGCGTGCGATGGAGGGAATCCGGAAGCTGCTGGACCACGGGTTCTTGCCGATCCTGACAGCGGCCCGTGTATGGGATTTCGCCGACGAAGAGGTGGTACGCGAGCGGTTCTTCAGGGCCCTTCACGACGTCGGCTGCGAGAGACCCCGCCTGAAGATTCTGCCGTCGCTCCGCATCGGTCGGGAAGCTCTCCGCACGGGGGGATACGACCGGCATCACTGGGTCACGGAGGAGATGCTCGAGTCCTACGACAGGGCGCAGCTCCTCTGCTCCAACAGCCGTATCGTGACGAGCCGTGGGGTGCACGTATGTCCGATTCTGATTGACCACCCGGATTCGCTCATGGGCCCGACGCTGGAGGGCTCGCTCCGACCCTTCGAGCTTCGTCACCGGGCCTGTTTCACCTGCTGGCATTATGGTGCGATCTGCAGCAACTACGGGGATATCGGCCGGGATGCGACCTGAGCGCGTCGCCGTGTTCGGCGGCATCTACAGCAACTATCTGGCCCTCGAGGCTGCTCTGGAGGACGCTCGGGCTCGAGGCGCTCAGGCTCTCTACTGTCTCGGAGACCTCGGGGGCTTCGGCCCTCACCCGGATCGTGTCTTTCCCCTGCTTCGCGAAGCCGATGTGAAGGTGGTGCGAGGTAACTACGATCATGCGATCGGGCACGGTCTCGCCGACTGCCAATGCGGGTACACCGATCCGCGGGACAACCACTTCGCTCGAATCTCCTACGAGTACACCCTGCGAAACACCAGCGATCGGTGGCGGGCGTGGATGTGCGAGTTCCCGCCCGAGCTACGGATCTTCCTCGGAGGGAAGAGAGTGCTCATGTGCCACGGCAGCCCTCGTCACACCAACGAGTTCCTCTGGGAATCGACGACCTCGACGGACTTCCTCGACTGGTTGACGCGCGAGTACGAAGCGGACGTCATCCTGGTGACGCACACGGGCCTGCATTGGCGACGGGAGCTTCAGGGCGGGCGCGCTTTTGCGAACGTCGGAGTTCTCGGCCGTCCCGGCAACGACGGGCAGACGGAGGTCGGGTACGCGCTTCTATCGGCGAGCGGCGATCGTCCTGGTGTGGATGTCGAGATCGTGTCGCTGGGGTACGACCATGAGAGGTTGGCGCGCGAAATGCAGGATGAGAACCTGCCGCGCGAATTCGTGGAGACCATCCTGACCGGCTGGTGGACCACGTGCCTGGAGGTTCTTCCGGCAAAGGAGAGACGTCGGGGCCGACATTGATCGCACGAAGCGCGACCAACGGCCTCGAGGCTACTAGACCCGCGTAGGGGGCCTGTTTACCTTGCACCCTCATTTGAAGGGCCGGCCGCACCGGCTGCATGATCCGCACGGAGAAAGACCCCGAGAGAGTGAGATGGCGACTCGACGTACGAACGGTCAGATACCGACCGACGAGTTGTCGAGCTCTCTCGACCTCTACCTGGACGAGCTCAGCCGCTATCCTCTCTTAGCTGCCGAGGACGAGGATCGAGTCGCACGCCTCGCGCGCAGCGGCGATGGCGTGGCGCTCGATGAGTTGGTCCGAGCCAACCTCCGTTTCGTCGTGTCCGTCGCAAAGAAGTACCAGAATCGAGGAATGCCCTTCTCGGACCTGATCCAGGAGGGCAACGTCGGTCTGGTGACAGCAGCCCGGAAGTTCGATCCTGACCAGGGCGTGAAGTTCATCAGCTACGCGGTCTGGTGGATCCGCCAGGCTATCCTGGCCGCCCTGGCGAAACAAAGCCGTGCAGTGCGCCTGCCGCTCAACCGAGCCACGGAGCTGGCCCGCGTCATCCGGGTTCGGGAGGACCTCAAGCAGAGTCTCAGCCGGGAGCCTAGCTCTGAGGAGATCGCCGAGATCGCGGAGCTCGACACCGCCACGGTCGAGATGCTCCAGGCGCTGAACATCGCCGAGGTGAGGCTGGATGCTCCGGTGGGCACCGGTGACGACAATCAACTCGTGGATCGGTTTCTCGTCGACGAGTCGAGCACCGAGGACTCGCTGGAGAACAAGCTGCTGAGGGAGCAGATCGCCAGGGCGCTCCAAGAGCTCAAGCCTCGGGATGCGCGCGTCGTTCGTCTCTACTACGGGCTTCAGGGAGAGGAAGAGCACACTCTCGAACAGATCGGTCAGCTGCTCGGAGTGACCAGGGAGCGTGTGCGGCAACTGCGGGATCGCGCTCTCAGAGAGCTCCGGAGCGGGTCGGCAGGTCAGGCCCTAAGGAGCTTTGCGGCCTGATTCAGCCCGCCATCGCTCGGCCAACCGTCAGCCAGAGATCGCTTCGCTCAGCAACTCGAGTGTCGGACACTCGGGTGGCTCCATCCACACGAAACGCCTCTCGGTCAGACTCAAACGGCTTCGCCAATCTTCCGGAGCGCGGCTCGCGGAGAGCCCCTCGTTCGATCCGCGGATCACGTTGACGAAATCGAAGCGTGAGCCGTTCAGCTCGAGCCACTCAAGGTAGGCGAACGCCTCCTTTTGCTCGGCCGTGCCGTATGTGCGCACCTCACGCCACACCGGCAGATAGCCACGTGTCGGCTCGCGACGCGCCAGAAAGAAGAGTGACGCGGCGTCACCCCGGGGCGGTCCAGGCGCGAGGCTGTCGTTGATCACGTAGGTAGCCGCCATCTCCAGCAGCGTGTCCGGGCCGGCCACCGCCTCTAGTGCCATCCGCTGGGCCAGGAAAGGTCGAGCCACGCCCTCCGCCCGCAGTAGCTGCTCGGCCAACACGGGTCCGAAGGTGACCATGCGGTTGGACGGACCCCGATCGGTCGCCCGGCCGATACGTACGGGAGACAGCTCGAGCGGCACGGCGAAGCCGATCTCGGGGACGGAGACCCCGGGCGGAAGGATGGCCTGGACGCCGGCGACGGAAAGGCAGTTCGCCCTGTCGGACGCCGGCTCTCCGACGACGACGCTACCGATTCGCTTCCCACCGACGACCAGCGCCAACTCCCTTCCGGTCGGCAAGAACGCCTGCTCGAACCGCTCCCTGAACTCTCCCGGCATCGGTGTGGGGAACTCCAGCGGTGCCAGGCTGTCTCCGGCTATCCGTGCGATCGCTGCCAGGTGCCCCTGACCAGCGTCACCCAGGCGAACCAGATAGAGAAGCGGCGTTGCCGGCAGGGGGGCCGGGGCCGGCTCTCCCTCCTCGGCCGCCGGTTCGGGCTCGGGCGGCGAGGGATCCTCGAGTGCCAATCGTCCGCCGCCCCACTGTACCTCGCAAGCCGCGCTCGCCATGAGGAGGGCGAGGATGGGGAAAGCCAGGCGGAGGACTTGGGCCGTGGGCCGTTTGGGTGTTCGGATCATCGAGGCTCGCATCCGGGTCGGTCTCTTTCAGGGCGACGGCGGCAAGGTAGGTGTCGAACGAGCGACCCGGCAACAAGACCCGGGCCGAGCTTTGGGGTGCTGTCGCTGGCGTCTCTGAAGCGGATTAAGTTGGTCTGCGGCTCGCGCGTGGCTCGGGCGACCGATCGAGCCGAGAGGGGCCGAGGACAGAGGGACGAGTTGACGAAGACCGCGATATACAACCATCCAGCTTGCGCCCGACACGACACCGGCTGGCGCCATCCGGAGCATCAGGGCCGACTGCGTGCGGTGACGAGCGAGCTCGAGAAGGCGCTGCCCTCGCTCTCACCCCTCGCCGAGCCGGTGCTCGGCTCACCGGTCGAGGATGCCCGCCTGGAGCTCGCCCACACGCCGGAGCACGTGCGGTACGTGAGGAGCGCGGCCGACACCGCTCTCGCCGAGGGACGCCTCGTGAGCCTGGATCCCGATACCGTCGTCTCGGGGGCGTCCTTGGAGGCCGCGACCGCCGCCGCAGGCTGTCTCGTCGAGGCGGTAGAGGCCGTCACGGGAGGACGGTACGCCAACGCTTTCTGCATGGTCCGCCCGCCAGGACACCACGCCACGGCGAGCCGGGCGATGGGATTCTGTCTCTTCAACTCGGTTGCGGTCGCGGCTCGTCACGCGCAGGAATCCCGCCTGGTCTCGCGCGTTCTGATCGTGGATTGGGATGTCCACCACGGGAACGGCACTCAGGACATCTTCTACCGCGACCCTGACGTCTTCTACCTCTCCATGCACCAGAGCCCCTTCTATCCGGGCACAGGGGCACGGGATGAGACGGGAGAGGGCCCGGGAGAGGGAACGACGCTCAATCTTCCTCTGCCTCCGGGTCTGCCGCCCGAGCAGTATGTCGACCGGATGCTTGCCGGGATCGAGCAGGCTGCTGCCTTCGATCCGGAGCTCGTCCTGATCTCCGCGGGATTCGATGCGGCCGCGGAAGACGTTCTCGGGGGCTTCACCCTTCGTGAGGAGCACTTCCGCCAGATGACCTCCGGGCTGGAAGAGCTGACGCACTCGAGCGCCGGGGGACGAATCGTGTCCGCGCTCGAGGGGGGGTACAATCCGGAGGAGTTGGGCCGCAACGTCGTGGCCCACATCGAGGCGCTTACCCAGGTGCGCGCCGGACGGACGCGCCGACCAGCGCAATAAGAGACGGAGGATGCCGGCGTATGAAGGTTCGTTTGCCACATGGCTTCGCGGAGTCCGCCGCCACGGAGCTACAGCGGAACGCGATCGACGGCTGGCTGCTGTTCGATCTGGAGGGCCGGAACCGAGTCATGTGCGAGCTTCTTGGGATCGGCGATGGGCCTTCGAGGAGGATCTTCCTGCTCCTGCGGCCCGGCGCCAGGCCCGCCGCGCTCGCGCACAAGATCGAAATGGATCCGTGGAGCGACTGGGAGGGCGAGCTCGAGGCGTACGTCGGCTGGGAGGAGATGGAGGACGCCCTTCGGAGACTGCTGGCGGGCTGCGACGTCGTGGCGATGGAGGTCTCCGAGCGGGACGCCGTGCCCTTCGTCGACCAGGTGCCGGCGGGCGTTGTGGAGCTCATCGAG
Organism: Gemmatimonadota bacterium; assembly: GCA_039587445.1. Lineage (GTDB taxonomy): Bacteria > Gemmatimonadota > Gemmatimonadetes > Palauibacterales > Palauibacteraceae. Next base: position 32,657 of record JBDHIM010000022.1, read on the forward strand.
AGCCTCGGCCCGCGTGTCGTGAGTTCGGCTCCGCTCATCTCGGGGACGTACGCGCAGTGGGGGGACCGCGGGTACGAGACGCACACGCTGGCCGGAGCACGGCTCGGGGCGATCGCAGAGACGGCATTTCACCGCGCCCTCCAGGCGGCGGATCAGGGGCTCGGAATGACCGAGTACGATCTGTCCGAGTGGATTCTCTCGGAGATTGCCTCGGCCGGGCTGGCCGAGGGAGGGACGATAGTAGGGACAGGCCCGAACAGCGCGAGCCCGCACTACGAGCCCGTTGCCGGCGAGTCGGCGGTTCTCGAGACCGACGGCGTCCTTCTCATCGACCTTTGGGGAAGGACCGAGGACGATCCGGACGCGGTCTTCGCGGACCAGACCTGGATGGGCGTGCTCGGAGCCGGTGGGCCGCCGGGCTTCGACGAAGCCTGGGAAGCGGTGCGCGCTGCACGCGACGGCGCCGTGGACTTCATTCGGAACCGAGCCGGCGCCGGGGAGCCACTGACAGGTGCCGAGGTGGACATCGTGTCGCGGCAGATCCTCGAGGAAGCGGGCTTCGGGGAGTTCCTGCAGCACCGCCTCGGGCACGGGATGGACAGGGCGCTCCACGGCTTCGGCCCCAACCTGGATTCGGTGGAGACCAGGGAGGAGCGGGAGCTTATCCCCGGCATTGGCTTCTCGGTGGAGCCGGGAGTCTACCTGCAGGGCCGGTTCGGGATCAGGTCCGAGATCAACGTCTTCATGCGATCCGGTGGCCCTGACGTGACGACCCGGGGCGTCCAATCCGAGCCCTGGCGCGGGTGATCAGGCCCGCCGACCCGTCCGGATCCGGGATAAGGCCTTGAGACTCAGCTGGGAGAAGTTGCGGCTGGAGCTGGAGTATCCCTTCACGATCAGCCGATCGACACGGGACAGCGAGACGGTCGTCTGGGTCCGTATCGAGGCCGAAGGCCTGGAGGGCTGGGGAGAGGCCGATCCCTCGGCCTTCTACGGGGAGAGCGCGGAGACCGTCGTCGACGCCCTCGAGGCCTACCGCTCGGTGATCGAGGGTGTGGAGGAGCCGGTCCGTCCCGAGTCGATCGAGCGGCTCGAGCGCGCGTTGGAAGCGCGGCTGAGCGGCAACGGCTCCGCGCGGGCCGCGATCTCCGCCGCCCTTCACGATCTCCAGGGGAAGATCCTCGGGCGTCCGCTCTGGATGCTCTGGGGCCTGGAGCCCGCGGAAGCTCCGCTCAGCTCGTTCACGATCGGGATCGACGAGCCCGATATCGTGGCCGAGAAGGTCCGTCGCGCACGCGAATACCCGATCCTGAAGATCAAGGTGGGCACGGATCGAGACGAGGAGACCCTGGAGATCGTGCGCAGCGAGGCGCCCGAGGCGACTCTGCGAGTGGACGCGAACGCGGCCTGGAGCGCCGAACAGGCGCTGGCTCGGCTCCCCCTCCTGGCGGATTACGGCGTCGAATTCGTCGAGCAGCCGCTGCCCCCGACTGATCGCGATGGGCTACGAAAGGTGTTCGAGGGTTCGCCCCTGCCGATCATCCTCGACGAGTCGAGCATCGTTTCTTCGGACATCCCGGGGCTCGTGGGCTGCGCTCATGGCATAAACATCAAGCTGGCGAAATGCGGCGGTCCGAGAGAGGCCCTTCGGATGATCCACACGGCGCGCGCCTGCGGATTGAAGGTCATGCTCGGCTGCATGATCGAGAGCAGCCTCGGAATCGCTCCGGCGGCCCACCTCTCGCCGCTGGTGGACTACGCGGATCTGGACGGAGCCGCACTGCTGAGGTCCGATCCGTTCGAAGGGCCGCACCTTGAGGGAGCCCGGATCGTCCTCGGCGACGAGCCGGGCTTGGGCGTCTCCCTACAAGAGTGACTCAGGGTCACGGTCGATCTCGATCCGCAGGTCGCCCGAGGGCTGCCCGTGGTGGACGGCCAAGTAGCGCAAAACGGATCCCAGCCGCCGCGGTCCGTCAGACTTGAGCAGGAAGTGCCACCTCCAGCGGCCCCTGAGCCGGTCGATGGGGCAGGGGGCGGGGCCCACCACGTCGACTCCGTCGAGAGAGCGCGACCCTATCAGACCCCTCGTCCAGTCGGCCAGTTGTCCGGCCAGGTCCGTTACCCGCGTCTCCGATCTCCCGGAGACGACGACGTTCGCCAGCCGACGGTGCGGTGGGTAGCCGGGCTCGAGGCGGTCATCCAGCTCCCGCTCGGCGAAGCCCACATAGTCGTGCTCGACGGCCGCCCGGAGGGCGAAGTGGCTCGGCCGTGATGTTTGGACGAGGACCTCGCCGGGCTCGGCGCCCCGTCCGGCTCTTCCCGCCACCTGTGAGAGAAGCTGGAACGTGCGCTCGCTCGCGCGGAAGTCCGGCAGATTGAGCCCGACGTCCGCGTTGATGACCCCGACCAGAGTGACCTCCGGGAAGTCGAGTCCCTTCGCGATCATCTGGGTTCCGAGGAGGATGTCGACCTCTCGCTGACGCATTCGCTCGAGAATCCGGAAGTGCGACCACTTGGTGGCGGTCGTGTCCAGATCCATCCGCGCGATCCTGGCGGCCGGGAAGGTCTCGCCGAGCCGCTGCTCCACCTGCTCCGTGCCGATTCCCGAGTAGGAGATGCGGGCCTCGCACTCGTCGCAGTGAACCGGTGGCTGTTCCCGGAATCCGCAGTGGTGGCAGATGATCCTCTGCTGCCGGCGATGGTAGGTGAGCGAAACGTTGCAGTGCTCGCAGCTCCAGACCTTTCCGCAGTTGTCGCACTGAACGAAGGTGGCGAAACCGCGCCGGTTCAGAAGCACGATGCACTGCTCGCCCCTGTCGAGGCGCGCTTCGATCGCCTCGCGCAGCGGGCCCGAGAGTGCCGGCCCTCCGGGAGCGGGCGTCGCTGCTCCGCCGTTCGACCGCGGCGACTCGCCGGCGCGAATATCGATCAGCTGGACATCGGGGAGCGGGTGATCGGTGACCCGCTTCGGAAGCTCGAGAAGGGCATATCGCCCCGAGTGCGCGTTACGCCAGCTTTCCAGGGAGGGTGTGGCCGATCCCAGTAGGCAGAGCGCGGCCTCCCGCTGGCATCGGACGGCGGCCACTGCCCTCGCGTGATACCGAGGCGTCTCCGATTGCTTGTAGGTGCCCTCGTGCTCTTCGTCGAGGATGATCACCCCGAGATCTCGGATGGGCGCGAAGACCGCGGACCGCGCGCCGATCGCGATGCGCTTGCGTCCTTCCCGCAAGGCCTGCCATGCGTCGAGGCGCTCTCCTGCCGACAGCCCGGAATGCAACACTGCGACGGCGTCGCCGAACGCAGCACGGAAGCGCTGAACGGTCTGGGGCGTGAGAGAGATCTCCGGCACGAGGAGGATCGCGCCCCGTCCGCTCTCGAGCACTCTCTCGATCAGACGAACGTACACGAGCGTCTTGCCGGAGCCGGTAACGCCCCTCAAGAGCGCCGACCCGGGTGCCGATCGCTGGAGCATGCCGGTCAGGAGTTCGATGACGCGAGCCTGCTCGGGGGTCGGCTGATGTCTCGGCTCGGGCGGGGATTCCAGATTCCGGAAGGGATCGCGCTCCACGCGCTCCTCCGTCAGGTCCGCCACGCCACGCTTCACGAGGCCTCCCAGAACCGAGCGGCTGAAGCCCTGGCCTTCCAGCTCCACGATGGTGGAGGCCCCGCCCAACTCCTCCAGCGCCTCGAATGCCTCCCGTTGTCGGAGGGCGCGCCCGAAGACCCTTTCCCTCTCCTGGAGCGTGGGCAGGTGCCGGCTGAGCCGAAGGACCTTGCGAACGAGCCCTCCTCCGTCCGATTCGTCGGCGCTCTCGGCGAGCAGGCCCGGGGGGAGCGCCGCGCGAAACACGAGCCCCAGAGGGGCGACGTAATACCTGGCGACCCAACGACAGATGTCGAGAAGCTCGGGCGACAGAACCGGTTCTGGATCCAGCAGTTCCAAAGCCGAACGAACGCGGTCGGACGGCTCTCCCTCGCCCACGGTATCGATGCACCCGATCGCCTCGCGCTTGCCGAACGGAACCCGGAGGCGCATCCCGGGCCTCGCGTGGCGATGGATCTCCTCGGGAAGGAGGTAGGTAAAAGTCTGGTATACGGGTCTCGGAAGGGCGACCTGGCAGGTGGGTGTGGATCGGGTCATACGCCCGCCGTTGCTTGACTTGTCCATCCGCGGAGGCCTAGAATTCTCGCCCAGCCAGGAGGGCTGAGCACATGGGCTGTCTCGCGCTGAACGCGTCGTATGAGCCGCTTACGATCATTCCCGTCCGGCGAGCGGTTCGGCTGGTCATAGACCGAAAAGCCGAAGCACTCGAGGTGGACGACGAGCGTCCGTTTCGCTCGGAGCGAGCCCACTACGCGGCCCCCGTCGTCATCAGGCTCGTCCGGTTCATTCATGTGCCCCGCAGGTTCCGCAGGCAGGTCACCAACACGTTTCTCTTCGCCCGTGACGAGTACCGATGTCAGTACTGCAGTCGTCACCGCCGCGAGCTGGGCTACAGGGAGTCCCTCACTCGGGATCACCTCGTTCCGATCTCCCGCGGTGGGGGGAACGGCTGGACGAACGTCGTCACCGCCTGCAGCCGCTGCAACCTCCGCAAGGGTAACAGGCTTCCCGAGGAGTGCGGGCTGAAGCTACGGGCGGAGCCCCATGAGCCGAACCACGTCCAGCTGATCTGGGCCGTGCGCAGCGTCACACCGATTCAGGCCACGTACATCGGGATGTTCTACGGGGAAGAGATCCTCAGCGCCCTCACCACCGGGTCGTAAAGAGTAGCGAGCCGCTCCGCGGCGCTCACCATGAGCTTCGGCAACTTCGGGTTCTCGGAAATACTCATCATCGCCATGATGGTGCTGATCTTCTTCGGCCCTCGTCGGATGCCGGAGATCGGCCGCGCGGTCGGAGGTGCTCTGCGGGAATTTCGCCGCGGCCTCAACGAGATCCAGCGCGAGCTCCAGGAAGTCGAGCGTGCGGCGAAGATCGATCCGGACGTCCCAGGCGCCAAGACGGGCTCGACCGCCAAGACGGGCTCGGCCGCCACGACAGCGTCGAAGCCATCGACGTCCGAGTCATCCAAGTCCGCGTTACCCACGCCTCTGGCTGCCGCGATGGCCTCGCCATCGGAGCCCGGCAGCGCCGCTCCGACCGAGGCCGAGACCTCGATGGCCACCGACGTTGACTCGGAAACTGCGGACGCCTCCCCGGAGGAGACGGATGAGCCGAGCGAGAAGGAAGACGGCTCCGAGCGAGCCGGTTGAGCCGGCCCTAAGATCCGTTTCCGCCCGCGTACTCGCTCAGCAGCTTCCGGTACTCCTCGCTGCCATCCTTCTCCAGCGCCCGCAGCCAGCGCTCGGGTGGAGGGGCTCCCTCGACACCGGCGACGTCGTCGTAACCGGGCCCGGAGATCCTCACCTTCGGCAGTGAGGACCACTCGGCGGTAGCCGCGGCTTGGAGCCGTACGCGGGCGTTCTTCGGGCAGTCGCTGCAAAGAACGGCTCTTCCGTCTTCGAGCTCGAGCGGCTGCCCGTCGAGCGTGTAATCCCCCGGCGAGTCTTCAGCGAGCAACTCGAGCGTAAATCCGGAAAGCCAGCCCGGCACCTTCCACTCGCCGGTCAGCTCCACCCCGCCTCTTGGCATGTTGCCGCCGGCGCCCGTCCATCCCTGCAGCTGGATCGGCTCGTGGAAGACTCTCAAGACTCCATCTGCCGCCAGACGGCGGGCCATCTCCTCGTCGTGGTCCTTCCACTCGAGCCGCACCGACACACCCTCGCCGAGAGCCACCGCGCGAACCCTCTCCAGAGGTACGAGCTCGAAGACCGATTCGATGCTCTCCTCTCCGGCGGGCGTCTGCCCGAATCGGTACTCCGCCTTCTCGCCCCCGATCTCCAGCTTGGCCTCGGCATCCGGCGGAGCGGAGCCGCCCCAGAGACGAAAGTCGACTACCACCTCGGCCGAGAGGTCGCCGCCCCGCCACTGCAGTCCCGGCACCCGGATGGCCATGACGTCGATGGAAGCTAGCGGACGGACCGGTTGGATCCCCGGCGGTCGGGAAGCCTGGATCCGCAGCTCCTCGACGGACTCTCCGCCGGGCCCAGGCGAAACGGCGACCGCGAATCCGTACGGTTCCTCGTCGCCCTCCACCCTCACGAGAAGGGCGTTCCATCCACCCGCCAGTCGCACCGTCGCCGAGGCCGTCGTCGGGGCGTTGACACAATCTGTCGCGCCGGCGTCGGCTTCCAGCGGCAGAGGTTGTTCGTTGAGCTTCGCCGACACGTCGGTGCACCCCAGGCCGGAGAATCGGAGCGTCACGGTCTGATCGGCGACCGGCCGGAGGTAGGCGTGCGCGAAGGTGGCCGTCGCTCCAGATCGATTCACCAAGGTGTCGAGATCGAACACCGCGTTCCCGTCCTGCCGAACCAGCGTCCAGAATGTCGCGCCGACGCGCATGCCTCTCTCAGGGAAGAGGACCGAATCGCGGCGTACCATCCAGCCCGGTCGAAGGCCGGGGAGCGGTCCGCCGCCCTGCGGGGGTCGCCGCGAAGGTCTCCGTCCCAGCGCCTCATCCAGCTGGGGATTGGAGGGTCTTCCCGCGAGAGAATCCGCCCTTGCGAGGTCCTCCTCGAGTTGCGTCGGGGTCGGGGGCACGACCGCCCCGGGTTGGAACAGAGGGTTCAGCTCCGCGACCGTGGGCAGGGGTCCCTCCTCCCCCACGGAGGCGGCCGTGAACGGACGGGAGAGAAGCCAGCGATCTATCGGGCGCTCCTGGCCCATGAGCGGCCCCGCAACCACGAGGAACAGGGTCCAGGTCATCGCCAGGGTTGTCGCCAGTCGGATTCCGGCAGCTCCTCCAGACTTCATCGATCTCGGTCGGCTTGGCATTCTTCCCTTCGAGCCTCCACGTCCTCGGACCTCTCGTGCCCTGGAGCCCCCCGTCCCTGGTCGGCATCCCCGCGAACCCACCGTACCCTGGCCGCCGCCTCCGGTTCGGTTTGAACCGGCTTCGCCAGCTGACGTATTATCTTACCCTCTGGCCCAGCGTGTCCGGCCCACGATCGCGCGGAGCAGGCATGAAAGACGTCATCACGCTCCACATCAACGGAGACGAGGTCGAAGTGGGAGTCCCCACCCACTTTACCCTGCTAGAGACGCTCCGCTATGCCCTTGGACTGACCGGCTCGAAGCAGGGCTGTGACAAGGGCGATTGCGGCGCCTGCACCGTGCTGCTCGACGGCAAGCCGCACCTCGCCTGCATCATGCCGGTGTACGAGGCGATCGGGCACCAGATCACGACGGTGGAAGGGCTGGCGGAGGGACGAGTCCCCCACCCCCTCCAGGATGCCTTCGATCTCTGCGGCGCGGCTCAGTGCGGCTTCTGCACCCCCGGCATCTTGTGCAGCGCCTACGGGCTGCTGGCCGAGAATGCCGATCCGAGCCGGGATGAGATCCGGCGGGCCCTTTCCGGCAACCTTTGCCGCTGCACCGGATATACGAAGATCTTCGAGGCGGTCGAGATTGCGGCCGAGAGCCTTCGTTCCGGGGCGGACCCGCGGGACATCGTCGCCGAGCGTTACGATCTTGCCTTCCCATCCAGCTCCATGCGACCGGCCAATCACACGGCTGGGTCCTCCACGGGCGCCTCCCATGCGTAACGAGGACCTTCTTCCGCTGCAGGAGGTCACAGCGGACGCGCCGGAACGGCTTCGAGACGTGGCGGAGGCCGAGTACCGGACGATCGGCGGCCGGAACCGGAGCACGGACGGCTTGTTCAAGTCCACGGGCAAGGCCATCTACACCGACGACATCACCTTTCCCGGCATGCTCCACGCAAAGATCCTCAGAAGCACGGAGCCGCACGCGAGGATCCTCTCGATCGACCCGGCGAAGGCGCTCGCGCTCCCGGGCGTCTACGACGTCATCACCGGGGAGGAGCTGCCGACTCCCTACGGCATCATCCCCTGGACCCCGGATGAGCACGCCCTCGCCCTGGGGAAAGTGCGCTTCGTCGGCGATGCGGTCGCGTGCGTGGCGGCGATCGACGAGGAGACGGCGACCGCGGCCCTCGAGCTGATCGAGGTCGAGTACGAGCCGCTTCCCTACTACCTGGATCCGGAGGAGGCACTCGCGGAGGAAGCCGCCGAGAACCCGATCCACGAGCCTCGCAAGCCGGGCCACAACGGCAACGTCCTCAAGCGCGTGCAGCTCGAGTTCGGGCCCGTCGACGAGAAGATGGTGAAGGCCGATGTGCTCGTGGAGGGCGAGTACTTCTTCCACGGGACGACGCACACGCCGATCGAGCCCCACTGCGCGATCTCGCGGATGAACCAGAACGGCCTGCTCGAGGTGTGGTCGGCCACTCAGGTGCCGCACTATCTGCACCGCGAGATCGCCCGCGTGCTCGGCCTGGACGTCGCTAAGGTGCGTGTCGTGCAGCCCGCGGTGGGTGGAGCGTTCGGCGGGAAGTCGGAACCCTTCGATCTCGAGTTCTGCGTGGCGCTTCTCGCGGTGCGCACGGGCCGGCCTGTGAAGATCCTCTACACGCGGGAGGAGGTCTTCTACTCTCACCGCGGCCGGCATCCGATGAAGATGGTCTATCGGGTGGGGGCATCCAGAGACGGCCGCATCCTCGCCGTGGACGCGAAGACGATCCTGGATGGGGGCGCGTACGCCTCTTTCGGGCTCGTCACGACCTACTACAGCGGACAGCTCCTCACCGCGCCGTACGAGATCGACTCCTACCGCTTCGATTCCACGCGAGTCTACACGAACAAAGCCCCGTGCGGGCCCAAGCGGGGACATGGCTCCGTGCAGCCGCGCTTCGCCTTCGAGATCTCGCTCGACAAGGTGGCGGAGGAACTGAACCTGGATCCGATCGAGTTCAGGCGGGGCGTATTCATGGGGACCGGCCGCACGGTGAACGAGTTTCGGGTGCAGTCGAACGGGTTTCTGGAGTGCCTCGAGTCGGTCGAGACGGCGAGCGGGTGGAAGGACAAGTTCCGGAAGATGGGCTACGGCCGAGGCATCGGCGTGGCGGGATCCTGCTACATCTCAGGTACCAACTATCCGATCTATCCCAACCCGATGCCGCAGGCGGCCGTCCAAGTCCAGGTGGAGCGTTCGGGCCGCGTTACCGTTCTCCATGGCGCCTCCGAGATCGGCCAGGGCTCCGACTCGACGATGGCATACATCGCCTGCGAAGAAATCGGCGTTCCCCTCGACTACGTGCGGGTCTTCTCGGCCGATACCGATCTCGTTCCGGTCGACCTCGGAGCCTACTCCTCTCGCGAGACCGTGATGGTGGGGAACGCCTGCGTGATGGCCTGTCGGCAGATCGGCGAGCAGGTACGGGGCAGCGTCGCGAATGAATGGGGGATCGAGCCGTCCCGGGTTCGGCTGGCCGGTGGCTGGGCCTTCGACAGCGGAGACCCTGCCAGCCCTGAACGACGCATGCCGATCGCGCAGGCCTTCCAGCTCGCGGAGGCCGTGCACGGCACGCTGGGAGCGGTGGGCCACTACAACACGCCGAAGGAGGGAGTGCACGGCGAGTACAGAGGCGGGACGATCGGCGCGTCGCCCGCCTACAGCTTCACCGCCCACGTGGCCGAGGTCGAGGTGGATCCCGAGAGCGGATTCGTCGGGGTGAAGACGATCTGGGTGGCGCACGATTGCGGTCGCGCCCTCAACCCGATGCTGGTGGAGGGACAGATCGAGGGCTCCGCGTACATGGGGTGCGCCGAGGCGATTCTCGAGGAGCAGACGTACAAGACGGGTGAGCACCAGGGCGCGCTTCACGATGCCCCCTCCCTCCTGGACTACCGGATCCCCACCTCGCTCGACTGTCCGGAGTTCGTGCCGCTCATCGTGGAATCGATCGACCCGGAAGGGCCCTACGGGGCGAAGGAAGCCGGCGAGGGGCCGCTCCACCCTTCGCTGCCCGCCATCGCCAACGCCATCTACGACGCGATCGGAATCCGGATCGACAGCCTGCCCTTCACGCCGGATCGGGTGTGGCGCGCGATCCGGGGTGCCGAGGCGGCGAAGAGCGCGGAAGAGGTGGCGTAGCATTCGGTTCGCGCGCGTCCTCTGGTCGGCACGCCATCAGCTCCATAGGATCGAAAGCTACCCGGCCTGGGTAGGCTCTTAGGACCCGGCGGCGAGGGCCGGCGGCGTAACTACGTTAGCGGGATCGACCGGCTGCGACTCGAGGGAGTCGCGCCAGGTGGAGCCATGGCAAGGAGAGAGTGTGGGAAGACGAACAAACTACAGCTTTGAAAAACGACAAAAAGAGCTCAAGAAGAAGAAGAAGCAGGAAGCGAAAGCCGAGAAGAGGAGATTGAGGAAGGAGGCAAAGGACCTCGAGGCTGCGGGCGATCCAGGCGCCGTCGGGGATGTCGATGGGAGCTCGGGGTCCGAAGAAGATGCTTCCTTCGACGATGATCAGGGCGGGGAGAGCAGCACTGATCGCGAATGAGGGAGATAGTGAACCGACGCGCAACCTCCCTGGAAGTGGAGATGGACGCCGTCCTCAGCGCTCGCCTGATCTCGCTGCGCGAGGAAGGCCGCGCGATTTGGAGCCGCTTCGAGAGCGATGTGCGCGAGCTCCGATTCCACCCCTTCGTCCCCTCTGACTACGAGCGCGTACTCCGAACTCTACTGACGCTGCGAGGGCCCGGCCTGCGGTTTCTGGAGTGGGGCTCGGCGACCGGCGTTATCACCATCATGGCCGATCTTCTCGGCTTCGAGGCGTACGGGATCGAGATCGATCCCGAGCTCGTCGATATTGCGCGTGGTCTGGCCGAGAGATGCGACTCGGACGCCCGCTTCGCCGTCGGCAGCTTCTTGCCGGACGGCTACGAGTGGATGTCCGAAACCGGCGATCCTCGTCTCGGCACCATCGGGCGCGGAGCCTCGGGCTACCCCGCGCTGGGGCGGTGCCTGGAAGATTTCGATCTGGTCTTCGCGTTCCCCTGGGAAGGCGAAACGCCGATCATGCACGACATCATGCGACGCCGAGGTGGGAGCAGGGCGAGATTCCTCCTGTACCACTCCAAGGATGGCGTACAAGTGTATCGTCGCGGCAAGCGTTCGATGGCCGCAGAGGTCTGGAACCTCGGGAACTGACGGTCGTCGACATGAGCGACCCCCGCCTGGCCGAGCTGCTTCGAATGCTCGATCCGGAGCCCGGCAGCCGCCTCTGGTTCGGTGGAGCCTCCCCGCTCGGATGTTTGCGCGGAGTATCGGTCGATGCAGCGGTCTGGAGGCCGACGCCCGACCGGCACAGCATCTGGGAACTCACGCTTCACATCGCCTACTGGAAGTACGCCGTCCGCCGGATTCTGGAAGGGGGGCCGAAGGGTGGATTCCCGCGCGCGCCCTCCAACTGGCCTCGACAGCCGGCCTCGCCCGACGAGGCCTCGTGGAAGGAGGATCGCGCCCTCCTCAAGTCCGAGCATGAGCTGCTCAACGCTGCCGCCGGATCGCTCGATCCCGGGCGCCTCGACGAGATGGCTACGGGCAGCGGAGCCTACCGCTACGCTGATCTTCTACACGGCATCGTCATGCACGACGCCTATCATGTCGGACAGATTCAGCTGCTGAAGCGGATGCATCGGGAGGTCGGGGCCTGAAGAAACCCGGCCGAAGGCTGACGAGCGTGTGACCACACACGATCGCCCGCGAGATCGAGCGCTGGCACAGTTCCCCACGATGTACGTGACGCTGGTGAGCGTCGTGCAGGCGATCGCGCTCGAGGTGCTCGTGTCCAGGCTCTACGCCGTCGGCCTCGAGCCGTCGCTCGCTGGCGATTCTGTCATGGTCTGGCTGGAGGTGGCGCTCTTGGGTCAGACGATATTCTACGTGTGGGTGAGCTACACGCTTCTCGTCACCGTGGCCCAGTGGGTGCTGAGGTTCTTCGTCACCGTGGCCCAGTGGGTGCTGAGGTTCTTCGACTTCGCGGCGGCCTTCGCGGTTGGGATCTTCCAGTTCGCCGCGATCGGGTGGATCGGACCCGATACGCCCCGGAACTTCCTCATCATGATCGTGATCGGCTTCTTGACCGGCTCCTGGATCTCCCGGTCCAACACCGGCGCCGCCGCCCGCCGCCCCGAGAACGCGGAGGTGATGACCGGATTCCCCCACAGGCTCGTGGCGGGCCTGCTGGGAGTCGTCGGCCTGCTGGGACTTGCCGGCGTGATCGCCGGCGCCGGCGAACCGGGTCGCTACCCCCTCGCCATTGCTCTGCTGGCCGCGTGCAACGCCGTTCTATTCCTGGCGCTGCTGACCTGGTTCAATTGGTGGCAACGTGTCGTGAGGCTGTAGCTACGTGGCCAGAGCTCACTGATCGGCGAAGTAACCCTCGACGTAGAACTTCCGGGCCAGGTAATGCTCCCTCCAGCCGGGCCTGACCCTATCCAGCAGCAGTCCCTCGACGGCACCGATCGGGTAGAAGAAGACGCGCCTGAGCTCGGGGAGGCTGCGCTCCAGCTCACTCCGCACCGTTTCCCGCAGCTCCTCGGCGGCGTCGGCGTACGGCGTGAAGTCAGTCAGCGCCTCGAACCGCTCCGACGGCACGTACTCGGTTGAGGCCCGAGCGGCCACGGCGAGTTGTGTGTACCGTGCGATGCCTTCCTGCCAGATCTGAAACGACAGGTACCGGTAGTCATTCTCGGTGAGTGCCTCCTGCAGTCGACGTCGCTGCGCCAGGTAGTCACCCAGGATCTCGCCGGACAATGGGGACCCGATCGAATCCAGCGCTCGGCTGGCAGCTCGCGCGAGCCTCTCCAGGGCAGCGGCGACTTTCGGGGAGTCGTAGGGAAACGGGTAGTCGAGCATCCACATTCCGCTCTCATCCTCGCCGCTCAGATCGAGTTCGTCGGTCGCCGGATAATAGTCGGCATCCGACATCTGGAGCTGATGAAAGTGCTCGTGGAGCGCCGTTAGGACCCATTGGGTAGACGACAGCCCGGTGTCCTCGGGGGTGCCTATCACCAGCGTCGGCAAGCCTGACACGGCCGGGAAGGTCGCCAGCAGGCCGGGCTCGAAGACCCGCGCACGAACGAGCACCTCTTCGTCGAGAAGAGCATCGAGACCCAACGACTCGAAATCGGCGGTCGGATTCGGGTGCCGGATGAGGAATTCATGGTCGGACGCGACGAACAGAACGGCGAACGGCACCTCCGACCAGCCGGGCCACAGCTGCTCGACCGCGTCGGCGAGGCGAAACGCCTCCGCGATTCGAACGCGGTCGGCATAGGCCAGCTCCTGG
>JBDHIM010000157.1:0-7504 GCA_039587445.1 Gemmatimonadota bacterium
CCGAGAGTACATCCGAAGGTGGGCGTTCAAGCATCCGACGCCCTGGGACTTCTTCCATACGATGGAGGACGTGACCGGCCGTGATCTCGAGTGGTTCTGGCGCGCCTGGTACTATGAGACCTGGACTCTCGACCAGGCGGTGACGGATGTCCGAGTGACAGGCGACGGCACGGATATCGTCATCCGAGACCTGGGCCTGGTACCCATGCCGGCACGCGTGCGGGTCACCCGGGAGAACGGAGAGGTGATGGATCTCGAGGTCTCAGTCGACTCCTGGCTCGCCGGTGAGACGGAGGCCGTGCTGGCGGTGCCCTACGGTTCCCCCGTCCTCCGGGTGGAGATCGACCCGGAGGGGCTCTTTCCCGACGTCGACCGCGACAACAACGTGTGGGAGTCGGCCGAAGGCGCCGAGAGCGCGACCGGAGCCGGGAGCGAGAGATGAGCTACCGCAAGTTCACAGATCGGAGTGGAGCGGTCTGGCAGGTGAAGGACGAGACGCTGAGTCGATGGGTCTTCGATCCGGTACCCGGCAACCCGTCCGATCCTAGAACCGTGACGCCACCCACCTACACCGATGATCCGTTCGAGATGAGCGAGGGGGAGCTGCAGCGGCTGTTGGACAAGGCACGCCCCTCCGGCGGAGCGGGCAAGATAGCCTGGCCGTTCAAGGACGAGCCTCCGGCAGGACCCTAGGCCGACCTAGGAATCGGCCTCGCCGTCGGACTGCAGCGCCTTCGGCGGACCGAGGATCTCGGCGTAGATGATCGCCCGCTCCAGCTCCGACAGACCCTCCAGCTTCCTCAAGCCGCTGGAGGCCGACTGCCGGACTGCAGCCGGTCGCGCCGCCCCGATGGCCTCGGCGTCCGGCGGCGCAGCTTCAAATCGCCGCGCCGCGCGCACGGAAGCGGGAGGCTCTGAGGGACCCGCCCTGCGGCGAGCCGCCGCCTCGGCGAGTCCGGCGATCTCAGCCAGATCTGAGCGCCGCTCGCGCTGCGCGTCGGCAGGTTGCCCGGCGGTGTCATCCTGCACCTGCCAGCCGCGGCGCTCCGCCGTCCGCGTCTCTCGCCGCTGCGCCTCGGCCCGAGGCTTCTCGTGCCCGGGCCGCAGCTCGGGGCGCTGCTCCTGCGGCTTGGTCTTCTCCTCGGGCCGCTGCAGCCCGAAACCCTCGAGCACGTCTCCGATCGCCTCGTCCCAATCAATCGCCTTCTGGGCACCGCGTTCCTCCGCGGCGGCGCTTTCCTCCGCGGCGCCGCGCTCCGCCGCGTCGGCCCCGGGCAGGCGTGACTGCTGCTTCTTCTTCTTGGCGCCTCGCGAAATGACCCAGATCATGATGACCATCATCAGGATCTCGAAGAAGCCGTCCATCGCCTAGCCCTCGCTCGCCGCGGCTCCCGCCGCCGTGAGAAATACGCCGACCTCTTCACGAGTCGTGATCAGGTTCGGTGAAATGCGGACCGTGTTCAAACCGAGGGTGCTGAAGGGTCGGAAGACGAGACCTCGCTCCCGTCGGGCGCGCTCGAAGAACGCCGTGCTCTCGAGCCCTCCGACCTCGACCGCCGCCAGCGAAGCGCCCATCTCCCAGGACTCGGGTGAGCGCCAGACGAGGCCGGACGTGGCCTCCACCCCACCCTGCAGGGCTCGCCGCATTGCTGAGAGACCTTCGCCCTTGGCCTGGTCGCCGATCGCGGACTGGAAGTCGATCGCGTCGCCCAGCGCCAGCAGCCCGGGGAGGTCGCGGGTCCCGTAATCCTCGTAGATCCGTGCCGTGCCGGCCCAGCGCTCCTGCCCCCAGCTGACCGACAGCGGGCGCAGCTCGTCGCGCACCGCGCGCCGCACGTAGAGAAGCCCGGACCCCTTCGGCGCCTGAACCCATTTGTGCGGGCTGGCCGCGTAGAAATCTACCTCCGAGCTCGCCAGGGCGATCGGCAGCATACCCACGGTCTGGGCGCCGTCCACGGCCACGAACTCCACGCCGCGGCCGTGGGCCGCCATGGCCAGCTCGCGTAGCGGATGCCGGAGACCCACGACGTTGTCGACGTGCGGGAAGACCAGGGCCCGCGTCCGGGGGCCGACCTCCCGCATGTGGAGGTCGACGACATCGGCTGCGCTCAGCGAGGGCACGTCCAGAACCGGGAACTCGAACCGGCGGACCGAGAACCCTCGTGACTCCGCGTAGTGGTCCCAGCAGATGCTGGCCCCGGGGTGGTTCAGGGTGCTGGTGCTGAACAGCACCTCGTCGCCGGGGCCGAGAGGCAGGCCGGCCGCCAGGACGTTGAACCCCTCGGTCGTGTTGTGGATGAGCGCGAGATCCTCGGGCTCGCAGCCCACGAACGCCGCCGCCTTTTCGCGAACCGCCTCACGTGGCTCTTCCCACGCGCCTCCCCACATGTAGAGCCACGGATTCTCCTCGCAGATATCCAGGTAGGCCTTGTGGGCCTTCTGCACCGCCTTGGGGACGGTTCCGATGGAGGCGTGGTTCAGGTAGACAACGCCGGGACCGAGCAGGTACTCCTCCCGGAAGTCACGGCGGGTGATCCCGGTCCCCGATGGATCTCCCGCAGCAGGCGTCGAGACCCGCTTTATGCTCGCCCCCAGAAGCCGGTCGGCGTCGACGAGCCGGCCGACGCTGACGGCGCCGGCGACGGTCGCGAGCTGGCCCAGAAACGCCCTTCGGTGGCTCATGCGCCGTTCGCTGCGAGTCCCACGCTCCTCGGCTCGCGCTCGCCTATGTCTCCGTGTCCGAGCTCTCGTCGGCGCCCGCGATGGACTTCCGCATCTGCGTGTCACTGGCGATGTTACGATATTTCATATAATCCATAATGCCAAGGTTGCCACTCTTGAAGGCTTCGGCGATCGCCCGCGGTACTTCGGCCTGGGCCCGGACGACCTCGGCTTTCATCTCCTGGACCTTTGCGCTGTTTTCCTGCTCCGTGGCTACGGCCATCGCGCGCCGCTCCTCGGCCTTCGCCTGGGCGATCCGCTTGTCCGCCTCTGCCTGGTCGGTTTGAAGCTCGGCTCCGATGTTCTTGCCGACATCCACATCGGCGATGTCGATGGAGAGGATCTCGAATGCCGTCCCGCTGTCGAGGCCCTTGGCGAGCACCGTCTTCGAGATGGCGTCCGGGTTCTCGAGCACCGCCGCGTGGGAGGCGGCGGATCCGATCGTGCTCACGATCCCCTCTCCCACCCGTGCGAGGATCGTCTCCTCCCCCGCGCCTCCGACCAGCCGATTGATGTTCGCCCGGACCGTGACGCGCGCGATGGCGATGAGCTGGATGCCGTCCTTGGCCATCGCCGACACCTTCGGCGTCTGGATGACCTTCGGGTTCACCGAGACCTGGACGGCGTCGAGCACGTCGCGTCCCGCGAGATCGATCGCGGCCGCCTGTCTGAAGGGGAGCTCGATGTTGGCCTTGTCGGCCGAGATCAACGACAGCACGACCCTATGCACGTCCCCGCCGGCCAGGTAGTGCGCTTCGAGCTCGTCGATGTTGAGCTTCAAGCCGGCCTTGGTGGCGCTGATCAACGGGAGGATGATGTTGCGCGGAGCCACCTTGCGGAAGCGCATGCCGACCAGGTTGGAGAGCTTGACGTAGACCCCGGACGCGAAAGCCGTGACCCACAAACCGACGGGGACGGCCCAGAAGAGGAAGAGGAGGAGAAACGCGCCGAGCGCGATGAGTAGTGCGGTGCCGACTGCTATGCCTTCCATGTCTGCCTCGTTTCGGTGTCAGTTCTACAGGTTCTCAAGTCTCGGCGTCCGGCTCGACGTTCTCTTCGGCCGGTGCCTCCCTCACGACGTGGCGGTAGCTCTCGGCATGCAGCACCACGACCCTGCTTCCTTCTTCGATCCACGGCCCCTCGGTGACGACGTCCAACCTCTCGTCATCGATAATCGCGGTTCCCGAGGGTCTGAGATCCGTGGCCGCGACGCCAATCATCCCGACCAGCTCCTCTCGCTCCGGTGCGGACAGATACCCGGTCGCCCTGCTCGTCTCGCTCTTGAGGAGAACGCCGGAGAGCGAGCGGCTGTGTGGAAGGTGGCGGAACAACACGAAAGCGAGGACCGCCACGAGAACGATCGAAAGCCCGATGATGCCTGCCGTGTTCACGAGATCCACCGTGGTTGGAAACCGTCCCAGCATGCTCATGTACGCAGAGCCCAGGACGGCAACGATTCCCAGCGCGCCCGCGACCCCGAAGCCCGGAACCACGAACCCCTCGACAAGGAGCAAAACGATCCCGCCCCCCAGGAGCAGGAGCTCCTCGATACCGGCCAGGTTCACGAGCAGGCGGGCGCCGAAGAACGCGGCCAGGCAGCCCAGTCCGACCGCCCCGGCCAGGCCGAAGGTGGGCGTCCGGATCTCGATCAGGAGCCCGAGGAATCCGAGGCTGAGCAGGAGCGGAGCGACGGCCGGGTTCGTCAGGAAGCGCACGATCCGCTCGGCCCAGTTTGGGGTCGGATCGACGGCGGGGGCGCCGGCGAGGCCGACTATCGCGAGCAGCGCCGGATAATCTTCAACCTCGGCGGTCGCGACGCCGAGCTCGATGGCTTCCTCCGTCGTGAGCGTCAGCAGCTTGCCGGCTTCCACGACGCCCTCCACCTCGACCTCTTCGTCGACCATCGCCTCCGCGATCCGCGGATCGAAGCCCCGCTCCTCGGCGAGCGCCCGGAACTCGGACCGCATCGCGCTCACCATCTTCTCGGACGCCTTCTTGCCCTCTCCCATCACCGGCGTCGCCGCCCCGATCGTCGAGCCCGGCCGCATGTAGAGGCCCTCGGCCGAGAGGGCGATCATCGCGCCGGCCGAGAGGGCGCGCCGGTTCACGTAGGCGTAGACGGGAATCCCCGCGTCCCGGACCGCGTCGATGATCTCCCAGGCCGCGTCCACTCGTCCGCCCGGCGTGTCCAGATCCAGCACTGCCGCCGCAGCGCCCGCTTCCTTCGCCTCACCCAGCGCGCGCTCGATGTAGGGGGCGATCCCCATCTCGATCGTCCCCGTGACCTGGATCCGGTAAACCGGCTGGTCGCTCTGCGCGGAAGAGCGGACGGCTGGCCCGAAGCCTAGCGCGAGACCGACCGCTACGAGAAACGCGAGGGCCGCCGGCCCCCGGGATCGAGAGGCGCTGAGCGCCCCGAGCTCAAGGTGCGTCTTCATGATCGAAACAGGCTCATCGTTTTAAGTTATCGCCGACTCACTCGCCCGTGAACCTCGGAGGCCGCCATTCGAGGAAGTGCGCCTCCCCTCCGAGACGTTCCTACCCGAGAGCATCCATTCCGTGGCGCGGCCCGAGCGGGTAGTTTGGCGACCCCGGCGAGACTTCGAGCCGCAGTGGGCGGTGACCTCTTCGAGCCCGACGGCCGGCCGGGTCGGAGGAGAGTGGTTCCAACCAAAGACGAGGATCCAAATGGCTGATAAGCTCATCAACTATGAAGTGCAGGACGGGATCGGGGTGATCACGATGGACGACCCTCCTGCCAACACGTACACGCACGAGATGATGCGCCAGCTGGATGAGGCGATTCTGGATGCGCGCTTCGACGAGGGCGTGCACGTGATCCTGATCCGGGGCTCGGGAGAGAAGTTCTTCTCGGCAGGCGCGGACATCGGCATGCTCCAGAAGGCGGACCCGTACTTCAAGTACTATTTCTGCCTGCATGCGAACGAGACGCTGAACCGGCTCGAGCAGACCCCGAAGATCGTGATCGGCGCCCTGAACGGGCACACGGTCGGCGGCGGGCTCGAGATCGCCCTCGCCTGCGATCTTCGCGTCGCCAAGAAGGGCGGCGGGGTGCTCGGGCTGCCCGAAGTCACCCTCGGCGTGCTCCCGGGCACGGGCGGCACGCAGCGGCTTGGCCGGATGCTCGGCAAGTCCAAGTCGATCGAGCTGATGGTGACGGGTCGTACGTTCGACTTCGAGGAGGCGCTCGAGCTCGGCATCGTCAACCAGATCCTCGACGGCGAGGACTTCATGGCGGAGGCGA
This sequence comes from Gemmatimonadota bacterium, assembly GCA_039587445.1. GTDB lineage: Bacteria > Gemmatimonadota > Gemmatimonadetes > Palauibacterales > Palauibacteraceae. The sequence continues at coordinate 5,987 of JBDHIM010000157.1, forward strand.
TGGAGTACGCTCGGCAGTTCGCGCCGCCGGGGAAGGCCTCCAAGGCCGTCGGCCGGATCAAGCGCGCCGTCTGCAGCGGGATCGAAGTGCCCTTCTCCGAAGGCCTCGCGATCGAGCGCGAGATGCAGCAGCAGCTGTTCGAGTCCGCCGACGCGCGCGAGGGGCTGGACGCCTACATCGAGAAGCGGAAGCCGGAGTTCGCCGGCCGCTAAGCGACTGCAGGACCCACACCCGCGGCCGTCCCTCGCCGTTTCGGCGAGGGGCTGGTCGGCCACGACGGGTTCCACGGCGGGCTCACGGCAGGCTTCCAAGGGAGATCGAAGATGACGGAAGGGACGTTGACGCGCTCGGTGCCGGACGTTCTCGCGCCGGGCCGTCTTTTCATCGGAGGAGAATGGCAGGACGCCGCGAGCGGCAAGACGTTCGAGGTGATCGACCCGGCACGCGCCGAGGTGGTCACCGAGGTCGCCGAGGCCGACGCGGCCGACATGGACCGGGCTGTTCGGGCGGCGCGGGAGGCGTTCGAGGGCGACTGGCGAAAGATGACGCCCCGGCAGCGCGGTCGTCTGATCTGGAAGCTGGCGGAGCGCCTGGAGGAGAGAAAGGACGAGATCGCGCTCGTCGAGACCTTGAACAACGGAAAGCCGCTGTTCGAGAGCGGAATCGACGTCGCGATGACGATCCAGACCTTCGAGTACTACGCGGGCTGGGCGACGAAGATCGAGGGGGAGACGATTCCGGTCTCCGTGCCCTATCAGTTCAACTACACGCTCCGCGAACCGATCGGCGTGGTGGGGGCGATCGTCCCCTGGAATTTCCCGCTCAACCTGGCCTCCTGGAAGGTGGCGCCCGCGCTTGCGGCAGGCTGTACGGTGATCCTCAAGCCGGCGAGCGAGACACCGCTTACGGCCCTGCTCCTCGCCGACGCCGCCGCCGAGGTCGGCTTCCCTCCAGGGGTGCTGAACGTGGTCCCGGGCCACGGCCGGACGGCCGGAGAAGCGCTGGTCGCTCATCCCGACGTCGACAAGATCGCCTTCACCGGCTCGACTGCCGTGGGACAGCATATCGCCAGGGTCGCGGTCGACACGGTGAAGCGGGTCTCTCTCGAGCTGGGCGGGAAGAGCCCCAACATCGTCTTCGCGGACGCCGACCTTCCGGTCGCCGCCAAGGGGGCCCTCAACGGGATCTTCTACGGCAAGGGCGAGGTGTGCGCGGCCGGCAGTCGTCTTCTCGTGGAGGAGAGCGCGCACGAGCAACTGGTCGGGATGGTGGCCGAGGGCGCGGACGGCATGAAGGTCGGCGACCCCCTGGAGAAGGGCACGCGCATCGGCGCGGTCGTCTCCGAGCAGCAGATGGAGACGGTCCTGGGCTACATCGAAAAAGGCGTGGAAGAAGGAGCTCGCGTGGTCGCCGGCGGAGGTCGGGCCGACATCGAGCCCGGCTACTTCGTCAAGCCCACCGTCTTCGACGACGTGACGCGCGACATGACGATCGCGCGCGAGGAGATCTTCGGGCCGG
>JBDHIM010000023.1:0-25395 GCA_039587445.1 Gemmatimonadota bacterium
CGAGATCGCCTTCGGCAGGCGGGAGGTTCCGAGCTACGAGATCGAGCGGGCCGACGCGGTCGCGTGCTTCGGCGCCGACTTCCTGGGAACCTGGCTTTCACCCGTCCAGCTCGCTGCGCGGTTCGCGGATGCGCGCGATGTGGATCACGGTCGCCACGCCAAGCTGACGTACGTGGGCCCGAGGCTCTCCGTGACCGGCCTCAAGGCGGATGAGTGGGTATCCTGCGGCTCCGGAGCGGAAGGCGCCGTCGCGCTCGCCGTAGCAGCGGTCGTCGCCGACCGCCGCGGCGGCGCCGGCGAACTGGATGGCATCCTCTCACGCTACACGCCCGAGAGCGTGGCCGCCGAGTTAGGAGTTTCCGCCGACGCGATTCGCACCCTGGGAGAAGAGCTCGCGGCAGCCTCCGCGCCGATCGCGATCCCGCCCGGCTTCGAGGGTCAGGGCGAAGGCGCCACGCAAGCCCATCTCGCGGTGGCCATCCTGAATCAGGTGCTGGGCGCGATCGGCGAGCGAGTGCGGTTCGGGAGCGCGCCGAGAAGCGGCGCGGTCGCCTCGATCTCCACGATGACAGGCCTGATCGACCGGATGCGATCTGGCGCCGTGCGTACGCTGGTGGTCGTGGATGCCAATCCGGCCTTCACGCTGCCGAAGGCGCTGGGCTTCCAGGATGCCCTGGAGCAGGTCACCGTCGCCGCCTCCCTGTCGCCTCATTTGGACGAGACCGCAGCGGGCTGCTCATGGATCCTCCCCTCGAACCACGCCCTCGAGTCCTGGGGTGAGGTGGACTTCGGCGGCGGCCAGGTAGGAGTGGCGCAGCCCCTGATGCCTCCGGTGTTCGACACGCGCCAGACGGAAGACATCCTGATCCAGGTCGCCGCGGCCAGCGGGGTCGAGCTGGGCGGGGCCGCGAACTTCGCGACCTGGCTGAAGGACGCCGCGCGGAGGAGGCGGGCGGAGGGAGGCGCGGCCGAAGGTTTCGAGGAGTGGTGGAGGAGCCAGCTAGCCTCCGGCGGCCTCATCGGCTCGGAGCGGGAGACGGAACAGCCGACGCTCGACCCCGCCGTGGCCAGCTACCCGTTCTCCGAGCCGGCGATGCCGGGGGGCACGGCGCTGGTCTTCTACGACGGCCGGGGGGCGAACCGCTCCTGGATGCAGGAGCTGCAGGATCCCGTCACCCGAGCCATGTGGAACTCCTGGGTGGAGTTGAACCCGGAGACCGCAGAGGAGCTCGGCGTCTCGAACGGCGATCTCGTGGAGGTGAGCTCGGAGGCCGGGTCCGTGACGGCGCCCGCGTTCGTCTACCGGGGCATTCGGCCCGACACCGTCGCGATTCCGCTCGGACAGGGGCATACGGCCTACGGACGCAACGCGCTGGGCAGAGGCGTGAATCCGCTGGATCTTCTGCCTGGTGCCGCTGATCGCGTGAGCGGAGCGCAGGCGTTTGCCGGCACCTCCGTCACGCTGCGCGCGACCGGTGAGCGGGGCCGACTCGTCATCCTGCAGGGAAGCGACTCGGACCACGGCCGCGAGATCACCGAGCTGATCAACGTCGAGGAGGCGATGGCCGCCGAGCAGGGACACGAGGTGGACCTGGGCGAGCTGGTTCGGGCCGCCTATGACTCCGATCCGAACAGTCCGTACCGGTGGGGGATGACCGTCGACCTGAACGCCTGCACCGGCTGCGCGGCCTGCGTGACCGCCTGCTACGCGGAGAACAACGTACCGACGGTCGGCGAGGAGATCAGCGCACAACGCCGCGAGATGTCGTGGATCAAGATCGATCGGTACTTCGTGGACACGGAGGACGGCGGCTTCCAGACCGTGCAGCAGCCGATGATGTGCCAGCACTGCGGCGATGCTCCCTGCGAGCCCGTCTGTCCGGTATACGCGACCTACCACACGGCCGAAGGGCTGAACGCCCAGGTCTACAACCGATGCGTGGGCACGCGGTACTGCGCGAACAACTGCCCCTACAAGGTCCGCCGATTCAACTGGTTCGAGTACGAGTTCCCCTACCCGCTGAACCTGCAGCTGAACCCCGACGTCACGGTTCGGGGGAAGGGCGTGATGGAGAAGTGCACCCTCTGCGTGCAGCGGGTGAACCGTGCGAAAAACCAGGCGAAGGCCGAGGGACGCCTGGTGCGGGACGGGGAGTTCCAGACGGCCTGCCAGCAGACGTGCCCGGCTGGCGCGATCAAGTTCGGCAACCTCAAGGACGCCGACAGCGAGGTCTCGAGGCAGAGCCGAAACGCCCGCGGTTACCACGTCCTCGATGAGCTCTACACTCGTCCGGGCGTCACCTATCTGGCCGACGTGACGCACGCCGCGCTGCCGGCTTCGGATCACGGCGCACGCGGGGAGCCCGGCGACCACGCCGAGGAAGAGGGTCACTGATGCCCTGGATGGCAGGAGCGGCCTGATGGCGACGCTGGCGCGCGAGGTCGAATCGACCTACCCGACGCTCGCCGACGCGAACGAGGACATCTCCCGTCCGATCCTCGTTCCCGCCTGGCGTTACGCGTTCGTGCTCTCGCTGGCTATCGGCGGCGTGCTGCTCGGCGCGGCGGCCTGGATCTATCAGATCGTCGTCGGCATCGGCGTCGCCGGCATCAACCACCCGGTGGGCTGGGGCATCTACATCACCCTCTTCGTCTTCTGGGTAGGTATCGCGCACAGTGGTACGCTGATCTCGGCGATCCTCTACCTCTTCCGCTCCGGCTGGCGCACGACGATCAACCGTGCGGCGGAGGCGATGACCATCTTCGCGGTGATGACCGCGGGCCTGTTTCCGCTCATCCACCTTGGCCGCGTGTGGTACTTCTACTGGCTCATGCCGTATCCGTCCCAGCGGATGATCTGGCCGGACTTCCGCTCGCCGCTGGTGCTCGACGTCTTCGCCGTGGGCACCTACTTCACGATCAGCCTCATCTTCTGGTACACGGGGCTGATTCCCGACCTCGCCGTGCTCCGCGACAGGTTCCGGGGCTGGCGCAGCAAGCTGTACGGCATGCTGTCGCTGGGCTGGACGGGCAGCGTGCGCGAGTGGATGCACTACCGCCGCGCCTATCTCTACATGGCGGCGATCGCCACACCCCTCGTCCTTTCGGTGCACAGCGTGGTCTCCTGGGACTTCGCCCTCAGCATCGTGCCGGGCTGGCACTCCACGATCTTCGCTCCCTACTTCGTGGCGGGGGCGATCTTCTCGGGCGTCGCGATGGTGATCACGCTGATGGTCGGCCTCCGCTATGCCTTCGGCCTCGAGGCGTACGTCACCGAGTACCACTTCGAGAACATGGCGAAGCTGCTGCTCCTGACGTCCCTGATCGTGGGATACGCCTACGCGGTCGAGTACTTCCTGGCCTACTACTCGGCGGACCCGATCGAGCAGGAGAGCTTCCTGTGGAGGGCGCGCGGGGAGTACAGGGGGCCGTTCTGGATCATGGTCTTCTGCAACGTGGTCGTACCCGCCACGCTCTGGTTCAAGAAGATCCGCCGTAGCATCCCGGCTCTGTTCGCGATCTCGATCTTCGTGAACATCGGGATGTTCTACGAGCGCTTCGTCATCATCTCCACGTCGCTGGCGCACGAGTACCTGCCGAGTGGTTGGGGGCTGTACACGCCGAGCGCGGTCGAGATCGCGATCATGATCGGGAGCTTCTCCTGGTTCTACATGTGGTTTCTGATCTTCGCGAAGACGCTGCCCACGATCAGCATCGTCGAGGTGAAGGAGCAGCTGGAGCACGAGAAATCGCACGGCCACGCCGCGGGAGGCGCAACGTGAGCGCCCGGCGACCGCGCTCGAGCACCGGCTTGATCGCCCAGTACGGCTCGCTGGAATCGACCCGGAAGGCGATCCAATCGCTGCGCGGCGCCGGCTTCGAGGAGCTCGAGGTCTACTCGCCTTTCCCGGCGCCCGAGCTCGAGGAGGCGATGGGAATCCACTCCAGCCCGGTGCGCCGATGGGCGCTGATCGGCGGGATCACCGGGTGCACGCTGGGCTTTCTGCTGCCCGCGGGCGCTTCCCTGGCCTATCCGATGGTGACGCAGGGCAAGCCGATCGTCGCGATTCCGGTCTTCATCGTCATCATGTTCGAGCTCACCGTGCTGCTGACTGGGATCTTTTCCCTCTTCTCGATGCTGGTGCACGCCCGGAAGCCGAAGCTCTCGCTCCCGTCCACCTATCGACGGGAGTTCTCCGTGGACAGGTGGGGGATCTTCGTCGCCACCGGAACAGACCTCCGGAGCGAGGCCGAGAGGGTCGTCGGTGAGACCGGGCCGGTCTCGGTCGAGGTGACCTCATGAGTCGCTCGGGACGGATTTCGACCTCGCGGCCAACCCCCGGCTGGAGGCAGAGGATTCCCCGAGCTGTCGCGGTCCTTCTCGTCGTCGGAGCCGCGGCCTGCGACGACCAGCTGAAGTACATCCCGACCTTCTCCTCGATGGCGGAGCAGCCCTCGCTCGAGGCGTACGAGCGGGCGGCCCTCGAGTCTCCCCCGGGAGCCGTCGCGCTGGGCTCGGAGCGAACCTGGACGCTGCTGGAGTCGGACTCGCTAGCGAGCCCCCTCGCGTCAGGCGACATCGACCTCGAGCTCGGGGGAGAGCAGTTCCAGATCTTCTGCTCGGTCTGCCACGGCTCGGACGCGCGCGGGAAGGGACCGGTCGTCGGGCTCAACCGCATCCCCGACATTCCGACCCTCGACCTCCATTCCGAGCAGGCTCGCGCCTACACGGACGGCTACATCTGGGGGATGATCACGAACGGCCGGGGCCTCATGCCCTCCTACCGGAGAATCCCGGCAACCGTGCGCTGGCAGATGGTCGCCTACGTGAGGGCGCTTCAGGCGGGCGAAGTGGTGCCTACCGCCGAGACCGCCGGCCCGTCAGCGAGCGAAGCCGAATGAGCGCGGCGGTGGTTGTCGAGGGAGCCCTGAGCGGCGAGAGCCGACGACGAGAGGCGATCGAGGCGGCGAGCGGCTCGATCCCCGGGCGCCGGATCCTGTTGCTCCTGGCGGCGGTGGCGATCGGCGCGGCGGCCTTCTTCATGACGGTGGGCGAGAGCCCGCAGCGCGCCTGGGGCAACGTCTGGTACAACTTCCTCTTCTGGACCGCTCTGGCCCAGGCCGGCGTGATCTTCGGTGCGATCCTGCAGGCGGCCAAGGGACACTGGGGCAAGGACTTTCGCCGCATCGCGGAGGGCGCGGGCGCGTTCCTGCCTATCTCGCTTCTGGTGTTCATCGATCTCTACTTCGGCGCCGAGTACATCTTTCCGTGGGTGGGCCCGGTGGAAGGGCACATCAACCGCCAGTGGCTGACGGTCGACGGGGTATTCCTGCGCAACGGTGTGCTCTTGACCCTGATGGTCGTGGCCAGCGGGCTCTTCCTCTGGCACTCGCTGCGTCCCGACGCGCGCTTCCTCGAGGGCCGCTACTCGGGCTGGCGGGCGGCACTCGTCGGACGGCTGACCCGAAACTGGCGCGGAGACGGTGAGGAGGCCGAGCACTCGCGGAGCAAGCTCTCCTGGCTAGCACCCCTGCTCATCCTGATGTGGATCACGGCGTTCACGCTCCTTGCGGTCGACATGTCGATGTCGCTGCTGCCCGGGTTCCTGAGCGTGATCTGGGGACCGTACTACTTCATCGGAGGCTGGCTGACCCTACTGGCCTTCGTGGCCGTCGTGGCGGGGTGGCACGCCGGGGTTCGGGAGCGGCAGCTCTGGAGCTCCTGGCAGTTCCACGACCTCGGCAAGCTCCTGTTCGCGTTCGCGATCTTCTGGACCTACCTCTGGTTCTCCCAGCTGATCGTCATCTGGTACGGCAACATCCCGCGTGAGACGAACTGGTTTGTCCAGCGTACCGAGCAGGGCTTTGCGCCCCTGCTCGCCCTCCAGATGATTCTCATCTTCGGACTGCCGTTCATCCTGCTGCTGGGCCGGGCGCCGAAGATGAAGCCGCGCTGGCTGGCCTTCGTGGCGCTGCTCATCCTGCTCGGGTTCTGGATCGAGCGCTACAACCTGGTGTTTCCGTCGATCTGGGTGGGCTCGCCGCCGCTGGGCTTCCCGGAGGTAGGGATCTCCGTGGGCTTCCTGGGACTGTTCGGACTCACCTACTCGCTGTTCGCGAGCACCTTCCCGCTCCTGCCTCTGCGGGAATCCCTGATGGAAGGTGAAGCCAGCACGGGACCGTAGTCGTCAGGGTCGTTCCATCCCGGAATCAGGGCATCCGCCTTCAAGGCCGGAATACGTCCAGCGCCATCTCGATCACCTCGTCGACGACGTCGTTCTCCTTCGATTGCGTCAAGAAGAGCACCAGCACCTCCTCCTCGGGAAACGCCAGCCCCACGGTGCCGATCGCGCCGCGATGACCGAAGACCGGAAGCTCTCCGGCGCGGGAGGGAGGCGCGTAAACCTCCCATTGGGAGCCGTAGTAGCGTTCGCGCGCCACCGCGGTGTCGCCGGCCATCGGGTCGGCCAGCGCTTCCTCGACCGTCGCGCCGGTCAGCAGCCGGTCGCCCTGCTGCCCGTCCATCCAGGAGGCCAGGAAGCGGGCATAGTCGAACGCCGTGCTGAACAGATCGCCGCTCGGCGAAAACCATCTCTCCGGGTTCGTGGTCGTGTTGCTCCAGAATCGCTCCCATCGACTCCCACCCCAGCGCTGATAGGAGCTCGGCACGCGCATCGCCCAGGGAAGGTCGGGCGAGAACCGGGCGTGCGTGTCATCGAGGCCCAGCGGCTCCAGGATACGGGCCTCCAGGAATAGCTCTACCGGCTCCCCGCTCAGCTCCGCCACGAGCGCCCCCAGAGCAGCGGAGTTGAGGTTGGAGTAGATGAAGCGGTCACCCGGCGGAAAGTCGGGGCCGATCTCGCCGGCCAGGTCCACGGCCTCTCGAAGCGTCGACTGGTCACGGAAGCCATCTACGCCTGCCTGCACGAACCCCGAGCGGTGGGTAAGCAGCTGCCGGATCGTGATCCGGCCGGAGCGTGCGTTGTCGAACGATGGGAGATGATCGGCGACACGATCGTCGAGCCCTATCCGCCCTTCCTCCATGAGCATGAGGAGGGCCGTGCCCGCGAACGGCTTCGTCATCGAGGCGATCCGGAAAATCGCGTTGCGCTCGAGGGGGATCAGGCGTTCCCGATCCGCCCAGCCCATCGCCTGATGGAGCACGATGCGACCGTCCTTGACCACCAGGATCTCGGCGCCCACGACATGGCGGGCCACGACCCGGGAATAGAGACGCTCCTTGAACCACCAGATCCGATCTTCGGAGAGGCCTACCTCGTCCGCACTCGCATAGGGGTAAGGGGCGCCGGCGAGGGGCGTTCGGGGCGTGCGCGGGAAGCCGGGGCGGCCCTCGTCGTCAGAGGAGGTGCAGGCCGCGAGCAGACAAAGGACCGCGGCCGAGGCGAAGCCCAGCCCGGAGCTCTCGAAGGTATTGGGCTTCACTCCCGGCCCCGCCTGGCTGGCCGCGCGAGTCCGTGGATACCTACGCCGCCTTCCGGCTTGCGATCCAGCTGTCGATCCGCGCCTCCAGGACGTCCAGCGGCAGCGCCCCGGCGCCCAGGATCTCATCATGGAATGCCCGGACGTCGAAGCCGTCGCCCAACTCCGTCTCGGCCCGCTCCCGGAGCTCCAGGATCTTCAGCTGGCCGATCTTGTAGGCGAGCGCCTGCCCCGGCCAGACGATGTACCGGTCGGTCTCGGACTGGATCGTCACCTCGTCGATCGCCGAGTGGTCCCGGAAGAACCGGACGACATCCTCGCGGCTCCAGCCCTTGAAGTGGAAGCCGGTGTCGACGACGAGCCGGATCGCCCGCAGCATCTCATCCTGCAGCCGGCCGTAGTCGCTGTACGGGTTGCTGAAGAGCCCGACCTCTTTGCCGAGCCGCTCCGAGTAGAGCGCCCACCCCTCGATGTAGGAGGTGTAGCCGCCCTGCTGCCGGAAGCGCGGCAGCTCGGGCAGCTCCTGGGCGATGGTGAGCTGGAGATGGTGCCCCGGCACTCCCTCGTGGTAGGCCGTCGACTCCATGTCGATCGTCTTGCGCGCCGTCGGGTCGCTCGTGTTGACCATCACCCGGCCGGGACGCGAGCCGTCGGGCGCGGGCCGCATGTACTGGGCGCCGGCGGCCTCGCGCTCGCGGAACTCCTCGACGGGAAGGACCTCCACGCGCGCCTGGGGGAGGCGGCCGAATAGCTCGGAGAGCTTCTCGTACATGGCATCGATATGGACGCGGTAGATCTCGAGGATCTCCTCGCGGCTCTGCGGACGCAGCTCCGGCATCTCCTCGAGCGCTGCGTTCAAGCTCTCCAGGTCGTCGTATCCGAGCGAGGAGGCGACCCTGCGCATCTCCTCCTCGAGCGCCTCCACCTCCGCGAGCCCGATCTCGTGAATCTCCTCAGGCGTCAGGTCGCTCGTCGTCTGGACCTTCACGAGGAAGGCGTACCGTTCCTCCCCTTCCGGGAGCGACCACATCCCCGGCTCCTCGCGACCGGCAGGGGCGTACTCGTCGCGCACAAACTCCGTGAACCGTGCGTACGCTGGGAGGATATCGTCCCGGATGGCGGCCAGCATCTCCTCCCGGATCCTCTCCTGTTCCTCCGCAGGGATTCCTTCGGGGAAGCTGGCCAGCGGCTGAGCGAAGGGCGACGCCTCCGCCGGCATCCCGGCCAGCCCCGCGGCCTGCGTCACGACCTTCTCGAGCAGGAACTTTGGCGGGATGAGACCCTCATTCATCCCCTTGCGCATGTGATCCATCGTCTGATCGAACGCGATTGGGAGCTTCCGGTAGCGGGCGATGAGATCATCGTAGTCCTTGACCTCGGTGAAGCTGAGCATGGAGACCATCTGCGGCGCCATCAGGTGCACGCCGGACATCTGGTTGACCGGCATCCGCCACGGCTTGAAGCGCGCGCCCTCGATTCCACGCTCCAGTCGGTGCACCATCAGGTCGCGGTTCAGGGCTTCCTGGACAGTGAAGCCCGACGTGTCGATCGCCTCGAAGCGCTCCAGGAAATCCCGGGAGTCGGCCAGCCTGGTCTCGATCGCCTCCTCCGAGAAGTCCGAGATCTGGTCGTTGTAGCGCTTGTCGCCCAACATCGACGCCCACTCGGGGCTGGTCCTCATCGTGTACTCCCACTGCTCGTCGAGCAGCGCCGCGAGGGCATCCCTCTGGGCCTGGACCTCGTCGGCAGCGGGTGCTTCTTCCGCCGGTGAACAAGCGATCATTCCCATGGCGGCCGCACACGCGACCAGCAACAGCGACGTTCTGCGCATCGGAATCTCCGGTTTCATCAGTCTCATCCAGTGGAAAACCGTTGTCATGCATGCACTTGCCGGCGCCTACTCCGTGACCGGCTCGTGCTCGACAAGTAGGGCTTCGAATCGCGGGTGGCCATGGAGCGGCCTCCACCAGGGTTCGAGGCGCAAGCGACCCACGGTCATTGGGGTAGGGCGGTCGAGCAGGACCTCGAGCTCAGCCACAGCCGCATCGAGCTCTCCGACGCCGGCGTAGATGCGCGCGAGATCCTCAAGGCGATAGGCGCCGCGCCAGGCCTCCCTCGCGATCGGCAGGAGTGCCACGCCCAGCTTGCCCGCCTGGATCGCGTCCTCCTTGCGCCCGAGCCCTGCGAAGGCGATGCCGAGCGAGCTGTGGAGGCGAGAATCCTCGGGACGCTCGCGCAGCAGGTCGGTGAGGATCGTGGCAGAGGCTTCCCAGTGGGCGCGCTCGCGCTCTGCGTCACCCAACAACCTGTGGAGCACAGCGTGCCATTGCTCCTTGGGCGCGTACCTGAACTGGTTGTCCCACGACGAGTTCTGCGTGGGATCGGCTTCCAGGTCGGCGGGCGCGCCTCGCAGGCGCCCCAGCGCCTCCTCGTACCGGCCGTCGAGCGCCTCCAGCCAGATCCAGTCCCACGCATGGGGCGCGATCGCTCCGACCGCGGTTCCGGCCGAGAGCACAGCGCGTGCGCTGTCCGTGTGGCCCGCCGCGACGAAGTACCGGGCCCGCTCAGCGTATGGATCCGTGAATGCCGGGCTCAGCGTGCTCGCTTTGCTGGAGTATGGATGCGCCTCGTCGAACCTGCGCAGCAGGCCAAGCGTCTCCCCGATCTGGGCCGCCATGATCGCCGACCTCGGATCCAGCTTGTGGGCCCGCTTGAAGTAGTCGACGGAGGTCTCCATGTCGCCGAGCCGGCGGTTGATGGCGGCGATGCCGTAGGCAGGATCGGGATCTCCCGGCAGAGCCTCCAGTGCCGCCTCGAACGCCTTCAGCGCCCGCACATAGTCCAAGTGCCCGTGGTAGTGGTACCAGCCTTCGGCCACGAGCCCCCGCGGCAGGTCGGGCGATATCTCACGTGCGCGTGCCAGCGAGGCGGCCGACTGCTGGAGACGCTCCCGCGTTCGGTCGTAGTAGAACCACCACATCTCGGAGTGAGCCTTGGAGATGGCGGCGTGCGCCTCGGCGAACTCCGGATCCAGTGCTACGGCTCGCTCCAGCATCTCGATGGCCCGCTCCAGAGTCTCGCGGCTGAAGCCCCGATTCTGCAGCTGCAGACCCCTCAGGTAGTAGTCATAGGCTTCGAGATTCCCGGTGGGTCTCGCCTCGATCCTCTCCGCCTCCTCCGGCGAGAGCTCGCTTCGGAGTGCTGCGGCAATCTTGCCCGCCACATCCCCCTGGATGTCGAAGATGTTCTCAGCCGTCAGCTCCCCGTCGTACTGCTCGGCCCAGAGGTGCTGGTCCCGGTCGGCGTCGATCAGCTGAGCCGTGACGCGAACCCGGTTCCCGCTCTTCCTGACGCTCCCCTCCAGTACGTGCCCGACGCCCAGCTCGCCCGCGATCTCCTGGAGGTTCTTCGGAGTATCCCGGTACTCTAGGACGGAGGTGCGGGAGATCACCCGAAGGCCCGCGATCTGGGCCAGCCGCGCCAGAATCTCCTCGTGGATCCCATCGGTGAAGTAGGCGTCCTCGGGGTTCCCGCTCATGTTCTCGAACGGGAGCGCGGCCACGCTGGGAAGGGCCTCGCTCTCTCCTACGAAGCTCGCCGGCGTTCCCTTGAGGGCGAGCCACCCGGCCGCCACGATCCCCCAGATCGCGAACGCGACGACCCCGCCCAGAATCGCGTTTCGCCAGGTGAAGAGCTGGCGCTCGGCGTCGACCTCCGCCCCCGAAGCCGGGGGCCGCGCGACGTCCGGGCCGGCAACTTCTCCGTCGGCCTCCGACGTCGGCGGGCCGACTCCCTGTATGACCGCGGTGGCGAGCACGACCGGGAGGCCTATGATCAGGAGAAAGAGAGCCAACGGGGGCGCCCAGTCGGGCAGGTTGAGGGCGCCCGCCAGGGTGTCGACGACCTGGAGAACCAGCCAGCTGCCCACCACGTAGATGCCCAGCACCTGCCAGATCGAGCGGCGGTGGATCTCGCGGATGAGCTTGCTGAAACGCGTCACGGACGGCTCATTCCTCGACCGCCAGCGCATCACGGACGAGGCGGTTCTGCTGCTCGGCGTGCTCCTCCGAGTAACCCTCTGCAGTGCTCGCCCTGGCGTCTCTGCCGGCGTAGCCCACGCTTCGGTCGCCGGCGGCCGCGTCCAACTCGAGACGGATGTGCTCCCAGGCCCCCATGTTCTTCGGCTCCTCCTGCACCCACACGATCTCTCGGGCTCTCGGAAAGCTCCGGATCGCGGCGCGCAGCTCCATCTCGGGCAACGGATACAGCTGCTCGACGCGAACGATCGCGACCCGATCGGCAGCCTCCTCGAACGCCTCCGATCCAACGAGATCGTAGTAGGTCTTCCCGCTGCAAAGGACGACGCGACGCACGGCGTCCGGCGTGTCGATCTCGGGGGTCAGCACGGGACGAAAGGAGCCGGCTGCCAGATCATCGAGCGAAGAGCGAGCCCTCGGGTGACGCAGGAGGCTCTTGGGGGTCATGACGACCAGCGGCCGCCTGGCCAGCCGCAGCGCTTGCAGGCGCAGGAGGTGGAAGTACTGGGCCGGCGTGCTCGGGTTCGCCACCCGGATGTTGCGTTCGGCCGCCAGCTGAAGGAAGCGCTCGGGCCTCGCGCTCGAGTGCTCGGGTCCCTGCCCCTCGTGCCCGTGAGGGAGAAGCAGCACCAGGCGCGACTCCTGCCCCCACTTGGACCGGCCGGCGGCGATGAACTGGTCGATGATCGCCTGAGCCACGTTCACGAAGTCGCCGAATTGCGCTTCCCAGAGGACGAGCGAGTCCGCAGCGATCGTGCTGTACCCATACTCGAAGCCCACAACGGCCACCTCCGACAACGGGCTGTTCCAGACCTGAAAGGGCGCCTGATCCGAGGCGAGGTGCTGGAGAGGCACGAACGTTCCGGTCCCGTTGGCGTCGTGGAAAACGAGGTGGCGCTGGCTGAACGTGCCCCGCTCAGAGTCCTCGCCGGTGAAGCGGATCGGAATACCCTCGGTAAGCAGGGTCGCGAAGGCCAGCGACTCCGCGTGAGCCCAGTCGATGCCGGTCTCCAGACTGCCGCCGCGCCGCGCCAGCTGCCGGTCCAGCTTCTGGAAGAGCTCGAAGTCGTCCGGCCAGGAGTGGATCCGATCGTTGAGGCGGACGAGCCGCTCGGCCGAGACCTCGGTGTCCGTCTGAGAGCGGTCGTCCTCGGTGAGCTCCGCCCACAGGGAGGCCGGCCGCCACGGGCGGACCGGATCCTCGTTCCCGCCTCCCGGCATCGGTTCGGGCGGCGGGCCGCGGTCCTCGGCCGCCGCCTCCGCATCGCTCTCCGCCAGCACTCGCTCCCGTGCGATCTCCAGCTCCGTCGCCACCCGGTCGGCCATCCCGGCCGCGGCCTCCTCCGCGAGAAGGCCCTCCGAGATCAGCTGATCGATCCAGATGGTACGCACCGTCGGATGCTCGGCGATCCGCCGGTAGAGCTCTGGCTGGGTGTATCCCGGCTCGTCGCCCTCATTGTGGCCGTAGCGGCGGTAGCCGACGAGGTCTACTAGGATGTCCTCGCCGAAGTGGCCGCGATAATCGGCGGCGAGCCGGATCGAGGCCAGGCAGGCCTCGGGATCGTCCGCGTTGACGTGCAGGACTGGAAGCCTGAATCCCAGCGCCAGATCACTGGCGTAGCGCGTGGACCGTGTGTCCGATGGCGGAGTCGTGAAACCCAGTTGGTTGTTCGCGATCAGGTGGACGGTCCCTCCGGTCTCGTAGCCGGCCAACCGCGACAGGTTGAGCGTCTCGGCGACGACCCCCTGGCCCATGAACGCCGCATCGCCGTGGATCAGGATGGGCAAAACCCGCAGCCGGTCGGCAGCAAACGTGTCTCTCGTCCGGGTATCGCGCCGCGTGCCGAAGCGGAGCTCGCGGGACGCCCGGGCCATCCCCTCTACGATCGGATTCACGTGCTCGAGGTGGCTGGGATTCGGGGCCAGAAGGACGTTGACCGGACCCGAAGCGGTCTCGTAGACCCCGTAGGCGCCGTAGTGGTACTTCACGTCACCGGAGCCGTCTTCCGGCACCGTGGTCTGGATTCCGATCGAGTGATGGCCCTCGAACTCGCCGATCACCGCCGTATGCGGCCGCCCCACGATGTGGGCAAGCACGTTGAGGCGGCCGCGGTGTGCCATCCCGATGAACGTCTCGCGCGACCCCCAACGGGCGGCTCTCTCCAGCAGCTCGTCCAGCATCGGCACGAGCATGTCCAGGCCCTCGATGGAGAAGCGCTTCTTCCCCAGGTAGGAGCGGTGAAGGAATCGCTCGATACCTTCGACCTGGGTCAGCCGTCTGGCGAGTCCCTGCTTGTCCTCCGCGGAGAGCGGCTCCCAGTGGCGACCGCTCTCGATTTGGTCGATGAGCCACTCGCGCTGCGCCGGATCTTCCAGCTGGTCGATCTCGTAACCGATTCGCTGGCAGTAGATCTCTCGCAGGCGGGCCAGGACGTCCTGCGCAGTCTCGCCGAGCCGTTCCAGGTCCAGGGCCTGTGCGGGCACCGGGGAGAGCTGCTCCTCGCTGATTCCGTAGAACTCGGGACGCAGCGTGGGGTGACCGGGCGCCGGCCCACCCAGCGGATCCAGGCTCACGTCCAGATGACCTCGCTCGCGGATCGCGCCCACCAGCTCACCGGCGATTCCGGCCGCCTTGAGCAGCACGGGGTCGGCGGCCATTTCGAGGTCGGGGGACGCTTTTGGGCGCGCCGGCCGAGCGGCAGTGGGGGGCGTGACGACGGCGAGCGCTCCGCCGTTTTCGAGCCCATCGGCGAGCGGGGGGGGAACGGCGCCGCTCTCGCGAAGGCGCCGCTCGTGGAGTCGGTCCGCGTATCCGGTGTTATACCCGTCAGCGGCGTCCGCGGCGTCCTCGTCGCCCGACCTCGGCTGGTCCAGCCTCGGTTCTTCCGGCCTCGGCTCTTCCGGCCGCTCTGTCAGGTGACTCACGTTTCCTGGAGCGCTCGACTTCTCATGGGATCGGGAACGCGCGACGGAGATCGCGACGCGGGGGCACTCCTACACCGACCCTCGGTTCAGGAGCCCTGCAAGCTTCCGTGGACGATCTCGATCCACCGGTCTCCATCGATAAAGCCCCAGGACCAGCCGGCCCACCGCTCGGGCACGCCTTCGGCCTTCAGGTCCTCGAGGCTCTTTCCCGCCCGGATCCCGTTTTCGACAAGCGCCACGCTCTCCTCGAGCATCTCTACGTACTCCCGGAGATCATCCACCGTGGAGAGCGGTCCGTGGCCTGGAATCACGCTGGCGTCTGACGGGACCTGGTCCACGACGCGAGTGACGGCATCGATGACGCCGCGTACGCTGCCGCCGCTCGACACGTCGATGAACGGGAAGAGGCCGGCGAAGTGTACGTCGCCCATATGGACGACGTTCGAGCCGGTGAAGAAGATGACGGCGTCGCCGTCCGTGTGCCCGTGCGGGTAGTGGATCGCCCGGATCTCCTCTCCGTTGAAGTGGATCGAGACGGAATCGCCGAACGTGAGCACGGGCAGCGCCTCCGGGGGCGAGGGCTCGACGACGCCGAAGGAGGTCTCCTGGCGAGTCGACATCCGCTCTCTGACGTTCGTGTGCGCGATGACCGGCGCTTCCGCTCCGAACTCGACGTTGCCGCCCACGTGATCGCCGTGCCAATGGGTGTTCAGCACGAACTCCAGCTCGACCGCTCCGCCGACGATTTCGCTCAGGGCCGCTCGAATCTTGTCGGAGAGGGGCGCGTACTGGTCGTCCACGAGCAGCACTCCGTCGGATCCGACGGAAACACCGATGTTGCCGCCCCGTCCCTGAAGCATGTAGACGTTGCCCGCGACACGCGTCGCGGTGATCTCGACGTCCGACATCTCCTGCTGAGCCGCGGCCGGTCGCGCGACGCCGCCTGCCATGCCGATCGTCATCCCAGCCGCCGCCACTACCCAGCGGAGGTGCGCGGACCGTCTCCTACTCGTCGACTTCATGGGCGTCTCCTTCGGGCTTCGCGCGGGCGACATCCCACGCGCTGATCTCCGGCCATCATCGTCTCTCGAAGTCGTCGCAGGGACTCGAGAGTGCCCGACAGGATCAGGAAGCGGTCGTTGGCGCGCAAGAAGTGGAATCAGGAGTAGAAAGAACGAGCCAGCCGGATACTGAGTAGCGGCGTCGCTACGCAGCGGTCTTGGAGGAGTGCTCCGACTGGCTCGTGGTTGGCACGGGACGGACGCTCCGAAGGCGCCCACTGCTCGCGACCTTCAGGCGCCCACCCCGAGTATGTGGGAGGCCCATCAAGCTGTCCGGTTACGAAAGCCCTCAGCTGTTTATGTCGTCTAAGGCTCGTACCTGACTAGACCCGTCGGCCTCGCCTGCATGGAGGGGCAATCTCCGAACCGATGCCGTGCCAACGCCTGTTTGTGGCGTCGTAACCGACTGTATCGTAATGGATTAAGAGTCGCGGTAGGCTTGCTCCGCGAGCCTCGACGACTGGTTATAAAGTGGCGGGAGCGCCACAACGACCCGCTTCCGCAACGGGAAAACGAGGCATGGATGCCTCGTTTGTCGGCGCCCCGGGGGTTCAGCGCCGTCGAAACACGTGCGACGGTCGGTTACAGGTACGCGCGGGACGGGTTTACTCACCCACGCTCGTCAGGTAGTCCACGATGAGGTTCGACATCACACGCATGCCGACGCGGACGGCTTCGTCGTCACCTCGGTAGGTCGGCGTGTGCAGGCCGCCCGACTCCGTCCCGGGCTTCGTTGTCCCGAGCCAGTAGAAGAACCCCGGGATCTCGTTCGAGAAAAAGGCGAAGTCCTCACCGCCCATCGACGGGTCCGTGCGAAACACGCTCTCGGCACCCACGACCCTCTCCATCGTCGGGGCCATGCGCTCGCTCAAGGCCACGTCGTTGAAGTTGGCGGGTGTGACGCGGTCGTAGACCAGCTCGTAGCTCCCGCCGGCGGCGTGGGTCACGCCCTCCAGGATCTCACCCATCCGACGCTCCACGAGGTCTCTGACCTCGGGATCGTACGTTCGCACGGTGCCCTCGAGGTGGACGCGCTCGGGGATGATGTTGAAGCGCTCCCCGCCCCGGACGATGCCGATGGAAACCACACCCGGTTCCAGTGGCGGCATGTTGCGGGAGCGGATCGTCTGCAGCGCCTCGATCGCCTGAGCCGCCATTACGACGGGATCCACGCTGTTGTGAGGCCAGGCTCCGTGCGACTGAGTGCCCAGGATCTGGATGTAGAAGTGATCCACCGCTGCGAGCGCGGGTCCGGGCGTGTAGCCGACGGTCCCGACATCGAGGTCGGGGCTCGAGTGGAGACCGAATATCACTTCGGGCGCCGGACCCTCCAGAACGCCATCCGCCACCATCAGCTCGGCGCCTCCCTCCTCGCCGGGCGGCGGGCCCTCCTCGGCGGGCTGGAAGATGAACTTCACCGTGCCCGGCAGCTCATCCCGCAGCGAAGCCAGCACCGCGGCGACACCGAGCTCGACGGAGGTGTGGATGTCGTGCCCGCAGGCATGCATGACACCCACCTCCTGGCCCAGGTAGGTCGTTCGCACCGTAGACTTGAACGGAAGGTCGGTCCGCTCAGCCACCGGGAGCGCATCCATGTCGGCGCGCACGGCGACGATCGGCCCGGGCTTCCCTCCGCGGAGCACGCCCACGACGCCCGTGTGGGAGATCTCCGTGTGGACCTCATCGAAGCCCAGCGCCCGAAGATGTTCAGCCACCAGCTTCGCCGTCTCGACCTCGCGATTCCCGAGCTCCGGGTTACGGTGGATATGGTGCCGCTGCTCGATGATCTCGGGGGCCAATCGATCCACCGCCGCTTCGATGCCGGCAGAAAGCGTGGTCTGAGCGTCGGCGCGAGCCGGCTGGGCCGCGCCCTCGGCCGTTGAGATGAGCAGTGCGCCGAGTGGCCCCAGCGCGCCGACGAGCACGAGCCGAAACCCGACCATTGGCGTCGACCTCATGGTGTCTCCTTCACCTGGTTTTTCACGTTCGCAGCTTCCGCATCGGTACCTCCGCACCTGCTTCCGGAGCGGGAGGAAGGATAGGCCTCCGGGATCCGGCCACGCCAGCCGGGCGGGCGTCGAGGTTGTGGCGCCTCCGGAAGCGTGAGATGCTAGGTTGACGCCCTGCTGTGAAAGCGGTAGTACGCGACGCCTTCCGGTTGTTTTCCAGGAAGGGCGGGATTCGAGTCGAGGAGGGATTCGTGACTAGACGTGCACTCATCGCGGCCTTCGCGCTGCTGATCGCTGCGGGCGTTCCACCGGACGATCTGCGCGCTCAGTCGGGGCCGGCGAGCGAGCAGACCATTCGTCTCAGCCTGGCGGAGGCCGTCGGCCGGGCGGTGGATCATAATGAAAACGTGCTGATCGCGAGGGCCGAGCAGGCCCGGACCGCGGGCTTGGCGAGGGAGGTGCGCTCTGCCTCGTTGCCCGACATCAGGGCGGACATCAACTACAACCGCAACATCCAGAACGCGGTTCTGTTCCTGGAGACCGGGGACGGCGAGGTGCAGCAGATCCGCCTCGGGCAGGAAAACCAGTACAGCTTCGCAATCACCCTGGCGCAGCCGCTCCTCGATCTCTCGCTGGGGCCCGCGCGGACGGCCGCCAAGCTCAGCGACCAGGCGACGGAAACCCAGGTGGAGACCGCCCGCGTGTCGGTAGCCTTGGCGGCCCGGCTCGCCTATTACGAGGCCCTTCTCGACAAGGAGTTGGTCGTCGTGCAGGAGAAGGCTCTGGAGCAGGCGCAGGCGAGACTCCGCGAAGTGGAGGCTTTTTACCGCGTGGGCACGGCCTCCGACTTCGACCTCCTGACCGCCCAGGTGGAGGTCGACAACATTCGCCCCCTGCTCATCGAGGCTCGCAACCAACTCGAGCTGAACTCGAACCGCCTGAAGCGGACGATCGGCATGCGGCTGGACCGACCGGTCGAGCTCAGCGACCAGCTGGCGCGTCCCTCGGAGCTTCCGCCCCTGGAGGAGGCGATCAACCGGGCGCTGCGGAACCGACCGGACATCCAATCGCAATCGCTCGTCGTCGGGCTGCAGACACAGAACCTGAAAGTGGAGAAAGCGTCAGGGTTCCCGACGCTGGATCTGATTGCCAATCTCACCCGCCAGGGCGCGTCTTCGACTCTCTTCCCCGGCGGACAGGACTTTGCCCAGAGCGCATCGGCAGGGCTGCAGTTCTCCCTCCCGATCTTCGACGGCCGAGCCCGGTCGGGCCGCGTCCAACAGGCCCGCGCCTCGGTGGACCGGGAGACCTACAGGCTCGAGCAGCTGACCGAGAACGCGCGACTCGACGTGCAGCAGAGTCATCAGGCGATGGTCGCCAGCGGAGAACAGATCGAGGCGAGCGAGTCGAACATCCAACGGGCCGAGAGGGCGCTCGAGATCGCGCAGACCCGGTTTCGGAACGGCCTCTCCACCCAGGTGGAGCTGAACGACGCGGAGCTGGCCGTGACGCAGGCCCGGACGAACTTCGCCCAGGCACTTTTCAACTACAACGCCGCCCGAGCGCAGCTCATGGCGGCCACGGGGGAGCGTTGAGAGCGGCGAGGCGGGGTTCTCGGATGATCGAAACCGGTTGGCGCTTCTCGCTGGCGGCGCTTCTTCTGGCCCTCGTTCCAGCTGGATCTCTGGCGCAGGAAACGCCGGAGCCGGCAGATCGGGAGGCGGATGAGGCCACCGGCGAACCGGAGATGGCGAAGGCCCCCCTCCAATTCAGGCTGTCTGGGACGGTGGGCTCTTTTCTCTGGGGTCAGAAAGAGGGTGTTGTAGACCTCGACAACCTGGTCAACTTCGGGATCGACATCGAGAGCCGCGTCGTGCCCGCGGTCGCGTTCCGGTTCGGGGGGTCCTATGGCCGAACTACCGCCTCCGATGACACGGCTTCGGTGGACGTAAACCAGTGGGAATTCAACGTCGCCGTGGTCGGACGCGTGGCCGTGGCCCCCTTCACCAAAGCGGGTGTGGTTCCCTTCGGCCTGGTCGCAGCCGGCACGGTCGCCCTGGACCCGAGAGACGATCCGCCCGACCCGAATGACAAGCTGGTCACCCGGAACCAGGGGGCTTTCTCCTTCGGCGGGGGGATCGACATCGAGCCACATGGCACGCGGTGGGGGGGGCGCGTGGAGTACCGCCGCTATAGCGTGAGCCTCGAAGACCCCTTCAATCCCGTGGACCGGGGCGGCGACACGATCGGGGCCAACCTGATCATGGCGTCTGTCTTCTGGAGACTGTGACGGCTCGGTTGACCCGATGAGCGCTTCCGGCGGAATCCTGAGCGCAAGCGAACCGGTGCGGGAAAACGGAGGAGCGATCATGATTCGATCTGGGACACGGCGGCACCGAGGCTCTATCGTCGCCGGAACCCTCTGCCTTCTGCTGGCTGGCTGCGCTTCCGGCAACACGAGCCTCGAGGGTCTCAACGCCACCCTGTGGACGCAGCAGAGCGCCGAGTACCGGGCTTCTGCCGAACAGGCGTACCGCACGGCCAGCCGGATGCTTGATCTGGCGTTGGCCGATCCCGCCTGGACGGCGGTGCCGGAGCAGGAGGGCGATCCGAGCCACCTTCCTCCCGCCGTCATCCTGGATGTGGACGAAACGGTCCTCGACAACTCGCCTTATCAGGCCCGCCTCATCGTGGACGGGAGCGAGTACCCCGAGGGGTGGGACGCATATGTCCGGGAGGCGACGGCCCCTCCGGTGCCTGGAGCACTCGGGTTCACGCGGTACGCGGCGGAGAGAGGGGTCACCGTGTTCTACGTGACCAACCGCGACGCCCAGCTTGAGGAGGCCACGGAGAAGAACCTCGAGCGTGCCGGCTTTCCTGTGGCCAAGAACCTGGACGTGCTCCTCATGCGGGGGGAGCGGGAGGGGTGGGGGTCGGACAAGTCCAGCAGGCGAGCCTATGTGGCCGGCACCCACCGCATCCTGATCCTGGCCGGCGACGACCTGAACGACTTCATCCCAGTATCGCAAGCATCGATCGAAGAACGAGACCGTTTGGAGGCGGACTACGCGAGCCATTGGGGCGCGAGGTGGATCATGCTTCCAAACCCGGCCTACGGCTCGTGGGAGAGGGCGCTCTACGGCTTCGACTACCAGCTCTCCCCGGAGCAGAGGCGAGAGCGAAAACGGGAGAACCTGAAGACCGGCGAAGGAGGCCCGCAGCAGTGATCGGCGCCAGCAGTGCGATCGCACGATCGCTTTCGATGGCCACCGCCGCTCTCGTGACCCTGGTCGCGTGCGACACGGGGAGCGAAGCGGCACGGGCCACGCAAGGCGGCACTCTCCCTCCGAGTACGGACGCTGCAGCGGGATACCGTGGCGTAGTTCTGGAGCCCGGACCGCGACCCGACTTCACCCTATCCGACGTTAACGGAAGGGAATTCAGCTTCCGTGCGGAGACAGAGAGCCATCTCGCCCTTCTCTTCTTCGGGTACACGAACTGTCCCGACATCTGTCCGGTCCACATGGCGGGCATCGCCTCTGTTCTGCGTGACCTTCCGTGGGAGGTCGGCGATCGGATCCGCGTGGTGTTCGTGAGCACCGACCCCGAGCGGGACACGCCGGAGCGGATGCGCGAGTGGCTCTCCGGCTTCGATCCCCGGTTCATCGGATTGCGGGGCGACTTGGAGACCGTGAACCAAATCCAGGCGGAGCTCGCCCTGCCGCCCGCAATTCGTGGGGCGATGCCGCCCGACGGAGAGGGCAAGGGCGGTTACGAGGTCGGACACGCGGCTCAGGTTCTCGTCTTCGGCGCCGGTGATCTGCGCCTGGCCTATCCGTTCGGAACCCGACAGGCGGACTGGAAGCACGACCTGCCGCTGCTCGTATCCGAGCTCCAAGCCAGGTAACGATGCAGTGGTGGTGCGCCGCCCGCGGCTCGGCCTGGACGTGGAGCTGGCAAGCATACCCGGGGGTTTGGCTCTTCATCCTGGCGATCGGCCTCGCGTACTGGCGGTTCTTTGGACTCGGAAGCCGACTGAACGCTCGGCACGGCGGGGCCCATGCCGAGGGGACGACCGCAGGCCGGGGCGTCCCGCCACGCGGCTGGCCGGGCTGGTTCCTCGCCGGCCTTCTTTGCCTGTGGATCGGCCTCGATTGGCCCATCGGTGCTCTGGGCGCCGGCTATCTCGCCAGCGTCCACATGCTCCAGTTCGTCCTTATCGCCCTCATCTCTCCTCCGCTCCTCTTGCTGGGGGTCCCGGCCGGCCGGCCGGAGTTGCGTGCAGGGTCAAGGGGCCTGCTCCGGCTGGCGACGCACCCGCTCATCGCACTGGTGATCTTCAACCTCGTCATCATCCTCACGCACCTGCCGTCGGTCGTGGACTCCCTGATGGCCTCTCAGCTCGGCTCCTTCCTGATCGACATGGTTTGGCTCGTCGGAGGCGTGGTGTTCTGGTGGCCGATCATCCTGGACTACCCGGCGCGGCCGGGATTCGGTCATCCGATGAAGATCGGCTACCTGATCCTCGCCACGATCGTGAACACCGGCACCTTCCTCTACCTCACCTTCAGCGAACTGCCCATCTACTCCACCTACGAGCTTGCCCCTCCCGTGTACGGCATACCCGCGCGCGACGACCAGAGGGTGGCAGGCCTGCTCATGAAGGTGGGCACCGCGGCGGTCCTGTGGACCGCGATCGGAGTCCTGTTCTACTTGTGGTACCGTGAGGAAAACGATGAAGCGCCGTCCACATCACACGCCTGATCTTTGCGTCTCGTTTTAACGATCGGCCTCGTGCCACCGTCTATCCAGACGAAACGCGGAGTTGACCGGCGGGCTCGCCGGCCGAATGGACGGCGAACTGCGGAGTCTCGACAAGGGAGATCGGTCTGATGTCAGCAAGATGTATCGTGCGGAGGGTTGGACCCCTCGTCCTGCTTGCTACGCTCGCAGCGGCTTGTGGAGACGACCCTACAGGCGTTCCGGATGAGGGCCTCAGCAGGGCCGATGCGTCGTTCCTGGCGGTTCGGTTGAGCGGCCTGGGATCGTTGACGGTCGACGAGGAGACGGCGGGTTTCGAGAGCGCTTCGTCCGCCGTCGATGGTCTCCTGGCGGACGTGGGAAGGGGGCCGGGCCTCCTTCGCGCCCGAGCGTGCCCGGCGGGGGGTCAGCTGGAGATCTCCGGCGAGATGAGCTTCAGCTTCGAGGACGGCGTTATGGAGCTGTCGTTCTCGGCCGAAAAGTCGATGACCGACTGCGCGTTCGAGCGCGGTGGCGATCTGCTCACGGTCAACGGCGAGGTGGCGATCTGGGGGACGCGGACGAGGGCCAACGGGGAGCGGAGCGGCCTGCAGGAGACCGACATCGAGGGCTCCCTCTCGGTGACCCGCGGATCCACGGGCGAGACCAGGAGCTGTGAGATCGACATCTCGTCCGTCTTCGACCCGGCGACGGGGACGCGAGAGGTGACCGGGACGATGTGCGGCCACGACGTGAGCGAGCGAGCCGGCTCGGACGGCTAGGCCGAATTCAACGCAGAGTCTGCCGGGCGACGCGTCGACGTCGCCCGGCGCCCGCCACTCCGACTACGTCCGAGCACTGAAGTATCTCAGAGCACCGACGCCTCGTAACCGGCCGCCGCCACGGCACCGACTAGCGCGCCATCCGGCGTCCCCTCGGCGACCGTGACGCGAGCTCGCTTCTCCTCCAACGTCACGTCGACGCGCTCGACACCCGCGACCTCCCCGAGAGCCTCTCGCACCGTGTCGGCGCACCCGTCACACATCATGCCCTCGACGGCCAGGGTCAATTGCTTCATCGAGGATTCAGCCGGTCTTGGCAGGGGAGTGGATCGCGAACATGGCTCCCTGCGGGTCGCTGCATTGGGCGATATGGCTGCCGCCGGGAACCTCCATGGGTCCGTTCACCACCAGACCGCCGAGCTCCCTGACTCGCGCGGCGCTCGTCTCCGCGTCCTCGACGTCGATATAGTAGAGCCACGCCGAGACGGGCATCTCCGCGGGCCGGTTGAACATGCCGCCGAGCGGGGGGCCGCCCGTCCCGTACATCTGGTAGATTCCCGCCTCGCCCATGTCCATCGCGTCCTGCTTCTCCCAACCGAAGAGGGTGGAGTAGAAGTCGAAAGCCGCCTCGTAGTCCGTCGTGGCGAGCTCGTGCCAGGAGAAGCAGCCGGGCGAGGGCTCCTCGCCGGGAGGCGGCACCTCGGGCGGGGTGTATACGGAGATCACGGCGCCCTGCGGATCCTGGAGCACTGAAAAGCGCCCCGCTTCCGGTATCGTGGTCGGCGGCACCAGCACCGTCGCGCCAAGCTGACTCGCTTGCTCTGCCGTGGCATCCACGTCGGAGGTGCCTATATATGCCAGCCAGTGCGGCGGCGCACCGCCCGCGACGGCCTCCTCGGGCAGTTGCATGACGCCGCCTACCGGCACCTCACCCTTCATCCACATCGTGTACTCGAGCCCGCCCGCATCGAAGGGGGCGGTGCTCCATCCGATGAGGCTCGTGTAGAAGTCGATCGCCGCATCGGGCTCCGAGGTCAGCAGCTCGTACCAGACGAACCGCCCGCGCAAGTCATCAGACATCGAATCCCTCCTTGCATTCCGCGCTGTAATCCGTCGCCTCAGGGGAAAACCATCTTAGGCCCTCCCAAGACCGGGAGCTACCGGATTGGAAGAAGCCGGTGGGAGCAAGAAAGAAGGGGCGGCCTCCTGGCCGCCCCTCGTGGACGCTGTGGCGCGCCGGATGGCCGGCGTTACCGCAGGTTCAGTGGACCTCGAACGCGATCGCCTGCTGAACCCAGACCGGGGTGGTCTTGTCGCGGTTCTTGGCCGGCGTGAACTCCATCGAGCCTGCGCACTCCAGCGCCACTTTGTCCATCGCACCGTAGCCGCTCGTCTGCTGCACCTGGGCTTTCTGCACCTCTCCCGCGCGATCGATGTAGATCCAGAGGACCACCTTGCCCTCGATCCTCGCCTCTCTGAGGGTCGGCGGATAGTGCTGCTTCAGGTACTTCTGGATGTCGCCCGGATTCTTCAGCTTGGGCGGAATGTCGTACGGGATGAACGTCGGTCGCTCATCCGGATTCGAACCCGTCGTCGCCGGAGGCGGAGCCAGGTTCTCGACCGGATTCGACTCGAATGTGGTCGGTGCGATCGTCACGTCCTCATCCACCGTCGTGGCCGACACCTTCGGGGTCGCCGGCCGGGCGATCATCTCGGGCGGAGGTGGTACATGCACCTCGGGTGGCAGCTCGATGGCCTCGATCGCGTCGACGTCACCGGTCAAGTCGGCCGCCTTGAGATTCGGAAACAGCGTAAAGAACGCGAAGTGGATCGCGACAGCTACGATGACTCCGAAACCGACCCAATCCCCATAGTGCGACTTGAAGGCTTCATTCGCGGAAGTCGAAATCGAATGATCGACGGTGGGCCCGTCCGTTGCCATTTATGCCCCCTTCCTGCCCGCTGAACGGCCGTCGCATCGGCCGGGCAGCGCGGCTCAGGACTTTCCAACTCTTCGTGTTTCCCACCCTTCGGATCCACGGATCGAACCGGTGCGGACCGATTTCCCCGTGTACCGAGATCAAGGTAGGAGGGAAGGGCTCAAGCGTCTGTCGGGAAACGGCGTTGACGGGCTGTAGGGAGTTTCCCTTCCCCTGTTGAGCGTCCCCTCCGCCTTGACCGGGACCGACCGCTCGCTCGCTACTCGGCTCCGGCTCGATTCAGGCGGAAGGCAGCCAGGGCGAGGTAGGCCGTCGCCAGGACCGCCACGGCGCTGACCCATTTCGGAACCTCCAGACCGCCGATCACGAAGGGCCAGTTACCGGCGAACCGTATTGCGTGTACGAGTCCGAAAAGTGCGAAGATGGTACCGGTCACTAGGTTGAACGTGCGCTGTCTCACGGATTCCTCCTCTGGTCAGCCGGCGCTCAGTTCACGAGCTTAGGCGACACCCGAGCCCGGC
>JBDHIM010000158.1:0-9173 GCA_039587445.1 Gemmatimonadota bacterium
GTTCTCGTCCGCCGGTCACGGAGGGCAGGTGCTGGTGATCGGCGTACCCTCCATGCGGCTCCTGAAGGTGATCGGCGTCTACACCCCCGAACCCTGGCAGGGATGGGGCTTCGGCGCGGAGGACACGCATCAGGTGCTGGCCGAGGGCGAGATGAACAACCAGCCCATCACCTGGGCCGACACGCACCACCCGGCGCTCTCCGAGACGGATGGTGACTACGACGGTCAGTGGCTGTTCATCAACGACAAGGCGAACCCGCGCATCGCCGTGATCGACCTGCGTGATTTCGAGACAAAGCAGATCGTCACCGATCCGCTGATGGCCTCGAACCACGGCGGTGCTTTCGTCACGCCGAACACGGAGTACGTGATCGAGGCCGCACAGTACGCCGCGCCGCTCGACGGCAGCTATGCGCCGCTCAGCGAGTACGAGGAGAAGTACCGCGGCGCGATCACCTTCTGGAAGTTCGACCGTGATGCGGGCCGCCTCAACGTCGACGAGACCTTCGTCATCGAGCTGCCTCCCTACTGGCAGGACCTGTCGGACGCCGGCAAGGGGCCGTCCTTCGGCTGGGCGTTCCTGAACAGCTTCTGCAGCGAGATGGCGACCGGCGGGATCATGCAGGGCAACCCGCCGTTCGAAGCGGGCTGCTCGGCCAACGACATGGACTACATGGCCATCGTCAACTGGCAGGCGGCCGCGGAGGTCGCGGCGCAGCCCGGCAAGACGGTCGAGATCCAGGGCCGGACGGTCATTCCGATCCAGACCGCGGTGGAGGAAGGGCTGCTCTATTTCACGCCGGAGCCGAAGAGCCCGCACGGCGCCGACGTGACGCCGGACGGGACGAGGATCATCGTCTCCGGGAAGCTGGATCCGCACGCGACGATCTACTCGTTCGAGAAGATCCAACAGGCGATCGCGAACGAGGATTTCTCGGGCACGGACCCGTACGGCGTTCCGATCCTGAACTTCGACTCGGTCATCGACGGACAGGTGGAGCTCGGGCTCGGACCGCTGCACACGCAGTTCGCGGGGGACGGCATCGCCTTCACGAGCCTCTTCCTCGAGCCGTCCGTCGTGAAGTGGAACTACGATCAGATGCAGGTGATCGAGAAGCTTCCGGTGCACTACAACGTCGGACACCTTTCGGCCGCCGAGGGCGACACGAAATCTCCCGACGGGAACTACCTGGTGGCGCTGAACAAGTGGTCGATCGACCGCTTCACGCCGGTCGGTCCGCTGCTCCCACAGAACTTCCAGCTGATCGACATCGCCGGCCCGCAGATGCAGCTGCTCTACGATTCACCGATCGGGATCGGCGAGCCGCACTACGCGCAGATGATCAAGACGGACAAGCTGGATGTGTGGCAGATCTATCCGCAGGTGGGATTCGATCCACGCCGGATGGCGCCGGCCGAAGATCCGGCACTGCCCGGTGAGGAGAGGATCGAGCGTCGCGGCAACGAGGTGCACGTCTACATGACCGCGGTGCGAAGCCACTTCACCCCCGAGCACATCGAGGTGAACCGGGGCGACGAGGTGGTGATCCATCTCACCAACATCGAGCAGGCGCTGGATGCCACGCACGGATTTGCCGTCGACAAGCACAACATCAACGTGAGCATCGAGCCCGGCGAGTCGCAGGTCGTTCGCTTCACGGCGAATGAAGCGGGTGTCTTCCCGTACTACTGCACAGAGTTCTGCTCCGCGCTACACCTCGAGATGGTGGGGTATCTGCTCGTCAAACCGTAGCTTCCTGCCTCTGGGGTCGGCCCCTTTCGGGGTCGACCCCCAAGGCCTTCCGACCTCCACCTACCGCCCAGCCCCGGATGCGTGCAGCTTTCCGGGGAGCCTTCCAGGGCGAACCAACGGGAGAGACCGATGGAATCCATGGATCGAGTGACGAGCTTCTTCCAGAGCGAGCTTTCGCTTACGAGTCGGGTTCTGCTCGTGGCCGTGGCTCTGGCGCTACTGCCGAGCATCTTCCTGCCGGTCTGGGAGATCGGGTTGCTCGCGCCGCAGTATCCGGACGGGCTGAGCGTGGTCATCTACCCGCATACCGTCGGTGGAGACCTGGGTGAGGTGAACATCCTGAACCACTACATCGGGATGCAGGAGATCCACGCGGACGAGTTCCCGGAGTTCATGTTCATCCCCTTCTTCATCCTGCGCTTCCTGGGCTTCGCGGTGCTGGCGGCTCTGGTCGGCAGGTTGCCGATCGCCGCGATTGGCTACCTGGACTTCGTCGTATTCGGTGCGGTGATGTTGTACGACTTCAAGAACTGGCTCAACGAGTACGGGCACAATCTGTCGCCCGACGCGCCGCTCACGATGGAGCCCTTCACTCCCAACATGATCGGCACGACGCAGATCGCGAACTTCACGGTAACCAGCTACCCGAGTGCCGGGGCGATCCTGATGTTCGCCGCCGGTGCGTTGGGACCGGTGATCCTCTTCTGGGAGTGGTTCCGGCGCCGCAAGACGACGCCGGCTGAATGAGAGTTTCCCTCGCCAGAGCGCGAGTAGCTCGGCTCGGCTTCTTCGCCTTCGTCGCCTTCGTCGCCGGGTCTCTCACCGGAAGCCTCTTCGCACCCGCTCCGCTGGCCGGACAACCGGTCCGGGCCGGCCCCGGCGAGGAGTTCTCGACGATCGGCGACGCCGTCGCTTCTGCGCGCGCCGGAGACACGGTGCTCGTCGGCCCGGGCACGTACTCCGAGCGGCTCGTCATCGATCGGCCGCTCACCCTCAAAGGAGAAGGCTGGCCGGTCATAGACGGGGGAGGCACCGGTCACGTCGTCGAGGCGCTCGCCCCGTTTCGGCTGGAGGGTTTCGTGGTTCGGGCCTCCGGCTCCAACGTGGAGGAGGAGCACGCCGGCGTCATGGTGCGGGAGGCGCCGGGCAGCCGGATCGTCGGCAACCGGCTCGAGGACGTCTTCTACGGGATCTACCTCAAGGGCTCGCCGGGGTCCCTGGTTCGAGAAAACCGGATCCAGGGCAAGCCGTTTTCGCCGCCCCGCCGCGGGGATGGGATTCGCCTCTGGTACAGCTCGGCCTCCGAGATCCTCGAGAACACCGTGATTGGGACGCGGGACGTTGTCATCTACTTTTCGGACAGCCTCCTCGTGCGAGGCAACGTGATCGAGGGCGGCCGCTACGGCCTCCACTACATGTACAGCAACCACAACGTCTTCGAGAGAAACCGTTTCGACGGCAACGAGGTGGGCGCGTTTCTGATGTACTCTGCCGACATCCGGCTGCGCGAGAACGTGTTCGCCAACTCGGCGGGCATGAGCGGCATGGGCATCGGGCTCAAGGATTCGGATGCGATCGAAGCCTCAGGGAACCTCATCGTCGGGAACGTGGTGGGCATCCACCTCGATAACTCGCCCCACTCCGCCGACGTGACCAACTCCTTCACCGGCAACCTCCTGCTAGCCAACCAGGCGGGCATCCGGCTCCTGCCATCCGTTCGGCGTAACCTGTTCGAGGGGAACGATTTTCTGAGTAACGGTACTCCCGTCGTGGTGGCGGGCGGCGCGGGCCCGGACCAAGCCGCTCGCAATGACTGGTCCAGGAACCACTGGAGTGAGTACGCTGGCTTCGACCGGGACGGGGACGGCTCCGGTGACATCCCGTTCGTCCACGCAAGGCTGGCCGACGACCTTCTGAGCCGGCATCCGGCGCTCGGGTTGTTCGCTCGCAGCCCCGCGCTCGGGGTGCTGGATGTCGTGAGCCGGTTCTTCCCGTTATTGAAACCGGAGCCGGTCGTAGTGGACGGCGCCCCTCTAATCGACGCCACTCTTCTCGCCGACTGGGGGGAGGCTGTGGGGTCCCCGACGCGCTCTCGACCCTCCCCGTGGAAGAGCGCCTCCTGGCTGTTCCTGGCGGTGGCGGGTGGCGGAGCGCTGTGGCGCGTCACGCGGAGGAGACCCTCGTGATCACCGGAGTGGGGCTCGGCAAGAGCTACGGCGACCAGAGGGTGCTCGGCGATCTCGACTTCCACATCGAGGCCGGGGAGCGCGTGGCGTTGCTGGGGCTCAACGGGGCGGGGAAGACCACCCTGTTCCGCGATAGGGTACGTTCCGCAGCAGGCTCCCCTCTACGACATGACGCTGACCGAGTTCGTGGCCTTCTTCTCGGCCCTGCGGGGCGTGGCGATGGATGGACCGGCCTCGACTCTCGCCGCGCTCGGGATGCCGCTCGAGGAGACGGGCGCAAAGGCTCTCAACGAGCTCTCGGGCGGCATGGTGCAGAAAGCTCTGCTCGGCCTGGCGCTCGGCAGCGGCTCCTCCGTCCTCCTCCTGGACGAGCCGACCGCGAACCTGGATCCGGGCGCCCGCCGGGATCTCTTTCGCCGGGTCAGGGAGATCGCGGCCGAGACCACGCTCCTCTTCGCCTCGCACCGGCTGGATGAGATCGAGCTGCTGGCGGACAGGGTGCTCGTCCTCCACGGCGGCGGCCTGGCGTTCGACGGCACGCTCGAGGAGTTGTGGCGGGCGACCGACGCGGCTCCGCGGCTCTGGCTCAGCGCGCCGGCGCATGAGGTGGAGCGCGTAGCGGCCGAGTTGAGGGAGTGCCCGGTCGTCTCGGATCTTCGAGCGAACGGAGCCGGTGTCGAGGTCGACGTCAGGGGTGATGCCAGCCTGGATGTCCTGCTGGAAGTGCGGCAGCGAGGCCTGCCGGTGACCGAGTTCCGCACCCGCCCGCCCTCGCTGGAGCACGTCCTGGATCGGCTGGAGAGCCACGGGGACGCCTCGCCGGTTGATGGGGGCGCCTCACCGGTCGACGGAGGTGAGGGATGACCGCCCGACTGCTCGCCCAGGCCGGCGTTCGGGAATCCGTCCGCGCCTACTGGTTCTGGCTCAACGCCGGCATCTTCGTCGTCGGAGGGCTCCTGCTCATGCTGTTCGGCCAGGTGGACGTGACCCTCCTCGGATACCGCAGCTACGGCCGTGCGCTGGCGGGTCTCATGCAGCTCGCGCTCTTCGTGGTTCCGCTGATGGCGCTGCTGTCGGCGGGAGCGGCGATCGCCGGTGCGCGGGAGACCGGAGCCCTCGACTACCTGCTGGCTCAGCCGGTGACTCGCGAGGAGGTTTTCGCCGGAAAGTGGCTGGGAGTGACCGCCGCCGTGGTCGCATCGCTGGTCGTCGGTTACGGTGCCACCGGCGCCGTGGCGGCCATCAAGGGCGTCCCGGCGCTGCCGATCGCCATGCTGCTGCTCTTCACCGTCGTGCTCGCCGCGGCGTTCGTGTCGATCGGTCTTTGGGTCTCGGCGCTGGCTTCCACGCGAGGCAGGGCCACGAGCGTCGTGTTCACGCTCTGGCTGGCGTTCCTGGCGCTCGGTAGTCTCGGCCTGATGGCCGCGTTCGTCCGCTGGGGCCTTCCCGCGGGGGTGCTGCAGTCGTGGTCGCTCGTGAACCCGGTCGAGGCGTTTCGGCTGGCGATGATCGCTCTTCTGGAGGCCGATCCGGGCTTGCTCGGGCCTGCCGGCGCCGCACTACTCGACAACCTGGGACGGGCCGGGCTGATCGCCGCCGCGAGCGGTAGCCTGGCGGCCTGGACGGTTTTCGCCTACTGGGCGGGCCGCCGAGCGTTCACCTCGGCAACCTAGGCAGTCGGCGCCGGGGAATGCCCGGCAGGCGATGCCGCGTCCGTTTTCATAGCTTGTGCATCATGACAGTGTAGGCACGCCGAGGGGGCAACAATGCTAGATATCAAGAAGATCGTCTACGCGACCGATTTCTCCCCGTGCTCGGAGAACGCCTTTCCGATCGCCGTCCGGTTGGCAGCCAGCCACGACGCCGAGCTCCACATGGTTCACGCGATCGTTCTGCACGCCGACGACCCGCACGATCCGGCTCATCACTTTCCCGAGCCCGATGAGCTCTACGAGCGCATGCGGAGCTCCGCCGAAGCCCGCATGGCGACGACGGCCAAGAACGGCGGCATGCCGGACGTAAAGACCGTCCGTGCGCAGGTTCGCGGGATATCGCCGGCGCCGGTCATCCTGGAGTACGCCGAAGAGCAGGGCGTCGACCTGATCGTCATGGGGACACACGGCCGTCGAGGTTTGCGCCATCTTCTCCTGGGCAGCGTGGCGGAGGAAGTCGTGCGGATGGCCGACTGCCCGGTCCTCACCGTCCGTGAAGATGCCGCGTCTGGAAGCGCCTTCGAACGTATCCTCGTCCCGATGGACTACTCGGAGAACTCCGAGCTCGCGCTCGGATTCGCGAGGGAGATCGCTTCGAGCGAGGGAGCGCGCCTGCACCTGCTTCACGTTCTGGAGGTGGGCACCTACCCGGATTTCTACTTCCCGGTGCAGGCATCCCAGATGTTCGACATGCCGGAGCTCAAGGAAAAGGCGTTGCAGCATCTGCGAGATCGGCTGGAGAAGGAAGGCCCGGAGGTCCCCGCAGAGCTACACGTCGAGTTGGGCCACCCGGCCCAGAACGTCGTGGAGTACGCGGAGCGTCTGGAGATCGATCTCATCGTGCTTGCCAGCCACGGCAGAACGGGCTTCGAGCGAGCGCTTCTCGGTAGCGTCGCCGAAGGTGTGGCGCGCCGGGCGAAGTGCCCCGTGCTGATCGTAAAGCCGCCCGAGGAGGAATCCTCGGGCTGAGCCGCCGGTGGACAGGTTTCTCCTCTACATGGTGACGACGCTCGCGGCTGCGGGCGTCGTCGTTTTTCTGGCACGCAGGCTGAGCAGGTCGCCCCTCGGCGGATCCTGGTGGGTTGCCCTGCCGGCGCTGGCAGCCTACGGCATCTTGGTGGCCTGGCGTCCCGGAGGGATCCTGCTGGGCAACTCGGCGGTGATCGCGGCCGCCGTTCTCCTGGCCGCGCTCATCGGCACCAAACTGGGTTCCGTGGCCGCGCTGATCGCCTTCTCCGTGGCTGCGGCCACCGCCGATCTCCTTTCGTTCTTCGGGGGTCCGACCCGCGTCATCGCGGAGAGCTTCCAGGACTCGGCGACCGATCTCCTCCCATACCTCGCTGTCACGCTCCCGCTGGCGGAGAGACTCGTTCCGGTGGTAGGCCTGGGCGATTTGGCCGTGCTGGGCATCCTATCGTTGGCGCTCTCGCTCCAGAACGCTTCCGGGGCCGTCGCGTTCGTCGTGCCGGTCGCAGGTCTCCTCGCCGGCCTCGTTCTCGGTATCCTCGGGAGCGGTGCGCCCGGCATTCCGTTTATGGCCGTGGCGGTCCTCGGTTTCCTCGGCCTGGAGAGGTGGCGACTCCGCCACTGAAGCTGGCTCGACTAAGGGGTTGGCGAGCCCCATCTTGCTGGTATCAATGCGATTCTGACCGACGAAGAGGATAGAGCGATGAACTCGTTTGGGGCGCGGCGCGAGCTCGAGATCGGGGGCGGGAGAGCGACGATCTACGACATTGGAGTGCTGGAGCGTGGCGGCGTCGGGAGGATGGACCGGCTGCCGTACTCGATGCGCGTCCTGCTGGAGAACCTCCTGCGACAGGAAGATGGTCGCAGCGTGACGCCCGACGACATCGAGGCCGTGGCCACGTGGTCGGAGCGGGCTGCCGAGCCCTCGGAGCAGGAGATCGCATTCATGCCGGCCCGCGTGCTTCTCCAGGATTTCACTGGCGTGCCCGCGATCGTGGATCTGGCGGCGATGCGGGATGCGATGGCGGAGCTCGGCGGCGATCCGGCCAAGATCAACCCGTTGCTTCCCTCGGAGCTGGTCATCGACCACTCAGTACAGGTGGACTCCTTCGGGAGCCAGGCCTCTTTCTTCATCAATGCCGAGAAGGAGCTCGAGCGGAACCGAGAGCGATATGCCTTTCTGAGGTGGGGGCAGACCGCGTTCGACAGCTTCAAGGTCGTGCCGCCGGACACGGGCATCGTCCACCAGGTGAACCTGGAATATCTGGCGCGGGTCGTCCTGGACGCCGGTGGCCTGGATCCTCGACCGGCATCGGCCGAGGCTGGAAGCGCGGGCGGCGTGAGCGACCGGCTTCTCTACCCCGACACGCTCGTCGGGACGGACAGCCACACGACGATGATCAACGGCCTGGGTGTTCTCGGATGGGGCGTCGGCGGGATCGAGGCAGAGGCGGCCATGCTGGGGCAGCCGCTGAGCCTCCTCATACCTCGCGTGGTGGGCTTCAAGCTGCACGGAACGCTGCCCGAAGGAGCGACGGCCACGGACCTCGTGCTCACGGTCACGGAGATGCTGCGGGAGACGGGGGTCGTCGGGAAGTTCGTGGAGTTCTTCGGGCGTGGGATCTCCAGTCTCTCCCTGGCCGACCGGGCGACGCTCGGCAACATGTCGCCTGAATACGGGGCCACGTGCGCCGTCTTCCCGGTCGACGAGGAGACGCTGGCCTACCTCCGCTTCACCGGGCGCGCAGAGCGGGCCGAGATCGTCGAGGCTTACGCGAAGGAGCAGGGCCTCTTCCACACCGCGGAGAGCCCCGAGGCGATCTACAGCGACACGCTGGAGCTGGACCTCGCCACGGTCGAGCCCAGCCTCGCCGGCCCGAAGCTCCCCCAGCAGCGGATCCGGCTCTCACGCTCCAAGGAGGCGTTCGCGGAAGCGTTGAGCGGGTTTCTCGGTACCGGAACGTCGGCCGGTAACGGGACGTCGGCCGGCAACGGGACATCGGCCGGCAACGGGGATCTCGCCGGCGATGGCAGGTCGGGCCGAGCGCTTCCGGTGATCGGACGCTGGGAGCCGGAAGATGTCGACGAAGGACCGGGCGGGGAGTTCGAGCTTCGGCACGGCTCCGTCGTGATCGCCGCGATCACCAGCTGCACGAACACATCGAACCCTTCGGTCATGGTCGGTGCGGGCCTGCTCGCCCGAAACGCGGTCGAGCGAGGCCTGGAGCGGAAGGCGTGGGTGAAGACGAGCCTCGCCCCCGGCTCGAAGGTCGTGACCGAGTATCTGGAAGAAGCCGGGCTCATGCCGGCCCTGGAGGCTCTCGGATTCAATCTCGTGGGCTACGGCTGCACCACGTGCATCGGAAACAGCGGCCCTCTGCCGGCTCCGATCTCGGAAGCGATCCGAGAGCACGATCTGGTCGCCTGCTCCGTGCTCAGCGGGAACAGGAACTTCGAGGGACGCATCAACCCGGACACGCGAGCCAACTACCTGGCGTCGCCGCCCCTCGTCGTGGCCTACGCTCTGGCGGGCCGCATGGACATCGACCTGTACAA
>JBDHIM010000159.1:0-5273 GCA_039587445.1 Gemmatimonadota bacterium
AGCGGGCCTTGCGACGAGCGCTGGAGCTCGAGCCGGAAAACCCCGACATCCGGCTCATCCTGGCCAGGATCTACGAAGCGGACGGTCGAGTGGCGGAGGCTCGGGAAGAGCTGGAGGATGTGGCGCGGCGGGACCCGGAGCACGTCCGCACACTGTACACGCTGGCCGAGCTCCTCGGCCGCACCGGCACGGCCGAGGGAGACCGCCAGAGAGCTGAATACCTTCGGGAAGTCGTCGCGCTCCGACCCGCCAACGTGGCGGCCCGGCTCCAGCTCGCGGAGACCCTGCTCCTGTTCGGCGAGGCGGATGCGGCTGCGGCGCAGCTGGAGGAGCTGAGGAGCCAGGCACCGGCGTTCCCGGCCGCCGCGGCCGCCGCCTTCCGGGAGGCGCTCACCCATGCGCGGGCGTTGCGGACCGACGAGGCGCTCGCGTCACTGGCGAGCTTCGCTGCGTATTTCGAGATCACCTCCCCGTACCAGGCGGCCATGGAGGAGCTGCGCGGTCCGCCGGGCACTTTGGTGGGGATTCCGAACCTCACCTTCAGCCACGAGTTCTCGCTTCGCGTGCAGGAGGAGGCGGCGGTGCTGGCCGCTCTGCGCTTCACCGACGCGACGGCGGTGGCGGGGATCGACCTCATCCCGACGGGCGAAGGGTCGGGAGGCACGACCGAAGGCCGCCGCACGGTGATCGCCATTGGGGACATCGATGGAGACGGCGACCAGGATCTGTACGCGGCGGACGATCGAGCCGCCGAATCCGAACGCTCAAGCTTCCTCCTGAGGAACGACCTGGGAAGGTTCGTCGAGACGACGGCCGAAGCCGGCGTCGTACACAACGGAGGGGTCAGCTCCGCCATCTTCGGCGACTTCGATGACGACCGGAGGTTAGACCTGTACATCGTCAGGGTCGGGACGAACCTCCTCTACCGGAACGTCGGGGACGGGAGGTTCGTGGACGTGACGGAGACCGCGGGCATTGCCGGGCCCGGAGGCGCCGGCAAGGCCGTCTTCGTCGACCTGGACCTGGACGGTGACCTGGACATCTACGAAGCGAGAGACGGCGCCAACCGCTTCTACCGGAACAACGGGGACGGGAGCTTCCAGGAGCGTGCGACCGCCGCGCGAATCGCTGGAGAGGAGGGGGCCGACAGCCGCGACGTGGTGTTCGGCGACTTCGACGACGACTCCGACGTGGACCTCTACGTGATCAACGCCGACGGCAGCAACGCGCTCTTCTCCAATGCCCGGCAGGGACGCTTCGAGGATCTGACAGCGGAGAGCGGGCTGGCGGGTGGAGGCAGCTCGGGCGCGGCCGCTGTCGGCGACTACGACAACGACGGCTTCCTGGACCTCTTCGTGACCGCGCTGAGCAGCGGCGCACACACGCTCTACCGCAACGAGGGCGACGGGACGTTCGAGGTCGACGCCCGGTCCGATCAAGCGTTGAGCGCGATTCAGAACCTCCGCGGGCTGGGAACGGTGTTCTTCGATTTCGACAACGACGGGCACCTGGATCTCCTGGTCGTCGGAGAGCCCGCGGGCGATTCGCGCCGAGGGGTGGTCCTGTTCCGCAACGACGGGACGGGCCGGTTCGCGGAATCGTCGCACTTCCTGCCCGCCGACCTGGAAGGCGCCGGTAGCGTGGCGGTGGCGGATTACAACGAGGACGGCGACCTGGACATCTTCCTATCCGCTTCCGACGGGGGGGTCCGGCTGCTACGGAACGACGGCGCCAACGTCAACCACTACTTCAAGATCGAGCTCGTGGGGCTCGGGGAGGGAAGCGGAAAGAACAACCGCTTCGGGATAGGCGCGCGGATCCAGGTCAGAGCGGGCGATCTCTTCCAGGTCCGGGAAGCCACCGATCCGGTCATCCACTTCGGACTCGGCCACCGCCTGAAGGCCGACGTAGTGCGGGTCGAGTGGACGAACGGCGTGATCCAGGACATCTACTTCCCCGGCTCCGATGAGGATCTGCTGGAGGAGCAACAACTGAAGGGTTCGTGCCCGTTCCTCTATGCCTGGGACGGGCGTCGATTCTCGCTCGTCACGGATGTGATGTGGCGAAGCGCGCTGGGCATGCCGCTGGGGATCATGGGAGCCGATCAGGCCTACGCGCCTCCCGCTGCGTCCCGGGACTATGTCCGTATCCCGGCCGCGGCGCTCCAGGAAAAGGGAGGCGACTACGTCCTGCAGCTCACCGAGGAGCTGTGGGAGATCTTCTACGTTGACGAGGTGAAGCTGATTGCCGTCGACCACCCCGACACGATCGACATCTTCGTGAACGAGCGCTTCGTGCCGCCGGGACCGGCTTCGCTGACCGTACATCAGGTCGCTCGCCCTCGCCTCCCGGTGACGGCCACGGACGGAGACGGGGTCGACGTGCTCCCGCAGCTCCGCGAGCAGGACGACGTCTACGTCTCGAACCTGATGCCCACCCGCTTCCAGGGGGTCGTGGAGCCCCACGACCTGATCCTGGACCTCGGAGACTTTGCCGCGTCCGATTCCGTCACGTTGTATCTCAACGGCTGGATCTTCCCCACGGATGCCAGCATCAACGTGGCGATGTCACAGTCCCGAAGAGACTCGGTGATCTCCCCCTACCTGGAGGTAATCGGTGCGGGAGGTGATTGGACGACGGCGATCGACGATCTCGGCTTTCCGGCAGGGAAGAAGAAGACCGTGATCGCCGACCTCACCGGGAAGTTCCCGACCCCCGACCATCGGGTGCGGATCCGCACGAACATGCAGATCTACTGGGACCAGGTGTTCCTCTCCGTGGGGAGCCCGAGGGGCGAGCTCAAGACGACGGCCATGGCGCCTGCGTCGGCCGATCTCCACTTCCGCGGGTTCTCTCGAGAGTACCGGAAGGGAGGAAGGTACGGACCGCACTGGTTCGACTACGAGGAGGTCTCCACGGAGCCGAGATGGCTGCTGCTGGAGGGTACCTTCACCCGTTTCGGAGACGTGCTCCCCCTGCTCCTCGAGTCCGACGACAAATACGTTGTCATGGGTCCGGGTGACGAGGCCACGATCGCGTTCGACGCCAGCCGGACCCCCCAGCTACAGCCCGGCTGGACGAGGGATTTCCTCCTCTACTCGGTCGGTTGGGTCAAGGACTCGGATCTGAACACGGCGACAGGAAACACCGTGTCCCCGCTGCCGTTCCACGACATGTCGCGCTACCCGTACGGGCCGGACGAGGTGTATCCGGACGATGCGGACCACCGGAGCTTCTTGAGCGAGTACAACACGAGGCGCTTCGAGACCGGAGCCCGCTAGCCGGTCCCTAGTCCGTGGCCTGTCGGTGCGCGTTGGCGTAATGCCGGCCGCAGGCCGGCGCGGTATCTTGTCTGCCAAGGCGCGACGATCCGCTCCGACGCTGCGCGCGCAGGTTGTCGGCCTGCGGCGGCCAACTCCCCCGGCACGACAACCGCTCGATCAGCACCGATCCATGTAGTCCGTCCAGGAAGGAGCTGCAGAGGTGAGTACCCAACCGGCGCGCGACTCGACCCAGGAATGGGAGCGGAAGCTCCTGATCGCAGTATCTGGCCTCCTCTTCTTCGAAACGCTCACAGGCCTTTCCATCTGGCTGCTTCCGTTCAGCGTCTCCAACCAGGTCATGGTCCTGCTGCACACGGCGATCGGCCTCGT
Source organism: Gemmatimonadota bacterium (assembly GCA_039587445.1). Classification (GTDB taxonomy): domain Bacteria; phylum Gemmatimonadota; class Gemmatimonadetes; order Palauibacterales; family Palauibacteraceae. Next base: position 3,654 of record JBDHIM010000159.1, read on the forward strand.
GTTCATCGTGCCCTTCGCCTGGTACCTGATCAGGCACTGGCTGCTCTACCGCCCGAGGCAGATGTCTCACGTGAAGCTTACCGGCTACTTCGCCATGGCCGCGACGATCGCGGCGATTGTGTCGGGGCTCGTGCTGACCTGGCAGGCGCTCTTCCTCACGCGCATCAGCTACGGTTGGGATCTGGCCCACATCGTGTCCACCTTCGCGCTTATCGCGTCGGTGCTGCCGCACGTGGTCGTCCTCATCGTCCGGGCCGCGAGGCCGGAGAATGGAGCGGTGACGGCCCCGATCCTGGCGGCGACGAAGCGGTTCGGCATGGGCACGCTCATCGTGGCGGCACCCCTGTTCGTGGTCGTCGCGCTGCTGGCCTGGGCCTACGAGCCGCCAGAGCTGGTCAACGAGCTGCCGGCGGACTACAGCTACGTCTACGGTCCGGAACGGCCGTTCGCACCGAGCCTCGCCAGGACGAGCACCGGCACCGCCTTCGACGCTCGCTCGCTGGGCGGCTCCGAGTCGTGCGGCACCTCCGGCTGCCATGAGGAGATCCTGCGGGAGTGGCAGGTGAGCGCCCATCGCTACTCGGCGATGGACGTCGCCTTCCAGACCGTCCAGACGGTGATGGCGGAGCAGAACGGGGCCGAGTCCACCCGCTACTGCGGCGGTTGTCACGATCCCATCTCCCTGTTCTCGGGGGCCAAGAACGTCTTCAACGACGACCTGACGAACCTCGTCGGATACCAGGAGGGGGTCTCCTGCATCATGTGCCACGCGATCCAGGAGACCGACGTGAAGGGCAATGCCAACTACGTCGTCGTCCAGCCCGAGCGGTACATGTTCGAGCTCGACGAAGGAGAGACGTCCCGCTTCTTCCGGGACTTCCTCATCCGGTCCTATCCGCGGTACCACATCGAGACGCTGCAGCACCGGCTCTTCAAGAGCCCGGAGTTCTGTGCGGCCTGCCACAAGCAGTTTATCGATGAGGAGATCAACCAGGTCGGCTGGGTGCAGCTCCAGAACCAGTACGACAACTGGCGCAAGAGCCGCTGGAACGAGCCGGGAGACCCGGAGACGACTATCGAGTGCCGTGAGTGCCACATGCCGCTTGCCGAGTCGAGCGATCCGGCCAGCGGCGACGAGGCCGACTACAACCGCACGGCCGGCGACGAGCGGCACCGCAGCCACCGGTTTTTGGCCGCGAACCAGTTCATGCCCCTGGCGCTCCAGCTCGAAGGGGCGGAGGAGCACGTCGAGCTGACCGAGCGGTGGTTGCAGGGCCGACTGGAGATACCGGAGATCGCCCACAAGTGGCGGACCGGGCCCGCCGTGCCGCTCGAGCTGATCGTGCCAGACACCGTGGAGGCGGGAGATGAAGTCACGCTCCAGGCGCTGATCACCAACAACAAGGTGGGCCACGATTTCCCGACCGGTCCCCTGGACATCATCCAGGCGTGGGTGGAGATCGAGGTAACCGATCAGGCCGGGAACGTCGTGTTCGAATCCGGTCAAAGGGATGCGCGGCACTTCATCGAGCCGGGCTCGTTCATCTTCAAGGCGGAGCCGGTCGATCAGTACGGCAAGCTCATCGACCGCCACAACCTCTGGGAGATGGTAGGCGTCCG
>JBDHIM010000160.1:0-5676 GCA_039587445.1 Gemmatimonadota bacterium
CGAACCGGATGCGGACGATCGACTTGATGCTCTTGAAGCCATACTTCCAGGGCACGACGAGCCGAAGGGGCGCCCCATTCTGGTTGGGCAGATCCCGGCCATACACGCCGGTAGCCAGAAGGGCGAGCGGGTGGAGCGCCTCGTCGAGCCGAAGTCCCTCCACGTAAGGCCACTCCAAAACGCCGCGACGTTGTCCCGGCATCTGCTCGGGATCGAGCAGGGTGGTGAATTCCACGAATCGAGCGTTGCCGGTGGGCTCCACCCGCCTGACCAGTTCGGCGAGGGGAAGGCCGCGCCAGGGGATGACCATCGACCAGGCTTCGACGCAGCGGAGCCGATAGATGCGGTCCTCCAGCCGGTGCGGCTTGAGGAAGTCCTCGAGATCGTAGACGGCCGGCCGCATCACGTGACCCTCCACCGCCACCGACCACGGCCGAGTGCGAAGGACGTGGGCGTTCTTGGCCGGGTCCTCCTTTGCCGTTCCGAACTCGTAGAAGTTGTTGTAGGTGGTGACGTCTTCGTAGGACGTCAGCACTTCACCGAGGTCGCTTCGAGTCAGGCTCCAGTCGCGCTCCTGCGGACCACGGCCGGGCCCGTCCGTCGAACCGCGGGCCGCGCCGCGGCTCTCTTCCGCGCGCCCGGACGAGGGAGCCGCGGCGACTGCCAGCTTCGACGTCCTTTCGAGAAAGCGACGACGGTTCAGATACAAGTGCTCCGGAGTGATCTTCGAGGAGCGAATATCCTTCGCTGCACGGATATGAACTCGCATTTGGTCTCCCTTCTCTCGTTACCGTCGGCTCCGAAGGCCGGACGCCTTCGGCTCCGTACCGATTCGCTACGAGGTGACATTGTGGGAGGATGCAGCGACCGGGCCGGCAAGCAGTTAAGGCTCGACGGACGGTTAAGCGACTGTCATATAGAAGGATAGCGGCATGTTATACGGCAAGATGGCCGGCTTGGACGCGTTCCACGAAACGCGTGCCGCCAGGACGAAACATCTCTTTGAAACGCGTGCGGCAGCTCAGAGGATGGTGACCTGATTCTACCCGTTGTCCAGGCCGTAAGTCTTCATCTTCCGCCACAGGGTCGTTCGGCTCATACCGAGCAGTTCCGCCGCCTCGGCACGGACACCGGCGCTTTCTTCAAGCGCGGCTTCGATCACAGCCCTTTCATCCTCTGGCTCCACTGGCGAGCGATACCGGCCTTCTCGACCGGCTGAGGAACCCATCTCAGCCTGAGCCTCATCGACGCGCAGCTCGGCAGGAAGGTGCTGAACCGCGATACGGTTTCCCTGGACACGGATCGCCGCGCTCTCGACCGCGCTCAACAGCTCGCGCACGTTCCCAGGCCATTCGTGCTGCTGGAGGAGGCGGAATGCCAGCGGGGAAACTGACAACGGGACTTCATTCGACGACCGCTCTTGCAGTCGCTGAAGGGCGACCTCAACGAGGAGGGGAATATCCTCCCGCCGCTCACTCAGCGGAGGCAACTCGATCCGAAAGACGTTCAGGCGATAATAGAGGTCAGCGCGGAAGCGGCCGGCTGCGACTTCTTCCTTGAGGTGCCGATGCGTCGCCGCAACCACCCTCACGTTCACAGGCTCTGCCCGAACACCACCCAAGGGTGTGACCTCACGCTCCTGCAAAACCCTGAGCAACCTCTGCTGCAGCCGGAGACTCATGTCACCGACTTCGTCCAAGAACACGGTTCCCCTATCAGCCGCAGAAAAGAGGCCCCGCTTCGCCTGTACTGCTCCCGTGAAGGCTCCTCTCACATGGCCGAAGAGCTCGGATTCGAGGATTCCCCCCGCCAGCGCGGCACAGTTCACCGGGACGAAGGGACCCTGCGCCCGCAGCGAGGCGTCGTGGAGAGCGCGTGCCACGAGCTCCTTGCCGGTGCCCGTCTCTCCCGAGATGAGGACGGTCGTTTCCGTTGGAGCGACCTGACTCATGGCCTCGAACACGGCGACCATCGCCGGCGATTCGCCGACGATGCCGGCCGTAGCTCGACCGGAGGGGCGCTGAGGCAGCGGACGGCGCGCGAGCAACTCGGCTATCTTCCGGCTGAGGAGATCGGGGTCCACGGGCTTTGTCAGGAAGTCGTCTGCTCCGAGCTGAAGTGCATTGACGGCGGAGTCGATTGTGCCGTAGCCACTGATCATGAGTATCGGCGCTCGCTCGCCTCTTCGGCGCAGTACTTCGACGAGACTCAGCCCGTCAGTATCCGGCATTCGCAGGTCTAACAGGATGAGATCGAAGTCACGGGAGACGAGGGCTTCTCCGGCCTCAGCAGCATCGGCGGCAGCAGCCACGACGTATCCGTCCTGACGGAGCAGCTCGGCCGTTGACAACCGGAACGCGTTGTCATCGTCTACGATCAGAATTCGGTAAGCGTCGGCCAGTCTCATTCGCACGCTTCTATGGCCGCTAGTCAGCCGGCTCCGTGCCCGCCACGGCGGCAAGCTCGATTCGGAGCGATGCTGCGACTGCATTCTCTGGCCGAGCAGATTGCTCAAGACCGGTGCTGAGGCGGGGCGCACGCAGCCTGCGACGGCCAAGAGGGCGGTCGCGGCGAACAGTCGCCCCTTGATCACGATCAGCTCCTTGTAGTTGAGGTCCTCGCACTTGACTGGCTTCGGACCGCTCAAACGCAGGCAGCGGGCCACCGGGGGAAGAAGCTTGAGCTAGTGGCTAACTCCTTTTAGCGACATGTGTTGAGACTGGCACACCCGCGGAGGATGGGTGGTCGCTGAATGTTTCATTCAGCGGCGGGAGAAACACGAAACGTTCCACCGAAACGGTTGGCGGGCACACCACACCTTGAGCGCCACGGCCGGCGGCGGGCGAACTACCGTCCTAGCCGGCATCAGCTCTCTGGCACTTCTCCAGGTTTGTACTCCAGGTTCGGTCCGTATCACGTGCGGAAACGCCGAGAGAGGTCCGTACCTCATGCGGATTATTCCGCAGAAGTACGCATATGGTGCGGAAATCGGGCCCTAGCTCATATGTTTTGCAAGCAGGAGGTCACCGGTTGGCTCCGCTCGCTGCGCTCGGTCGCCGGTCAGGCGATCCCGGTCGGCTCCATTGTTGTAACCTACTGTATTGTTAGTAGTTAGACCATCGCATATGTTTGGATCGCGAGCCATAGAGGGGGCCGCCGACAGCGGTAGCTGTGCCGGCCGATGTCAGTCCGGGAAAGGAATCTTTGCATGAACCTCACGGAGCGCTGGAGTACAGGGCCTGGCGGTCTTGGACGTGCGGCTTTTCGAGATCGGCGGCACGCCCGTATCGATCTCGACCCTCGTGAGCGTGGCGTTGATCATCCTCGCTACGGTCCTGCTGTCCAAGCTGCTGCAGAAGGGGTTCGAGCGGGTGATGAAGCGGCGCGACATTCTCGATGCGGGCAGCGTGACTGTCGCTTCCCGGCTTCTCCATTATGCGGTACTGAGCATCGGATTCGCGATCGCGCTACAAACGATGGGGATCAACCTCACGGCCTTGTTCGCGGCGGGCGCCCTCTTCGCGGTGGCGATCGGCTTTGCCATGCAGAACCTGACGGCCAACTTCGTCTCCGGGCTCATACTGTTGGCCGAGAGAGCGGTGAAGCCGGGTGACATCGTCGAGGTGAACGGACAGATCGTCCAGATCAAGCGGATGGGGATCAGAGCGGCCATCGGGCGTACGCTCAACGAGGAGGACCTGATCATTCCGAGCTCGGAGCTCGTACAGTCGACCGTGAAGAATTACACGCTGCGCGATGCGCTCACGCGGCTGCGCGCACAGGTGGGCGTGACCTACGGATCAGACATGGCGCTGGTGCGGCGGACCCTGGAGACGGTAGCCGAAGGGGTCTCTTGGCGATCCGGCAAGGTCCAGCCGGCGATCTACATGTGGGAGTTCGGAAACTCCTCGGTCGTGTTCGAGGTCTCGGTCTGGACGGAAGATCCGTGGCACCGCCAACGTCACCGCTCCGAGCTGCACGAGGCGATCTGGTGGTCCTTCAAGGAGGCCGGCATCACGATCGCGTTCCCGCAGGTGGACGTTCACCTGGATAATCCCGTCGTGGAGTCGCTTCAAGCCATGCGCCACGTCGGCTAACGCAGGAGCGCGAGATGAAGAAAGCCTCGCAACGCCGAGGAGCTCGGCGCGCCTCTCTTTCACCGGGCCGCTATTCGGCTCCCGGAACCGCTCCCGGAACGCTCGTCTTCGATCCGGACGCTCCTCGCCCGACGATACGCTTGATGGCGTACGGACCGGAGGGCGTGGAGGAGCGGGAGGTCGAGGAGCCCGAGGAGCTCGAGGCGGAAACCGGCAACTGGCCGGTCGTCTGGGTGAACGTGGACGGCCTCGGTCACGGCGACGTCCTGCGCCGGCTGAGCGACCTGTTCGGGCTACATCCCTTGGCCCTGGAGGATGTCGTCAACGTCGGCCAGCGGGCCAAAGCCGAAGCCTACGATGAGGACCTGTTCGTCATCGCCCACATGCCGATTGGTCGGCCGCCGGAAACCGAGCAGGTGAGCATGTTTCTGGGGACCGGCTTCCTGCTGACGATCCAGCAGAAGCCTGGCGATGTGTTTGACGGCGTCAGGGACCGGATCAGGTCTGGGAAGGGCAGGATCCGCCGTATGGGACCGGACTATCTGGCGTACGCTCTGCTCGACGCGGTCGTCGACTCCTATTTTCCGGTGTTCGACGCTCTCGGTGAGGAGCTCGAGGAGCTCGAAGAAGCGGTGCTGGGGTCGCCTGATCAGTCCACCGTAGCCGAGATTCACCGGCTGCGCCGCACCCTGATCGCGCTGCGCCGAACGCTGGGACCGCACAGGGAGCTCGTAAACTCCCTGCTGCGGGAGACCCACCCGCTCGTGACGACGGCGACGGTCGTTTTTCTCAGGGACGTCTACGATCACATCATCCGCATCTCCGATCTGCTCGAGTCCTCCAGAGAGATCAGTTCCGACCTGATGGCGACCTACCTCTCGTCCGTCAGCAACCGAATGAACGAGGTGATGAAAGTGCTGACGATCATCGCGACGATCTTCATCCCCCTCGGCTTCATCGCCGGAGTTTACGGGATGAACTTCAATCCGGAGGTGTCACCCCTGAACATGCCCGAGCTCAATTGGGTCTGGGGCTATCCGTTCGCGCTCTCGATCATGGCTGGGGTCGCCGGCGTCTTCCTGGCGCTGATTTGGCGGCGAGGTTGGTTTAAATAGTATTTTCTACCGAACTAACATGCTGCATCACAGCTAGTTAGACTGTCGTCTACGTCGGCAGACGCAGATCACCTCTCCATGTTCGCTCTCCAGGTTCGTCGATGGATTAGAGCAGTCCGAGCAATCTACGGTTCGAGTCCCTCCTCCGGCATGGAAGATCTCCTCCTCAGGTGTATAGCTCCGCGAACCGCCGGCGCTGCTCGGCGCTCCCGAGCGCCAGGAGTGAAGTTCCGCGGGCGAGCTGCCGGCGGGGCCCCAGGTCGGTGAGGACCTTCCCGTCTTGGTGAATCGCGATGACGTTCAGGCCGGTCCGCGCGCCGATCGCCGTCTCGGCGAGAGTCTGGTCGGCGATGGAGCTCGGCACCGGGATGTAGAACAGGTCGACGCCCTCGCCCAGCACGATCAACTCACGCCGCTGCGCGATGGCGAATACGGTCTGAACGCCCAGTGACACATAGCTGAGG
>JBDHIM010000161.1:0-5165 GCA_039587445.1 Gemmatimonadota bacterium
ATGGCTGATGAAGATCTTGTTCAGGAACTCGTAGGGGATATTGAGGCTCGCGATGCGCGCCGCGGAGCCCGTGCCTCCGTCGAAGAGGAACTTGTCGCCATTGCCCAGCTCGAGAAGCCAGCACGAAGCCGCCTGTGATTCCCGGGCGGTTGGCATCCCCGTCCCGCAGGAGATCAACCGCATCTCGTCGGGAGCCAGCGCCTCGGTCCCCGGATAGTAGACGTTGGGGTCACGGAGCTCCTGCGTCGGTGTGATGGTTGGCCTTTCCTGACCTTGACCCTTCGCCAACGCCGCTTGCGCGAGGCCAATCGTACCGTCCTCCCGATCGCTGTACCCTTGCAGGTAGGCCGCGGCGGCAATCGCCAGTATGACGCTCAGTATCGCTGTCACTCTGACCGCACGTCGAATCATCACGACTCTCCTTTCACGATCCCAACCGTGGTCCGGGCGTTGTTCACAGTCTCAATGCGAACAGATCCTATCAATTCCCTCGCGAGCGCGAAATGATTGGACGAAGAAAGTGGGCGAAGTTGGCCGGGACGCTTCACTCGGTGACTCCTTGGCACGCGTGATGGGACCGCATGACGGCCGCGAGGCTCGCCCGCTGAGCGTGGGCTGTCCCTCGCAGTGGAGAAGGCGTAGCGTGATGGCTGGCTGAGACCTGGCTCTGAGCTTACGCGCAGGAGACGTCCGTATGAGGAGAAGGATCGCGCTCGCGGCGGTGGCCGCACTGCTCGCCGCGCCTAGCCTACACGCCCAAGAGCAGATCGTCGAGGCATTCGTCGCGGCATTCAACTCGGCCGACGTGGACGCCCTCGTGAGACTGCATTCCCCGACCGGTGTTCGCTTACCGCCCTACGAGCCTCCGGTCATGGGTCACGAGGCTCTCCGCGATCACTTTCGCGAGCAGCTCACCGAGTATGCGTTCGTTCAACTGTCGGCTCAGCAGGACGGGCAGCACGTGGCCGAGAGCTTCGCTGTTTCGTGGGGCACGTACGAGCTGAACGTGATACCCGAGAGCGGGGCCGAGGAGTTCACCGAGACCGGCCACTGGGTGTCGATCGCCCGGGAGCAGTACGGAAGCGGCGAGTGGCTTATCGAGAGGACGATTTGGAACGCTGACAGCCCACCACCGGACGGATGAGCACCCGACTGATTTAGCTTTAGTGCCACCCGCTACTCGCCGACCACAGCCGGCACCTCTTGGACGCGTGCTGCGGCAGCGCGCAGGAAGTGCTTCCTGTATCGTTCTCGGTACGTGCCACTCCCGGGATCCAACGAGGGATTCACTCATGACTCGAGCGCCTCAGCTTGATCGTCAGCATTATCGCAAGCGAAACTTCCTCCTGGCCTTGTCGCTAGCCGCCGCACTGCCGGCGACCGCCTCGCCGCTCCTTGCCCAGAAAACCGACACCCTCGTCGTCCGCAACGGCGACGTGATGACGGGCGAATTCAAGCAGCTCCAGCGGGGGAAGGTCGAGTACGACACGGATGCTGCCAGCACGATCTACGTCAAGTGGACACGCGTTCTGACGGTCAAGACGGACAAGCGGTTCGAGATCGATCTGGAGGACGGATCCAAGTATTTCGGCGGCCTTGCACAGGGCGACAAGCCCGACGAGGTACGCATCGTTGCGGATCGGGATACGCTGGTGGTCGCCACCGAGTCGATCGTGCGGATGGAACGGATCAAAAAGACCTTCTGGCGACGTCTGGACGGCAGCATCAACCTGGGAGCTTCGTATACCCAGCAGAGCAACCAGACAAGCCTCAACTTCAGTTCGGATGTCACGTACAAGAAAGGGCTGGACAACTTCTCGTTCGATCTGTCGACATCCCTCAGCCGGCAGGATGGCACGGACGACATCACGAGCTTTAGTACGCTCTTCGCGTATCAGCGGGAGTTCGGGGAGCGCTGGTTCTACGGCGGGCTCGTGTCCGGCCAGCAGAACTCGCAGCTAGACCTCGAGCTTCGGGGCAGCGTAGGCGCGGTCGCCGGACGCTACCTCGTGCACTCCAACAAGATCGACCTCACGTTTGGAGCTGGGCTATCGTACGCGCGTGAGCGGTTCACCGACCAGGAGGGCGACAACGCGCTCCAGGGACTTCTGGTGACTGACTTCGAGTTCTTCAGCTGGGGCGCGCTGGACACCGATCTCTCGAGCCAGCTGGCGGTCATCCCGGTGCTCAACCAATTCGGGCGGTGGCGGATCGGCTTCAATCTCAGCCTGAGTCGGGAGATCGTGAACGACTTCTACCTGAGCGTGGGCGTGGACGAGCAGTTCGACAGCCAGCCGCCAACGATAGATACGGAGAAGAACGCTTTCAGCGTCACCACCTCGTTCGGCTGGTCGTTCTAGCGCGCGCGGTCGCGCGACTGAAGGCACAGCCCGGATCCCGAGTCAAACCGTGCTATGGCGTACGGAAAGCTCCCAGGCAATGTTGTTTTTTTCCACACCCATCCGAAGACGATGTAGACAGGCTGGCCAAGAACATGAAATCAACGAAAGAGCGATCCCGAGAGTCAGGTGGCTTGAAGCTCAGAATGGCCGCGGCGTGTTCGCTCGGCGTTCTCGCGCTTTCGGCGAACGTCTCCGCGGAGGCTCGGGCACAGGCACCGGCGGTGGACCCGGATGCGGTAGAACTCCTCCGGCGCACGACCGAATGGGTCGGCAATCTGGAGCAGTTCAGCGTGGACGCGCAGAGCACGTTCGAGGACAGGCTCGACTCGGGGCACCGGGTCGACTACGAGCTGTCGGGCACCGCGCTCGTCAGCCGGCCCAACAAGCTGCGCACCGAGCGGCATGGCCATCTCATTGATCAGATCTTCTACTACGATGGCGAGACGCTGACGCTGTACAACCCGCATGACAAGGTGTGGGCGCAGGAGGAAGCGCCGGGGACGATCGAGGAGATGTTCCAATTCGTGTACGATGCGCTCGGAATCGGCACCCCGATCTCCGATCTGGTCCACCGCGACCCCTTCCCCCTGCTGATGCAGGGCGTGACAGAGGCGGTCGTGATCGGCAAGGAGGTCATCCGCGGGATCCGCTGCGATCATCTACTGTTCAGCCGTCCGGATGTCGACTTTCAGATTTGGGTGGCCGACAGCGGGCCGCCGGTGCCGGTCAAGTACGTCGTCACCGACACCGCGACGCCCGAGTTGTTGACCGTCTCGGCCGTCATAAGCAACTGGGACCTGGCTCCAGCCATCTCCGATGACAGCTTCACCTTCATGCCGCCCGAGGATGCCCGGGAGATCCCGTTCCTGAAGATGGACACGACCGATGAGCCTGACTGACGCCGACCGGAGGATGGACATGAAGCCGAACCTCAGAGCGGCGGGGATGCTCGCAGCCATTATCCTGTTGCTCGCTCCGGATCTAACCTTTGAACCCTCCCCATGGGTGCCGTGGGTGCCGCTCCAGGTGACCAGCGCGACCGCAGAGGCGCAAGCGGGTGGCAGACGCCGCCGGACTAGACGCAGGACCGCCGTCGTGGTGGGAACCTCAGTTCACGCCGCCGATCAGCAGGCCGACGCTCAGCAGCAGGCGGCTGCAGATCAGCAGGTAGCCGCCGCCCAGCAGGAGGCAGCAGACGCCGATCAGCGGGCCGACGCCGCCGAGCAGGACGCAGCCGCCGCCCAGCAACAGGCCGCGGCCGCCCAGCAACAGGCCGCGGCGGCCGGCGCACTGCCTGAGGGCACCGTCGTTGCGACACTCCCCGACGGTTGCACCTCCAAAGCTGTCGGCGGCGTGGAGTACTACCAGTGCGGCGCCAACACTTACCGCTCAGCGTTCCAGGGAAACAACCTGGTGTACGTGACGACGGCACCGCCGTAACCCAAAGAGCCGGCCCTCCGGGGAGTCCTAGGCGAAGAGGTCTCGGGCCTGGCTGACTTCGGCGCGCTCTATGAGAACGCGCGCTGGATGAAGCCCGTGCCTCTCTCGCTCCAGCACCTCGTGGTCATGGTGCTGGCAGCCGCGCTGCCATTCATGCCGCTCGTGTTCCTGGCGATCCCGGCCCAGGAGGTCTTCCAGGCGATGGTACGCCTCGTCATGTGAGGGACGGAGTGCGCCACGGCGTCCCTCGCATACATGCGTCGTGGTGCCGTGCTCGCTACCCCGCCCCTGCAGGAGTCCGGGTCCTTATTTGAGCGCCGAGTAGTCGGCAGCGCTCAGCATGAACCGATGGCCGACGCGAACTGCCTCCTGGTCCCCGCGTCCGCGGCGACGGTGCGTTGGTGGAACGCTTCACCCGGCCGGTACCGCGCAGTTGCTTACACTAGCGATCTCGGCCTCGGCCTCCGGGAAGTACTTCTTGCGCCATGCCAACGCGACGTTCACGAGGGCGATGAGAACCGGGACCTCCACCAGCGGTCCGATCACTGCCGCAAACGCTGCTCCGTGCGAAATCCCGAAAGTGGCGACGGCCACGGCGATCGCGAGCTCGAAGTTGTTGGAGGCCGCGGTGAACGAAAGCGTCGCTGTCTGTGGGTAGTCAGCCCCCACCCGCCGGCTCATGAAGAACGTGATCGTGAACATGGCGACGAAGTAGATGAGCAGCGGAATGGCGACCCGCACCACGCCCATCGGCTGGCCGACGATGGCACGGCCCTGGATGGAGAACATCACGACGATGGTGAACAGGAGCGCGATCAGCGTGATGGGGCTGATCTTCGGCACGAAACGCTCGTGGTACCACGTCTTTCCTTTGAGGCGAACGAGGAGGGCGCGGGTCAGAAAGCCTGCGATGAACGGGATGCCGAGATAGATGAAGACGCTGCGGGCGATCTCGCCCATCGTGATGCTCACCACCGTGCCCTCGAGGCCGAGCCACCCGGGGAGCACCGTGATGAACACGTAGGCGTACACGCTGAAGAACAGGACCTGGAAGATCGAGTTGAAGGCCACCAAGCCGGCCGCGTATTCGGGGTCTCCGTCCGCGAGATCGTTCCACACAATGACCATGGCGATGCAGCGGGCGAGGCCGATCAGGATCAGGCCGACCATCAACTCCGGGTAGTCTCGCAGAAACAGGATCGCGAGCGAGAACATGAGCACGGGTCCGATGACCCAGTTCTGCACGAGCGACAGCCCCAGCACCTTCCCGTTCCGGAAGACATCGCCCAGCTCTTCGTACCTCACCTTGGCGAGCGGCGGGTA
>JBDHIM010000162.1:0-6177 GCA_039587445.1 Gemmatimonadota bacterium
GGTATTGTCAACTTGAGCGAGGTTGCCGCAGACTTGGCCGATGAAAACGAACTCAACCAGGTATCGTGGCTATCGGTTTCCACCTGAGATCATCGGCCACAGCGTCTGGCTGTACCACCGGTTCTCTCTGAGCTTTCGAGATGTTGAGGAGCTGCTCGCGAAGCGGGGCATCGTCGTGACGTACGAGACGATCCGGCAGTGGTGCCGGAAGTTTGGACCCGAATACGCTCGGAAGCTCAGGCATCGACAGGGCCGACTGGGCGACGTGTGGCATCTGGACGAGGTCTTCGTGACGATCAGGGGCGAGCGACACTACCTGTGGCGGGCCGTGGATCAGCACGGAGACGTGATCGACGTTCTGGTTCAGCGGTATCGTAACGCGCGCGCGGCGAAACGGTTCTTTCGCAAGCTGTTGAAAGGGCAGGGAGGCGCGCCGTGGAAGCTGGTGACGGACAAGTTGAAGAGCTACTCAGCGGCGCGCCGGAGCGTCATGCCCTCCGTGGCCCACGACACGAGACGCTACGCGAACAATCGGGCCGAAGTCTCGCATCAGCCGACCCGACAACGAGAGCGCCAGATGCGAGGCTTCAAGTCACCTGGCCAGGCACAGCGGTTTCTCTCGGTTCACGGAGTGATCCAGAACTGCTTTAGGATCGGGCGTCACCAGCTGCGCTCGGAGAACTACCGGCTGTTGCGTGCTCGGTCCCTCAAAGACTGGAGTGCGGCCACCGCAGTCTGAACACCCTCCGACGGCTTCCCCGGCCTCGGCTTCACTCACCCTGTCCCGACTAAGTTGACAATACCCATGCCCTGGCGTCGCAGCTGGCGAAGGACTTTCGGGAGTTCTATGCAGCCCGGTATCGGTGCGAGTGAAACGATTGCAACGTTTCAACCGACCAGTCCCCGTTTCAAGAAACGCCTGCCGACCCTCCCGGGATCGCCGTATGCGGCGGTGCAACGAACTGTGTGGCAACGGGTTACGCGATCGTCTCAGTCCGTGCCGACGTGTGGCACGCATGGTGCCTCCACCGGTTCGCGACCGCGGCGCATCGTGGGAGGTCAGTCGACGTCCCCCACCGGAGTCTCGGCGACGGCGCGTCGGGTGTACCCGCAACCGCTCACTGTGACAGTGGGCGGCCGGCCCGCGATTGGCACAGCGGGTGTTCAGGTGGCTTGTGTCCCCGCCCCGTGGGGGGGAACCCCGCGGGAGGGGATGTTGTTGGTGCTTGTGAACTCGGTGGTGGACGGCCGCAGGCTCGTTGGTTCAGTTCGCCAGAAAGAGCACGAAGCCGATATTGAGGATCTCTCTCGGGCTCGTCCTCGTGTGGATCGGAGCCCTTAAGTTCGTCGATCCGAGTCCTGTCGTGGGACTCCTCGACGCGTCCCTCTCGTTCCTCGCAGTCGACGGCTTCGTCTATCTGCTCGGGGTCCTGGAGGTGGGCGCGGGGGTTCTCCTGTTGGCTGGCGTGGCGATTCCCTGGGTCTCTCTCGGTCTTGTAGGCCTGTTCGCCGGCACGCTACTCATCTTCCTGATCGCCCCGGGGGTCAGCTACGGTGAAGCGGGGTTTCCGCTCCTCACGCTTCCGGGTGAGTTCCTGCTGAAAGACACGGTCCTTCTGGCAGCAGCGATCGCCCTGCTCGGACTCACCGGGGAAGGCCGAGGTGCCGGGGAAAGTCAGTAGGGTGTCGTATAGCAGGTGATCGAGCCCTCGGGCATCGCGCAGTAACAAGAGGAACGGCGAGTCGAGTGGAACGAGACCGAAAGTTCCAGGATCCCGACCTGACCGCCGACGGCCGGAGCCGGGCGTCGGTCAGGCTGGCTGCGTTTCAGACCCTGTGGTTCAACACTGGCACCCTCTGCAACATCGAGTGCCGTCACTGCTACATGGAATCCAGCCCGCTGAGCAACCGCCTGGCGTTTCTCACGTTGAGCGAGCTGTGCCAGTTCCTCGATGAGATCGAAGCGTTGAGCCTGTCCATCGAAGAGATCGGGTTCACGGGCGGAGAGCCGTTCGTGAACCCCGACCTGATCGAGATGCTCCGGGAGACGCTCGCACGCGGATATCGAGCTCTCGTGCTGACCAATGCCATGCGGCCGATGCAGCGACCGCGAGTGAAGGCGGGCCTCCTCGAGATCGGGGAAGAGCTGAAGGGCGAGGAGAATGGGCGGCTGACGTTTCGTGTCAGCCTAGATCACTACACGTGGGAGGTGCACGAGCGGGAGCGGGGCCGGGGATCGTGGGCTGTCGCGCTGGCCGGACTGCAATGGCTCTCGGACCATGGATTCGGAGTCAGGGTCGCCGGTCGAACCTGCTGGGGCGAGGCCAAGGAGGAGGCGCGGCGGGGCTACGCCCGCCTCTTCGTCACCGAAGGGATTCGCGTGGACGCCGACGACCCATCGGATCTCGCTCTGTTCCCCGAGATGGACGATTCGGTCGATGTGCCGGAGATCACCGAGGACTGTTGGGACATCCTGGGCAAGCACCCGGCCGATGTCATGTGCGCGTGGAGTCGGATGATCGTCAAACGCAAGGACGCGGCCGCTCCCGTGGTGCTTGCGTGCACGTTGATCCCGCACGACCGCCAGTTCGAGCTCGGAGCGAGCCTCGCGGAGGCCTCGGAGGTCGTGAAGCTGAACCACCCTCGTTGCGCCCAGTTCTGCGTTCTGGGTGGCGGCACGTGCTGCACCCCGCGACAGAAGCACCCATCGAGGGGAGGCACTCGAGCAGGAGCAGAAAGACAGGAACGGGATAAGGCAGGATAATGAATCTACCCGAGATCACTGTATACGGTGCGTTCTGGTGCCCCGACTGTCACCGGAGCAAACAGTTCCTCGGAGAGCACCAGATCCCCTACGGGTGGGTGGACATCGAGGAAGACGCAGAGGGAGAGCGCTTCGTCATCGAGGCGAACGAAGGCAAGCGGCGGATCCCGACTATCACCTTCGGCGATGGTTCCATCCTCACGGACCCCTCCAACGCCGAGCTCGCCGCGAAGCTCGGGCTGAAGACGACGGCGGAGAGGCATCACTACGATCTGATCATCGTGGGGGGAGGACCGGCCGGCCTCACGGCTGCCCTGTACACGGCACGCGAGGGGATCGACACGCTGGTGGTCGAAAGAGCCGCGCTCGGGGGCCAAGCGGCTGCCACGCAGCACCTCGACAACGTCCCCGGTTTTCACGAGGGAATCAGTGGGGCGGAGCTCGCCGGGCGCTTCCGCCAGCAGACCGAGCGCTTCGGTGTGGAGCTGTTGCAGGCCCAGCAGGTGACCGGCCTCCACAGCCATGACAACTACCACTGCGTCGGGACGGCGGGCGGCGAGGAATACAGTGCCCTGGCGCTCCTCCTGACCACGGGCAGTCGGTACCGCCGCCTCGGCGTTCCCGGTGAGGAGGAGTATCTGGGAGCCGGCGTCCACTTTTGCGCCACCTGCGATGGCCCCTTCTACAAGGGCGTGGAGGTCGCGGTCATCGGAGGCGGGAACAGCGCCACGGAGGAGACCCTGTTCCTCACCCGCTTCGCGACGAAGGTGACGATCCTGGTACGGGGGGAGGAGCTGACGGCGAGCCGGGTCATTCAGGAGAAGGTCCTGGATCATCCGCAGATCGAGGTGCGCTTCCGCACCGAGGTCGAAGAGTTCGTCGGTGCCAAATCCAAGCTGCGCGGCCTCCGGATTCGAGACCACGCGACGGGGGAAGTGGAGGATCTGGAGGTGCCGGGTGCCTTCGTCTTCATCGGCCTGGACCCCAACACCGCTCTTCTGGAGGGAGGGGCGGTGAGGCGGGATCAGTCCGGGTTCGTGGTGACCGGACATGCGCTGGTCCACGAGGGCGAGCGACCGGCAGGCTTCGAGACCCGCGACCCCGCATCGCTCGAGACAAGCGTGCCCGGGATCTTCGCGGCGGGCGATGTTCGCGCGACGAGCACGAAGCAGGTGGCGTCCGCAGCGGGTGAAGGGGCGGCCGCCGCGCTCATGATCCGAGACCATCTCAAGAGCCTGTAGGTCGTGTCTCAGCCAACGCGAGTACAGCGGCCGTGAGACCGGGAACCAGTATTCGGGATCCAGCGTTTCCAACAGGTCCGGCGGCAGCCGGGAGCGGTGCGGCGGACATCCGTCGGGTCGAGGCGACCCGGAGATCGCCGAAACTGCTCGAGGAGAAGGACCGCCCGGCTTGACCCGAGGCAGCATGCGCGGGTCGGGCGGTCCCACGGGCGGCTGACTGGATCCCGCTGGTACGAACTGGTACGAATAGGCGTTGAGACGATCGATGAGACAGGAAACGTCGTTGGGGTGCAAAGCCTGGGTGGGGACGATCCTCACCGCACTTACGTTGGTGCTTGTCCAGGGAGCCCAGGCAAAGGCCATGCAGGCAAGCGAACGCGCTTCCGAATGCGCCGTCGAAGGCTCGGCGGCGCCAGGCCTGCACGCCGAGCTCGATCAGTTGCTGTCTGCGTTCGTCTCGGCGGGACGCGTCGACTACGAGTGTTTCCAGGCTCGCGAGAACGAGCTGGATCGGTACCTGTCGACGCTCGCGCGGACGGACCCCTCGACTTTGTCGGAAGCAGCACGGATAGCGCTCTGGATCAACGCGTACAACGCTTACACGATCAAGCTCGTTCTCACTCGCTATCCCGAGCTGGAGAGTATCCGCGATATCCCCCGGCGCTGGAAGATCCGGCGCTGGACAGTCGGCGGGGAGCGCTATTCGCTCGATGAGATCGAGCACGAGATCCTGCGCAAGGAGTTCGACGAACCTCGGATCCACTTCGCGATCGTGTGTGCGTCGATCTCTTGCCCGGACCTGGCCCCGGAGGCCTACACAGCCGACCGGCTCGAGGAGCAACTCGATCGGGCGGCACGCGGCTTCCTCGCGAGCCGCGACAAGGGATTCAGGCTCGAGGCCGTGCCCGGCGAGGGCGCGAGGCGGGCGGAGGTGCGGCTCTCCTCGATCTTCAAGTGGTTCCGGAAGGACTTCGAGCGACGAGGCTCGCTGATCGAGTACGTCTTACCCCTGATCCCGGCGCAGGATAGACGTTCGCTGGAGTCGCACGTCGAGAACGTGCGCGTGCGCTTCCTCGACTACGACTGGAATCTGAACGACGCATGACGCGCGCACGAGCCACCACGGTATGCCTGTTGGCCGGACTCAACGGTGCGTGGAATCCGAGCCCGGGCTTCCCGCAGACGGAGCCCGAGCGCGTCCTGCTGGAAGACTTCTCCGAAGGTCTCGCTGCCTGGGCCGAGCAGCGGCTCGATCGCAACTCGACCGAGTACCGGATCGTCGAGGTGGACGGAGACCCGGTCCTAAAGGCCGCGAGCGAGAACGCGGCGGCGGCGATCATTCTTCCCCTTCAATCGGGTCCTGTTACCAGCGGTCGGCTTCGCTGGCGTTGGCGCATCCTGACCAGCCTGACCGAGAATGCCCGCGAGACCGAGAGGCGAGGGGACGACTACGCAGCCCGACTGTTCGTGCTGTTCGGGAGCGCGGAGCTCGCGGCGGGCACCCGCGCGCTCGCGTACGCCTGGGCGGGCCGGCAGCCCGTGGGGAGCGTATATCCGAATCCCTACATCTCCGACGTCGTTACGTGGGTGCTGAGGAGCGGGAACGACCGCGCCCGTGAATGGGTGATCGAGGATCGCGATCTCGCGGCCGATTACGAGCGGGCGTTCGGAGAACCGGCACTCGATGTGGCCGGCATCGCCATCCTGGTCGATACCGACGATACGGGAAGCGCTGCCATGGCCTGGTTCGACGACCTGGAGCTATGGACCTCACGAGGTGAAGGGGGGCGAGGGTCATGAAGCGGAAGCTGACCCCGTTCCTCGAGAACATTGGTGAATCCACCGTGGCCTGCCTCGTGGCCATGGTGCAGGGAAACCTTTTCGCGGTGTCACTGACCCACTGGACCGTCGCCACTCGGACCGGCATGGTCGCGGGCGCCTTCGCCGCGACTGCCGTCCTCCTGATGAGGACGACCGTGCGCTGGCGGATCGCCATCACCCTGGCCCTGGTGACGGGAGTCGTGGATTACTTCATGCACCCCGGCATGCTCGGCCCTGGCGTTACGGAGGCGGTGGTCACCGGCGTGGGGGCAGGCGCACTCTCGCTCCTGGTGGGCGCTCTTCTCAGCCGCGTGCGCCGCGCCCGTGCGACAACGCGGTAGCCCTCGGCAA
>JBDHIM010000163.1:0-5078 GCA_039587445.1 Gemmatimonadota bacterium
GTACTATTTCATCGCGGGCCGGTACGAGATCGAGGGAAACCCGCCGACTCCCGAGGAAGGGGCGGAGTTCGCCCGCATGCTGACCGACATGGAGGCTGGAGGGTGCTGAATCGTCGGGAGCGAATTTCTGATGGATTCTCTGGGCCTACTGCTCTACGAGGACGAGATCAGGAGCGTGGAGTGGCCGCGTTGTTACGCGCGTAACAGCTTCGCAGGTAGATGAAATGAGAAGGCGGCCCCGAAGGAACCGCCCCCCTTACGATGCGCCTTAACGGCTGGGCCCCCTCGCCTGTAGCTCTGCAGGCCGGCCCGGGAAGTCCTCCATCACCCAGATCTCACCGCGCCCTAAGCCCGAGGTGAACGCGACGCGCTTGCCGTCGGGACTCAAGCGCACATTGTGGAGACCCTGCTCAGCCGGCCGCTCGGCGAGCTTCAGCGGCTCGCCGCCGTCGCTGGGAACCCGCCACAGCGTCATGGTCTCGGCCTCCTCGTTCCAGCCCGTCGCCAGGAGGTATCTGCCGTCCGGAGTCCACTCGCAGCCGCAAAACATCATCCCGAGCTGCTCAGCGCCGCCGGAGATCTCGAGTTCCTGCAGTGCCCCTCCCGTTACTGGAACGGCAACGAGGCGGTTCCTACGGGTCGCGGGGTCGGATTCGCTGAACACGAGCGTCCGGCCGTCGGGCGACAGCGAGGGCCTACCCGTCATCAAGGCCATAGCGAGTTCCGTTTCCTCACGTGTCTCCAGGTTCCAGGCCAAGATCCGAGACGTGCGGCTCGAAGGTTCCCAGCGAGCGAAGTAGAAGGTTTTGCCATCTCCCGACACCGAGAACTGCCAGAAGTCTTCCGGCACTGCTTCGGGCTCGACGAAGGTTGTCAGCTCTCCGCTCTCAAGGTCGAGCCGGTAGATGCCGGCGTCCGGACCCTCCTCTTCCACACCGTTGAGCAGCACCGACCGACTGTCCGGCGCCCACCAGATAGCTCTCACCTGCCGCATCGATAGGTCAAGCTCTCGCGTGTCGCCCCCGGCGATGGGACGGATGATGAGCCCGGCCGGCCGATTCCCGTGCTCCGTCCGAACGTAGGCGACGTAGCGTCCGTCGGGCGACCATTCTCCCCCATTAGTCCTGTCGTCGGCGGGATCTGCGACGGCGGCGGGCAAGGTCAGCAGGCGCCCGCCCTCGACGTCGATCGAGGCCGTATAGACCTGGGGACGTTCGAGGTCCACTCCGTAGTAGAAGGAGCTGCCGGCAAAGCCGATCGGGGTGGCCCGCCGGACATCGGCCCTTACGAGCTCGGGCTCGCCGGCCGCTGCGCCGTTGAGGACAGGCAACCGCCAGATGCCCTCCGTGAGCGCCCGGTCGCTGTAGAAGAGGATGCTGGCGCCGTCGGGCGTCCACTCCATCATCCGGTCATCGGCGGTCCCACCGATGAGCACTTCGTCGAGTGATCCGTTCGTCGCCAGGACGAAGATGTCGTTGTCGTCCTGGCCCGCAGGTCGATTCTCATAAGCGACAAACCGGCCGTCCGGTGAGAAGCTCGCGTTCCACGTGCCGCCCCACGCCAAGGTCTTCAGCACACGAACGTCGCCGGTCGCAGCGGAGATCAGCGCGATCTCTGAGAAGTCTTTTGGATCGTTCTCCTCGGTCTGCCAGTAAAGGGTGGCCAGCACATGTCCGTCGCGAGACCAGTCGTCAACTGAGATCCACTCGAGGCCGTCCCGGTGCGGAAGGAGCGCACGCTCGTTCGAGCCATCAACGTCGATGATTCGGATCTCGTAGCCCCAGAGATCTTCGTTCCAATAGCTGTAGGCGAGCTGCTGTCCGTTGGGAGAGAAGGCCGACATCTCCGCCCACTCAATGACCTGGTCCCAGGGGCCCTTGTCCGTGACCCGGCGAAGCTGGCCGGTCAGCAGGTCCAGCACTGCCAGGTCGCCCGTCATCCAGTCGACCTCGGACACGTATCGACCGTCCGGCGACGGAGTGGACGCCCAGAAGTCGGGCTCGGTCCCCACCCAGAGGCGTCGAACGACCAGGGTAGTGTCCCGAAGCGCCGGCGAAGCGGCAGCGGTCAGCGGGCATAAGGAAAGGCCTGAGACACAGGCCTTCGCCAGTGTCGCGGCCTGGCCTCTCTCGCCAGCGAAGCCGGCAGCGGCAGGCAGGGCAAGACAGAGCCAGAGCCGTCCAGCGAGGTTTCTCATGATGACATCTCCTTGGGTCTTTCTGGGCTTTCAACAGCCGTGGCGCCGGTTGTCAGCCGGTGTTCTCCGCAACGAGTCACTGGCTGGCAGCTTTTTCTTTTCCCTTCTCAGGTAGTCCCCGGCGGCGATCCGGGTCGTCGGGCAGGCGTCCTGTTGGCGGGCGTCAACTCGGCGACGCACTCAGATCGCCGAGCCGGGACAGGTTGTGTTCTCGCTTCGTGCAGCTTGTCTCGCTTCGCTTCACAACCTTGCGTGCATACCTACATGCGGGATCGCGGTCCGCAAGTCGGGAGAACCTCTATTCTGCGGCGTATGGTCGGAGGACCAGATCAGGAGCGTGGAGGGGCCGTATTGAGCGACTGCATCAGCGAGCTGCTCCGTAACGTGGGTGTCTGCCTTCGGATCGTATCGCTCCAGCACGTTTTGATTGTGTTGAGTATTCGACTGCGCCCGGCTTGAAGCACTCCACAAACTCATCGAGGTCTGAACGCCGCATGGGCTTTGCCTGCAGCAGAGAAGCGACCCGAGATTGTGAGCTTCAGTCAACTAGGTCGGACTCTGACCGGCCCGTACTTATGTCGGGCGAGTATTCCGAAGTGGCGTGTCCCGTGTGGGTCGACACTCCCCACCCCGGGTGTTACCCATAAGTACAGCCGCCCGAACTGGTAACTCGTCCACGCTCTTGGCTGACCTCGGTGGCGTGGTTACTGCCGTCGACTTACCGAGGAGCAATCCACGGTCGGACACACGAGGTTGCTTGGCGAATGCTCACCCGGTTGCGCCTCTATTCTGCGATCGTCATGGGCGTCTTTGTCTTTTCGCACCTATCCAACCTGTCCTTGGCGATCGTTTCAGGCACCCTCATGGATTGGGGGATGACCTTTTCGATCGATCCTTGGAGAACAGTGCCTGGAACTGTGCTGCTGGCAGGGGCGTTCCTTGTCCATTTTTCGTTGGCGTTCTGGGCGATCTACAGACGCAAGACCCTGCGACTACACGGTTGGGAGATTCCCCAAAACATTCTGGGGTTTCTCATTCCGCTGCTACTCATCTATCACCTGATGGAAACCAGGTTGGCCCACGAGTTCTGGGGTGTGGCCGGCGACTACACGAGCCAACTTCTCCTGTTTTGGCATCTGGCCCCTGCCTGGTGTGCGGGTCAAATCTTGCTACTGATCGTCGCTTGGGTCCACTGCTACGTAGGATTTCACACGTGGCTGCGGCTGCGGCCCTGGTACGCGGCATATAGACCTTTGATCTCTGGCTTCTTCGTGGTCCTCCCGACGCTTGCCCTTGCAGGTTTTGTCTCGGGTGGGATGCAAACACGAGATATGGTCCCAGAGAACCCGGAGGAAGCCGCGGCCGCGATTTGGGAATGGCGCGCGGACTGGGGCCTGACGGAAGAGGTGTACGATTCTGTCGTCCGCTACACCTTCATCTGCATGGCGGGCTATGTCGGCCTTATTGCCGGCGTATTACTGGTGCGGCAGACGCGGCTCAGCTTCCTGTCGCGATCAAGGGGCTCGAGAGTCGTCTATAACGGCAAAGTCGCTTTGAGAGTCCTTCCGGGGGACAGCGTCCTCGAGGCTCTCCGGGCAGCCGGGGTTCGACACGCGTCCGTCTGCGGGGGTCGGGCACGCTGTTCAACCTGTCGCATCCGAGTCACCAACGGACTCGAACTCTTGAAGCCACCCTCGCAGGCGGAACAGGACGTCCTGGTGCGAATCTCAGCGCCCCCCGCCGTGCGCCTGGCCTGCCAGCTCCGCCCGACTGCCGACCTGGAGGTCATCTCCCTGCTGGCCCCCTCGGTAGGTCCTGAAGCCGCCTTCGCGAGTCCCTCCCAAGGTGAAGAGTTGGAGCTCGCGGTCCTATTTTGCGACCTTCGCGAGTTCACCCGGTTAGCGGAGGAGAAGCTGCCGTATGACGTCGTGTTCGTATTAAACCGCTACTTCGAAGCCATGGGCGGAGCCATCGAAGAATCGGGAGGGCGCATCGATAAGTTCATCGGCGATGGCGTGATGGCGTTGTTCGGCATCCGAGGCAGGGCATCACAAGGGTGCACCCAGGCTCTTTCAGCAGCTCATCTCATGGCAACGAAACTGGAGGACCTGAACAGCGCTCTTGACAACGATCTGGAGCGTCCCCTCGAGGTCGGCATCGGAATCGAAGTCGGTCGAGTTATTGTCGGAGAGATGGGCTATGGAAGGTCAAAGAGTTTGACAGCGATCGGTGATTGTGTAAACACGGCGAGTCGGTTCCAGGAGTTATGCAAGGAGTTTGACTGTCAGCTGGTCGTTTCCGTAGAAGCGACATCCCGCAGCCGATTCGATCTCTCGAGCTTCCCAAGGCGTGAGGTCCGCGTCCGCGGACGATCCGAAATCAGGGAAGTCTACACGATCGAGTCCGCGTTGCATCTACAGCCGTTGGATCTACAGCCGATGATAGCCGGCCGGTAGTCCCTCTCGCTCGACCTCCACGACCTGGGACGGGACTTGTCGGGAACACCATCATATACCTGCGGGGGGCCATTGGCGGCGCGGGCACTCCCGAAATGTTGACCGCCTACTCTGCGACCAAGAGAACTCTGGGAATGGGCCAAATTCTGCGCTCATACAGAGCCTCCCTGCAGCGTAAGGACTGAGCAGGATGTCCTTAAGATAGGTGTTTGCTCCGCCCCCTACGCAACCGGTGGGGAGGACGAGATCAGGATCGTGGAGGAGCCAGATGCGAGCAGGGACAGCCCCGCCGGGACCGCCCCACTGCTGAAGCCGATGGCTTGCGGGACCTGGGACCCACTGCGTCAGGTCGTCCGTCGCTTCGCGTCACTCGTGCACCGATCTGCGGCACGACCGTATCCGCTCCTCAGGAAGCTCCCGAAGCA
>JBDHIM010000024.1:0-24268 GCA_039587445.1 Gemmatimonadota bacterium
GGTCGACGCCCTCTGCGAGGCGCTCCACCTCGCCGGCGAGCTCTTCTGCCGCAGCCATTGAGCCCACGCTGCACCGTACGGCGCACCCATGAGTGACCAAGCTGACACCCCGGATGGCAAGCCGATCGACCGGTCGATCCCGAACGCCCTCGCCAATCTCTTTCAAGAGGTCATCCTCGACCATTACAGACGTCCCAGGAACAAGGGATCGCTCGAGACGCCCACCCACACTGTTACGATGAACAACCCGTTGTGCGGGGACGTCATCGAGCTGTCGCTCTCCGTCCAGGCCGACCGGATCGACGAAGTGCGCTACGAGGGCAGAGGCTGCTCGATCAGCCAGGCCGCCGCCTCCATGATGACCGAGCGGCTCAAGGGAGCGAAGCTCGGGGAGGCTCGAGCGCTGTCGGCGAAGTTCACCCGTCTGCTTCACGGCGAGGAGGAGCTTCAACGGGACGAGAAGCTGGGAGATCTGCGGGCCCTGGCGGGTGTCTCGAAGTTCCCGGTACGGATCAAGTGCGCCCTTCTGGGCTTCAACTGCCTCGATGAGCTGGTCGGGGAGCTGTCGAGTGAGCGCGCGGACCGAGGGACGCGTGCTCAGGAGCGCTGGCGGCGTGTATTCGGTGGATTGCGGCGATCGAATCCTCGACTGCGCGGTACGTGGACGGTTGAAGCTGGACGAGGAGCAGATCAACCCGGGAGACTTCGTGCTCCTGGAGCATCTCTCCGACGGAAGCTGCCGGATCGAAGGCCTCCTGCCCCGCAGCACCAAGCTCTCGCGGCGCGCCGTCGCAGGCAGCCGGGAGCAGGTGATCGTCGCAAACGTGGATCAGCTGGCCGCGGTCTTCTCGGCGGGGGAGCCAGCACCCGACTTCCGGCTTCTGGATCGGTTTCTGGTGCTGGCGGAGCTGAACGAGCTGTCGGCGTTCATCGTCTTAAACAAGACCGACCTCCCAAGCGACGCTGGAACGTTGGACGCCTTCGACATCTACCGCGAGGCCGGCTACCACATCCTCCCGACGAGCGCCCACCGAGGCGACGGCATCTCCGAGCTCAGCCGCCGGCTCGGTGGTCACGCGACCGTCTTCGCCGGGCCTTCGGGCGTCGGCAAGTCGAGCCTCCTCAACCTCCTGCTTCCCGAGCACGAGCTGAAGGTCCGCGAGGTGAGCAGGAAGCGGGGCCGGGGTCTACCGGCTTCCGGACGGGGGATACGTCGCGGACACGCCGGGGCTGCAGCTACTGGTGCTCTGGGATCTGTCGCCCGACGAGCTAGCGGGAGCGTTTCCCGAGTTCAGCTCGGCGATAGGCAGCTGCCGCTTCAACGACTGCCGGCACGTGATCGAGCCGGATTGCGCCGTGCGACGGCTCATCGAGGCCGGGGCAGCGAGCGAAGCGCGTTACGGCAGTTACCGAGCCCTGCTGGATGAGGCCAGGCAGGAAGGTTCGTGACCGGCCGGAACGACTTCGCCGGCTTCCTCCAGGACCGCTTCTCCCGCTATGAGGCGCGACGCGCGGACCCCCCGGAAGGAACCGCGCGAGCTGCCGTCGTGCTCGTGCTCAGGGCCGGTGAGACCCAGCCGGAGGCTCTCTTCGTGGTGCGGGCCACTCACGAGCGCGACCCATGGTCGGGGCACGTGGCGCTCCCCGGAGGACGTGAAGAGCAAGTGGACCGTGACCTCATGGACACGGCGCTTCGGGAGCTGCGTGAGGAGACAGGCCTGGGCCTGGGCAGGGAGGAGATCGTGGGTCGTCTGGACGATCTGCACCCCGTGAGCCGCCACATCCCGAGAATCGCGATCAGCCCTTTCGTGGCGTGGCGGCCTCGCCTGGGGGGAGTGCGCAGAAGCGCCGAGATCGACGGGCACTTTTGGGTTCCGGTATCGGAGCTCGAAACGCCGGCTCGGCGCTCCTCTCTTACGCTCCGTCGAGACGGGGACGCCTTCCGATTCCCTACGATCGAGTACGACGGGCACACGGTTTGGGGACTCACCTACTCGATCGTACAAAACTTCCTCGAGCTCCTGGGAGACGCCGCGCATCGGCCGACCGCCGGACCGTGAAGGCGCTCATCGCTGGCTGCGGCTACACCGGCCTTCGCCTGGCCGCGAGACTGCTCGCGGACGGCGTCGAGGTCGTCGGCACGATTCGCGAGCCAAGCGGTGTATCCAGGCTGGAGGAGGCCGGGATCCGGCCCCTCATCGTCGATGCGGATGACCCGAGATCGACCCTCACGCTCGAGACCGTCGCTCCGGACGTCTGCTTTTTCCTCATCCCTCCCGCCCCTCTCGGGGAGGATCCAGCCGCCGCTCGTCTCTCCAGGATCGTAGGGGCGCTTCGTCGGGCGCCGCTCGAGTGCTTCGTCTACGCGAGCAGCACCGGGGTGTACGGCGATCGAGGCGACGAGACGGTCTCCGAGAGCACGGTACCGCACCCGGCTTCGGCCAAGGGAGAGGCACGGCTCGCCGCCGAGCGGAAGGTGCTGGAGCTGGGCTGGCGGCTGGATTCCAGGCCTCGCGTCGCGAGAATCGCCGGAATCTACGGGCCCGGGCGGACCCTCGGGCCGGCGATCCGGGAGGGGCGCTATCAGCTCATCGCCGGACGGGACAGCTGGTCGAGCCGAGTTCACGTGGACGATCTGGTGACCGCGCTGATCGCGGTCTGGCGAGCCGGCGCCAGCGGACGGGTCTACAACGTGTGCGACGACGAGCCGCACCTCTCCTCGGAGTACGCGCGCCTAACCGCTTCCCTGCTCGACCTGGAGCTGCTGGAGATCAGCGAAGATGGAGCTCGCGCTCTCTATGGCCGCGACCGACTCGCACGCAAGCTGACCAGCCGTAGGGTGTCGAACCGTCGCCTGCGCGGAGAGCTGGGTGTGAGGCTTGCCTACCCTTCCGTTCGGGAGGGCCTTCCGGCGGCGCTTCGGGAGGAGGGCTCGATCGCCTGACGTGACCCGGGTCTGGCGGGACCGCGGCTCCGCACTCGCGGCCGCTGCCTATTCAGTACTTGCCAGCTCCTCGAGGATCGTCTCGCGGAGCTCGTCGATGATGTCCGGCCAGCCGACGTTCTCCTCCTTCGTCACCGTGACGAAGTTGTCCGCGAGGAACAGTGCCCGAACACCACGAACCTTGAAGATCCGCTCGGCCAGCCGATCCTCGCCGGGGGATGGCGGTTCGAAGTAGGACCTGCCTTCTTCATCGAAGATCGCCCGCCCCACCACGAACTTGGCCGCGTTCGGGTTGGGGGTTCCCGTTATCCGGATCTTCGGCTCATCGCCGGCAGCCAAGCATGACCCTCCGGCCCTCGATGGGGCCTCCGCGGTTCGAGATGATCGCTGCAAGTCTTAGGGTAGACGACACCTCTGGGATCAGCAAGAGGGCAAAAGCGTCGCCTCGCACGCCGCCAGAACCTCGTCCACGGCTTCCACCGCCAGGTCCAGGAGGTCACGCTCGATTGTCAGCGGAGGGGATAGCGAGAGGACATCGCCCTCCACGCCGGAGCCCAGGAGGATCCAGCCGCGCTTCAGACCTTCCACGAGCGCCGTCGCGGTGATCCGATGGCTCGGCACCCGGCCGGCCGGGTCTCCGAGCTGGACGCCTATCATCATGCCACGCCCGCGCACCTCTCGGACCACCGACCGTCCGGCCGCCATCCGCCGCAGCTCATCGAGCCAGCGCGCGCCCTCCTCGCGAGCCCGGGGGGCCAGGCCGAGCTCTTCGATCAAGCCGATCGAAGCGAGCGCAGCGGCGCAGGAGGTCGGGTGGCCCATGAAGGTCGAGGTGTGCATCGCCTCTCCGGCGGACTCGGGCCAGGCGGACATCGCCTCCGCCGACCCGATACAGGCGGATATCGGCATCCCCCCGGACATGGCTTTGCCGACGCACAGGAGGTCGGGAACGACCCCTTCGGCATCACAGGCGAGCCGCGAGCCCGTCCGGCCGAAGCCGGTAAAGATCTCGTCCGCGATCAGCAACGCTCCGTGCGCTCGGCACAGCTGCGCCAGGCCCGGGAGGAATCCCGACGGCGGAAAGACATCGCCTCCGCGGCCGAGCGCCGGCTCGACGATCACGGCTCCGATCCCACCTTCAGGCTCCGAGAGAAGCCTCCCCACCTGATCGAGAGCCTCAGATGCATCGCCAGTGCCTTCGGCGGGATAGGGTGCACGAACGACGTTGGGGTTGAGCTGCGGGCGGAACGGCTGGCGAAACAGCGAGCGATCGGTGACCGAGAGGGCTCCGTACGTGACGCCGTGGTACGCCCCCGAGAAGGCCAGCCAGCCGGGCCGGCCGGTGTAGAGGGTCGCCGTCTTGAGGGCTATCTCCACAGCTTCGGAGCCCGAGGTACCGAGAACGACTCGCGATCCGGGCGGCCCCAGCGCGGCGAGGCGCTCGACCAGCTCGACCCGAACCTCGGACGGATGCACATCCCCCATCGCGTGCACCAGCGTCTCGCTCTGTGACCGAATCGCGTCCTCGATCACCGGATGCCGGTGTCCGGCCGCCGCCACGCCGAACGCCGCCGTCAGGTCCACGAAACGGTTGCCGTCCGCATCCCACACGTTGCTCCCCAACGCGGTTCGCCAGAAGACAGGGAAATCGTGGGAGATGAAGGTGACGTTCCGGGACTCGACGCCCGTAAGCCGGGCCGCGAGCGCGGCCGATCGGGGTCCGGGAACCGGACCGGTCAGGAGCGGCGGCTGAGAAGGACTCAGCATCGGCTGAGAAGACTCCGGCATCGACGGAACAGGTGCGTTAGAGTTCGTGTGCCTACCAGCTGTAGACGGTCCAGCATGCGCATTCGGGCGACGGGCAGATGAGGCGGACGCGGAAGGGGCTCTCATCCGACCGGGGAGCGGGGTGCTGTTCCACGTGGCGCGCCATGCGCGTCGAGCAAGCGGGACACTCGGGCTCGCCACCCGCTGTCGGGTGCTCGCGATCCAGCCGCTCGAGCTCGGCGGCTTGCTCGTAATCGAGCATGCGTCCGAGATTGTCGTCGTGTTCCACGCCCTTGTTCCCGCCGATCGGTTGTCCTGTCGTGAGGGATCACCTGGCGAGGCCGGCCGATCGCACTCACAGCGAGGATTCGAGTCAGTGTATCGTCTCAGGACTCCGGTAGGCACCGAGGGGGCCCAGTCGTCCGCTTCGGCGAGGCGCGACGACGAAGGCGTAGCAGCGCCACGTGTACACTAGGATGCGGATCGCGGGCACGATCACGCCAGCATGAGCGAGCGCGGCGATCCTATCGAGCGCGGCGGTAACCCTCTCGAGCGCTACCGCCCGGAGTTCCCGATCCTCGAGCAGAAGGTCTATCTGAACTCCAACTCGCTCGGTGCCCTCTCACGCCGCTCGATCTCGTACCGGCGGGAATTCGAACGCGACTGGAACGATCTGGGGGCCAGCGCGTGGTACGAGCGCTGGCTCGGCAAGCTCGAGCAGGTGCGTACCGCTTTCGGCCGCACCGTCGGAGCGGGACCCGCCGAGATCGCCCTTTTGCCCAGCATCTCCGCGGGGCTGGCCGCCGTCGCGGGGTCCGTGGACTTTCGCCGGCGAAATCGGGTGGTGGTGACGGAGCTGGATTTCCCGACGCTGTGCTACCAGTTCCTCTCGCGGGAGCCGACGGGCCTCGAGGTCGTCATGGTCGAGAGCCCCGACGGCATCGAAGTGCCGCTGGACCGGATCGCGGCCGCCGTGGATGACCGGACCGCGATCCTGGCGACGTCGCACGTTTTCTTCTCCTCTGGCGCCATCCAGGAGGTGGAGGAGTTGTCGCGCATAGCCCACCAGCACGGCGCTCTCCTGCTGCTGGATGCCTATCAATCGACCGGCCAGATCCCGGTCGACGTGGCCACCTGGGAGGTGGATCTCCTCCTGTCGGGAGCTCTCAAGTGGCTGTGCGGCGGCCCCGGCCTCGCCTTCCTCTACGTTCGGCCCGGTCTCGACCTGCAGCCCACGACGCTCAGCTGGTTCGGCGTCGAAGATCAGTTCTCCTTCGACCCCAGAGCCGCCCGGCCGCACGCTCACGCACGCCGGTTCGAGCTCGGCACGCCCGCCGTGAGCGCTGCCTTTACGGCCGGCGGCGGCCTGGAGATCATCGAAGAGGCCGGAATCGACCGGATTCGCGATCGAAACCGGTTGCTGACCGCCGACCTGATCGACCGTCTCTCGGATGCAGGCTTTCGGCCCCACGTGGCGCGGGATCCGGCTCGACGCTCCGCCGTCGTCCTCGCGGACCACCCCGATGCAGGCTCCGCCGTAGGGAGCCTGGCCGAGAGCGGGATCATCATCGACCACAGGAAGGATCGGGTACGGCTCTCCCCACACTTCTACAACACGGTCGAGGAGAACCGGCTCGCGGTGGAGGCCCTGGCCGCGTGCCGGCTCTGAGTCAACCCGCCTGCCGGCCGCGAGTCAAGCCGCCTGCCGTGAGTCAGTGCTCCAGGCCGATGACGGCGTACCCCTCCTCATCACTGATCCATACCAGGTAGACGTTGGCGGGACGCGGCCGCGGTGTCGCCGTGGGCCCCAACTTCTCGGCCCGGAGGCGCAGCACGGCCAGCCGCTCGGCCGACACGTCCGTGTATCCCGATGTTGGTGTTTCCGTGCCGGAAGCGGGCCGGCACGCGTCGGTCGCATCCGGCGGGGCCACGTGGAGCCTCGACGGGCCTGCGCCGGGCGGGACGCTCGATCCCTTCCAGTGGCGCCCTCGACCCTCGTCCTTCAACTCCCACTCGTAGCGCGTGTTCGAACGGTGACGCACCCCGACGGCGATGCCCATATCATCGAAGCTCACACCGAAGCCGGGGCCCGAGGCATCTGTGCAGTCCACCCGGACGCCCTCGATCGGAGACACGCGGCCGAACCAGTAGTCCACCGTCTTGTCCCGCCGGGCGATGAGGATCGACGTGAGCGTGTCGGCAACGCGCCGATCAGGTAGCTCGCCGGCCTCGACCGCTGCTCGAATCAGCCGGTCACTGAACCGGGCGACGATCTTCGCCGCCCAGTACCCATCAGCGACCGTGGCCGATCGGAAGGCGGCGTTCGGCCAGTTCGGCTTCCAGGCGCCGGGCCGGTAGCTGTCGACGGGGATCCAACCGATCGACGGGTCGATGACCTCGAACTCCTTCTCCTCCCAACCCACCTGATAGAAGCCGAAGGTGGGCAGGCGGGCCAAGAAGGCCCAGACATCGAAGTTGTACTCCATGCCCTCTCTGGGATTGTGCGGTCGGATCGTGCCGCTTCCGAGGGTGGCCCCGAAATCCTGCAGGTAGTGCCGCAGGTAGCCGGGCGGGTCGAGCCACACGTCCAGCGTGTTGGCGAAGCGCATGTCCACGTGGTTTGTCCACGCCGAGAGCACGTAGAGCCCTCTCAGCTCGCGCCTGTTCTGGTGCAGGTAATAGTCGTTCGGATCGTCCTTGCGGGTGCCCCTGAAACGGAAGGGACCCTTCGGCGGTCCGGGCAGCAGCTTGCTGGCGATCGCTCGGTATCGGCCGTCGGCCAGCGGGGCGGTCTGCTCGAGGACCTCCTGCACCTCTTCCTCCGTGGGAGAGCCCTCCGCCTCCTGGATCACAAGGGACATGGCGTCGAAGGTCGCCAGATAGTCCTCGGGCGCGTGGAAGCCCGACGCCCAGAAGAGCCGGTTGGAGATCGTGTTCGCGGCGCTCGCCAGATAGAGGTTCTCGGGCGGATCGAACTTGAACAGATAGACGTCGCCCTTGCCGTCCTCGACCCAGAGGCCGGGCGAGATCCCCGCGCCTTTCAGCCGCGTGACGGTGTAGGGTGGGCGGGGCTGGCCTTCGAGAGAAGTCGGTCCGAGCCTCATCTCCTCGTCGGAAAGATCTCGCCGCGCGATCCGGTGCTCAAACCACGCCGAGTTCACGACCTCGTCGAAGTGCGTGACGTTCAACGCCTCGTTCCGGTAGATCCAGTCGTCCGGATCGAAGGGCTGCCCCAGCTCTCCCACCGTCGACTCACGGATGAGGGGCCAGATCTCGGCGGGCTCCCGATCCTCGGGCTCGTGGATCGGGAGCGTATCCGCGTACGGGATCGGCTGCGGGCGGAGGGCGAGCGGCGGAAGGCTGCCTCCCCGCGCACATCCGGAGAGCGCCAGCGCCCCCAGCACCAGGGCCAGCGCCGCGGCCAACGGCCGATCTCTGCCGAGCATCAAAAGTCCGAGATGAGCCGGAAGCCGAACCGAAACCCCTCGTCACCCCATGCGAAGAAGAGGTGGGCGCCGGGACCGCTCGGCGTGGCAAAGCGGAGCCCGAAACCCCAATCGTTCCTGAGGGCGGTGATCTGGCTGATGCTGGGCATTACCGTACCGGAATCCCAGAACACGAACCACTCAGCCCGCGACCGATCCTGCAGCTCGCGCCAGGCCTCGTAGCGCCATTCCACGGTCCAGGTGAGCCTGTCCCTGTCGCGGAAGCGGGCAGTCGTGAATCCGCGCAGATCCCGATCGCCGCCAAGCTCCGCGAAGTAGTAGAAAGGCACACCCTGTCCCCAACCGGGATTGGTCTCGACGAGTCCGCGGAGAGCAAACGACTGCCGCTGGTTGAAGGGGATGTAGCCCTGCACCTCACCCTGCAGGCGGAGAAAGTCGGAGTCCGTGGACCCCGTGCCGCCGTAATAGAAGGCCTCGCCGATGAACCGCACCCCTCGAGGCTGCAGGATGTCGATGTGCGTGAAATCGACGGTCGCCTTGGTCCCCGCGACCACGTAGTTGACCACGCCGAGGGACCCGTACAGAGAGTCGGGATCGAAGGTCTCGCGTATGTCGGGCAGATCGTCGTTATGCCCGGCGCCTGTCCGGTTCGTCTCCCATCCCACGACGCTGTTGAAGGCCAAGTGATCGGAGACCTCCGCCTTCCATATTCCACCCAGCTGAATCTGCTCCCACTCGTAGTTCGACTTGTCGTCCTCCCTCGAGTCGATACCGACGCCCCAGAACTGGGCTTCGGTGAGCCTCCGGAACTTGGCCCCGGCATCGGTCAGTCTGTCCTCCGTCGTTACTCCGAAGGCCACGTACGCAGCACCGGGAGACTGGATCACCGAGGCGGCCCCTTCGATGAAAGCCGGGGCGAACCGGGTGAGGCGAAGCTGTATTCCGTCGCCCGCGTTGTATCCCAGCGACTCGACGGAGGGCTCCAGCCCCCACTCGACCATCCTGTCGTAGATGTTCGGTCCCTTACCCTCGGGCAGCAGTTGGCTAACGCCTGCCGCCGCGACGCCGATCCCGGCAGCCAGCAAGCGGAGCGGCAGCATCGCGAGCGCGAGGGGCAGCCCGACGTAATCGCGAGCATCCGGCGGGTGGCGGGCAGGAGGCCGCTGGAGGAGAGCCCGGATTTTGTCTGCGCTGTCGGGGGAAACCGGGCCACCGCCCTCCTGCGCCAGGGAGTCCCGGACCGCCCCTTCGGCGGCTGATCGTGCGGGGATGGAGTCGCCGGCCTGTGCCTGGAGCGGTTCCGGTAGAGCGATCAGTGGAGCGAGGATGAGGAGCCACGATGCCACGACGACCGGGGAGGTGTACGCAGACGTGTGACGAGAACGATAATAGGAGCTAAAGTAACCGAACATTGGCGCGGTTTCGTGTGAGCTTCGTGCCGCTGCGTCCTCCAGCCCGTTCGCAGCGGCTCGAAGGGGCGTCCATTCTGCCACTACTTGAACGTCAGGGCCAGGCACGGCGGTTTCATGCCGCGTTGGCCGACGGCGCCGACAGGACCGCACGCATCGGGTGCCATATAGGCGCACAGCGCGTCCTCGGGCACTCGTGAGCGGGCCCGGATCGTGCACTGGTGCTCGCCCAGTCGCTCCCGCGTCCGCGTTGATGGAGTCGACAGGGGGCACACGTCGAATGCAGGCTATGGGGGCTGGGAATCGGTGCTCGCACCGGATAAATCGGGAGATGGAATGAGCGAAGAGGAGAGGACTCTCAACGACGAGCTGGACGAAGGACAGGAGTCGGATGACGACGTGGCCGAGGTAGGCACGGATGACAACGGGCCGGAGACGGTGTCCGAAGGCGCCAACGACGATCCGGAGGCCGTGGATCGGCCGCTGAGCGAACGAACCCGCCTTCCGGTGCTTCCGCTTCGGGGCACCGTCACGTTCCCCGCCGTGGCGGCGCCGATCGCCGCCGGCCGGGAGATGACGATCAAGGCGATCGACGCAGCGATCGCGGGCGACAAGCGCATCTTTGCCGTCGCTCAGAAGGAAGCCGAAGTGGAGGAACCCGACGCCGATGCACTGTTCCGCGTCGGAACGGTCGCCCGGATCGCACAGATGCAGCGCGTGCCCGGTGGGGTCCAGATGGTCATCCAGGGCGAGGAGCGCGGTGCCGCCCTCGAGTACTCCATCAAGGACGGCTACATGGAGGTCGTCAGCCGGCGCATGGAGGACATGCCGCCGCTGGACCCGGAGGAATCCGCTTTCGCTGCCCTCTACAAGGAGGTGCGTGAGCGAGCCGCCGAGCTGAGCCGGCTCCGCGGTGTCCCGAAAGAGATCGTGGATCATCTGCTGGGTGGGATCTCCGCGCCCGGCGAGCTGGCCGATCTCGTCGCCTTCTACACAGAGCTCGATACCGATGAGAAGCAGGAGCTTCTCGAGACCCTGTCCGTCGAGGACCGTCTGCGGAAGCTGCTGATCCACCTTCAACGGCAGATCGGCGTCCTCGAAGCGCAGGAGCAGATCCGATCGAAGGTCCAGGAGGAGCTCGGCGAGCGGCAGCGCGAGATCTTTCTGAGAGAACAGCTGAAGGCGATCCACAAGGAGCTTGGGGAGGACGTCGACAGCCAGGAAGCCGAGGAGCTGCGTGAGCGCCTCGAAGCCCTGGAGATCCCGGAAGAGGCGCGCAAGGAGGTCGACCGCGAGCTGCGCAGGCTGGAGCGTATCCCCCGGGAGACCGCAGAGGCACAGGTCATTCGCACCTACCTGGAGATCGTCGCGGACCTGCCTTGGTCGAAGAAGACGGAGAGCCGGCTGGACCTGAAGGCGGCGGAAGTCATCCTCGAGCGGGACCACTACGGACTTCAGGACGTCAAGGACCGTGTGCTGGACTTCCTCGCGGTACGAAAGCTCCACGAGGAGAAGAACGGCAAGGCCGAAGCCGAGTCGCCGACCGATGGCCCCGATGTGAGCGGAGGGAAGGACGGGAACGGCCTCGCCGACGAGCCGGAAGCGGCGGGGGTCGATGATGCTGGAGAGAGCGACGAGAACGGCGAGAGCGGTGAGCCGGAGACGCCGGTGGCAGAGCACATCGGACACATGGATGACCGAACGGGCTCCACGCTCCTGTTCGTGGGACCGCCGGGTGTGGGCAAGACATCGATCGCCAAGTCCATCGCGGAGGCGATGGGCCGCAAGTACGTGCGAGTGTCACTCGGCGGCGCCAGAGACGAGGCGGACATCCGGGGTCACCGGCGGACCTACGTCGGCGCGCTGCCCGGCCGCATCGTCGAAGGCCTCAAGCGGGCCGGAACCCGGAATCCCGTCTTCCTCCTCGACGAGGTCGACAAGCTGGGTGTCTCGTTCCAGGGTGATCCGTCGGCCGCCCTCATGGAGGTGATGGATCCGGCGCAGAACAACGCCTTCGTGGATCACTACCTGGGCGTGCCGTTCGACCTCTCGGACGTCTTCTTCATCGCCACGGCCAACTTTTGGGATCAGATACCCGGGCCCCTGCGCGACCGAATGGAAGCGATCGAGTTCCTGGGCTATACGGAAGGCGAGAAGCTGGAGATCGCCAAGCGCTTTCTGCTGCCGCGTCAAGTCGAACAGAGCGGCCTCGAGAGAGACCAGATCTCCGTCGCGGACGAGGCCATTCGAGACGTGATCGCCAGCTACACCCGGGAGGCGGGAGTCCGCAACCTCGAGCGCGAGCTCGGAGCGATCGCCCGAAAATCGGCGCGAAAGGTCGCGTCGGGAGACGCGGAGAGCGTGACCGTCGGGGTCGACGACCTCCGGGACCTCCTGGGTCAGCCCAAGGTTCACCCGGAGCGGATGCTCGAGAAGGACAGGATCGGCATAGCGACCGGCATGTCGTATACCCCGGCGGGGGGCGACATCATGGTCGTCGAGACCTTTGTGCGCTCCGGCAAGGAGGAGCTCCAACTGACGGGCCACCTCGGGGACGTCATGAAGGAGAGCGCCCAGGCCGCCTTGACGTACGCTCTCGGTCACGCCGATGAGCTCGACATCCCGGACGACGGGATGCGTTCCATTCACGTGCACGTGCCCGCGGGCGCCGTGCCCAAGGAAGGGCCGTCGGCCGGTATCGCGATGGCGGCCTCGCTGGTGAGCGCGCTCAGCGGCCGGCCGGTTCGACACGACGTGGCGATGACGGGAGAGATCACCCTCACCGGCCGGGTCCGTGCGATCGGTGGTGTGAAGGAGAAGGTGCTCGGCGCGTACCGAGCCGGCATTCGCGAGATCATCCTTCCGCGGGACAACGAGGGAGATCTGGAGGATCTGCCCGACCGCGTCAGGGAGCAGACGACCTTCCACCTGGTCGACACGCTCGGGGAGGCGATGGCTGTGTCGATGCCGGGCGGAGCGTCGCCGGCGCACGCCGACGCGGGAGACGAGAAGCCGTCCCCGAAGCCGAAAAAGAAAGCCGTCGCGACCTAGTCGACACGCTGCGCCACACGACCACGGCGGAGGGCGGACCTAGAGCAGCAGCTCGGCGACCTCGGCGGGACGGGCGAGCCAGTAGTCGGGCTCCGCCGCCTCGAGGTCGTCCCTTCCGAACGGTCCCCACAGCGCGGCGGCGGTCAACGTACCGGCCGCGCGGCCTGCCATCAGATCCCAGACCGCATCGCCGACGAAGAGCGCCCGCCCGGCATCACCCACGCTCGCCCGATCCAGCGCCAGCGTGACCGGACCGGGATCCGGCTTGTGCGGAACGGGGTCGTCAGCGGTCACAAAGGCATCGAACCACCCGAGGCTGAGGCCGCAGGTCTCCAATCCGCGAAGCGCCATGTCACCCATCTTGCTGGTGACGACGCCGAGTCGATAGCCCGCGGCCCGAAGCCGTCTCAGCGTGTCATCCATGCCTGGAAACGGCCGGAGAGCGTCGTCGTGGGTGCTGGCGTTGTGCTGGCGGTAGGTCTCCATCATCGACAGGGCCTGACTCTCGTCGCTCGCGAACCCCCTCAGTTGAATGATCAGCGGCTTGCCCATGTTCACGAGCCAGGCCTCGTCGGGGGGTATCCAGCCCAGGTGGGCCTCCATCGTGTGACGGTAGGAGCCCAGGATGAGCTCGCGCGAATCGATCAGGGTGCCGTCCAGGTCGAACAGGACCATCTCCACCGACCCGAATCCCATCACGAGGCGCGGATCCTCGCTCATCGTCGGCTCAGAACGCCGCCCACGGCTTCGCCACGCTCTCGAATTCTCCTTTGAAGCGGGCCGCGGAGATTCCGCATACGTCGGCCAGCTCCTCGAGCTTACGAGGCGATTCGAAATCCCTGTCACGGAGTCGGATCATGTAGCGTTGCGCGATCCGGAATCTGGCGGACTGCGTATCCACCATCCGGACCGCCATCCGTCCCGTCTCGGGGTCCAGTAGGTCCGCCAGCGGCACCGGCACGAAGCTACCTCCCTGCATGGTGACCAGCAGGCCGTTGCCGCCGTCACTCAGACATCTGGCAGCGCAGAACCCCAGATCCCTCGTGTACTCGAGATCGTACGGGATCGGGTCCGCGCAGCGCAGCTCGTAGCCGATGTTCTTGGCCACTATCGTGGGCTGGATGCCGAAGGCAGCCAGTCGGGCCTTTACTCCCTGCTTCAGGATCCCGCCGACGTCCACTTCCGCCAGCCTCACGTGACCGTGATCATCGCGTTCGACGCCATCCAGCACGGCGAGCTGCCCCTCGGAAAGCCCGAGAATCACCCCCTCCGCCACGACCGCCACCCCGTCATATCTCCCGTCAGCCAGCCGCTTGATGATCGACCCCGCCAGCGTGTCGACGATCGAATCCAGCCGGGCGCTCCCGGCGCCGAACTCCTCCGGGGTGAGGGTGATCGTCGCCGCGGCCGCCTTTCCGATCCCGAGAGCCAGATGGCCAGCCTTCCTCCCCATCGCGACGGCGAAGTACCAGCGGGCGGTCGTCTGCGCATCGGTCATCAGGGTCTTCACCACCCGAACACCGGCGTGACGCGCGGTCTGGTAGCCGAAGGTGTCGGTATCCGCCGGAAGGGCGAGATCGTTGTCGATCGTCTTGGGCACGTGCACCACGCGGACGGATCCTGCCGCCCGCTCGGCCACCTCGTTGGCGGAGTACGCCGTATCGTCGCCTCCGATCGTGATGAGGCCCGTGATGCCGAGATCCGTCAGTGTCTGAACGACACGATCCAGTGACGCGGCATCGGTCGTCGGGTTGGCTCGCGAAGTCCGCAGGCAGGATCCGCCCGAGAAGTGGATCCGGCTCACGTCCTCGATCGTCAACGGCACGACGTGCTGATCGTTCCCCTGCATCAGCCACTTGAAGCCATCGAAGATGCCCACAACGTCGGCGCCGTCCAGCGCGCTGCGTATCGTTGCCGCGCTGATCACGCTGTTGATGCCGGGAGCGGGCCCCCCTCCGACGAGTATTCCGAAACGTTCTTTAGCGTTCATCTTGGGACTCCGAACCGAGTATGCGCGGAGGGTCCCTCCGCCGCTCGAGCACGTAGATTAGCACTTCAGCCGAGCCACTTCACGGGAGTGCCACATGGCCGAATCCAGAACCGAGAGAGAGGCGCCTGCCGGCGCGAGCGAAGGGATTCGCCGGCTCGCCATCAACACCGGCGGCGGAGACGCACCGGGACTCAACGCCGTCATCAGGGCCGCCGTCCTCGCGGCCAGCAGACGCGGCTGGGAGGTCGTGGGCATCGAGAACGGGTACGCCGGACTCTTCCCGGACGCCCCGGGCGACGTCGTGCCCTTGACGCCTCGCCACGTGCGCGGGATCACCCACCTCGGCGGCACGATCCTCGGATCCACCAATCGAGGCAATCCGATGAACTGGCCCTGCGAGCTCTCCGATGGGACCGTCGAGCGCCGGGATCGGTCCCCCGAGGTCCTGGCCGCTTTCGAGCAGCTGGAGCTCGACGCGCTCATCGCCATCGGCGGGGATGGGAGCCTCCGCATCGCTGCGGAGTTGGCTGCCCTCGGGCTGCCGGTCGTGGGCGTGCCGAAGACCATCGACAACGACCTGGCCGCGACCACGGTGACGTTCGGATTTCATACGGCCGCCGAGACAGCCACGGAGGCGATTGGCCGGCTCCACTCCACAGCGGAGAGCCACGGGCGCGTGTTCATCGTCGAAGTGATGGGAGCGACCGCCGGATGGATCGCGCTCTTCAGCGGAGTGGCGGGCACGGCGGACGTCATCCTCATTCCCGAGATCCCCTACGACATCGCCATGGTGTGCGACAAGATCATGGAGCGCGAACGCTCGGGGAGACGATTCAGCATCGTCTGCGTCGCCGAGGGCGCGAAGCCTCTGGGCGGCGAAGTGACGATGAAGACGGTGCCGTCCGGCTCGGCCCGGCAGCCGAGACTCGGCGGCATCGGTGATCAGCTGGCGCAGCAGATCGCGGAGAGAACCGGGAAGGAGACGCGCGCCCTGGCCCTCGGACACCTTCAGCGTGGCGGACCGCCCACCGCCTATGACCGACTCATCGCGCTTCGTTTCGGCGCGGCCGCGATCCGTTGCGTGGCCGACCGGGAATTCGGCTGCATGGTGGCCCTGGATCCACCTCATGTCCTGGCCGTGCCGCTGGACGAGGCCGTGCGAGAGGTGAAGACCGTGCCGATCGACAGCGACATCATCGCAACGGCCCGTGCCCTCGGGACCAGCTTCGGCGACTGACTTCCGCTCATTCAGGTTCCACCGGGCCCAGGCGGCAGCCTAAGCCGCGATCTCCTTGAGGGCGCGCCGTACCAGCACCGGCACCATCGCTCTCCGCCAGTCGGTGTCCACGATGATGTTCTCCAGCGGGTGGCACTGGCGAAATGCCTGCTCCGCGACCGCGTCGATGACGGAGGGAGTGAGAGGATTCCCGACGGCGGCTTCCTCGACCTTTCCGACGCGCCTCGGATAGGAACCGAGGGCCGACATCGCCATCCGCAGCTCCGTGACGAGTCCCTCGTCATCCATGCGGGCGGCGACGGCGAGGTTCAGGAGTGGAAAGTCGATCGATGCGCGAGGTCTGAGCTTCTGGAAGCTCATGCGCAGGCCGGGCTCGGGCAGGGGGATGTGAACGGCCACCAGAAGCTCGTTCGTTTCCATCCGCCGGTTCCAGATGCCGTCCGAGGTGAAGAGATTCGATACGGAGAGCGTGCGAACCCCGGCCGCTCCCGCAATCTCGACGCTCGCGTCCAGGCTCATGAGCACGGGAGGCGTGTCGGCGGAATGAGCGGCGACACAGCGCGTGCCGCCGGGCACGACGTGACAAATCTCGCCGTCCTTCTTCAGGCAGTACCCGAGCGCCTTCCTCCAGAACAGCGTCTGGTTGTAGTAGGTGCACCGGGTATCCAGGCAGATGTTGCCGCCGATCGTTCCCATCCGGCGGAGTTGCGGGCTCGAGACCTCGGAACAGGCGGTGGCCAAGGCAGGCACGTGCTCCAGGATCGCCGGGTGTCCCGCGACGGCATGGAGAGACTCGGCCGCTCCGACACGAAGCCGCTGATCCACGACCTCGATCCCCTTCAACTCGGCGAGGCCGCGCAGGGCGACGAGATGGCCGGGCGTGAAGAGCTTGTGCTTCATGTTGGGCACCAGATCGGTGCCGCCGGCGATCGGAAGGACGTCGCCGGCATGCCGGTCCAGCAGCTCCAGCGCCGCGTCGAGGACCGCGGGACGATGATAGATGTAGGGGTGAAGTCTGAGCATCGCGGCTCAAGATACGCTTTGAGCGGCGTAGGCCTCCAGGGCCTCGCCGATGCAGGCAAGCCCTTCCACGAGCTCTGCCTCTTCTCCTCCGAAGCCGACGCGGATGAAGCCGTCCAGTCCGAAGTGATCTCCGGGGACGACGAGAACGCTCCATTCGCTCCGAAGATGCTCCGCGAGCTCGGAAGAGTTCGCGCCGACATCGTACGGCACCATGCCGATCGCGCCCGCCCGCGGCCGGACCCAGGGGCCGAGCGCTTCGCGGCTGGTCAACCACTCGTCGACGATCGCGCGGTTTCGCACGAGGATATCCCTGGTACGGGAGAGGACTCGCCGCCGAATCTCGGGCCGAAGCACCCGGGTCGCGAGGGCATCGGACGCGGCGGGGGGAGAGATGGTCGTGTAGTCCTTGCGGGCCCACAACGCCTCCATCTCCTGGGCCGGACCGAGCAGCCAGCCGAGTCGGAGCCCTGGAAGCCCGTACGCCTTGGATAGCGATCCCGTCACGAGCGTCCGCTCGTAGCGACCCCAGAAGCTGGGGGTCTCGGTGCCCTCCGCCTCCGCGCCCACATACACCTCGTCGACGAGTAGCCAGGCACCGCTGCGCTCGCAGGCGCGAAGGATCTCGTCGATCGCCTCCGCGCTCAGCGTCGAGCCGGTCGGATTCGAGGGGTTGGTGACCACCACCAGCCGCGTGTCCGGTGTGATCGTCGCCTCGGCGCATCCGGGAGACGGCTGCCAGGAGAGGCTTTCCTCGAGAGCGAACGTCG
This sequence comes from Gemmatimonadota bacterium, assembly GCA_039587445.1. Taxonomy (GTDB): domain Bacteria; phylum Gemmatimonadota; class Gemmatimonadetes; order Palauibacterales; family Palauibacteraceae. The sequence continues at coordinate 17,635 of JBDHIM010000024.1, forward strand.
CGACCTGCGCTCCGAGCCCCTCGGCCAGCCCCGGCGTCTGCCCATACGTGGGAACGAGCACGACCGCGCGGTCTCCGGGCTCCAGCAGGTGCCAGAGGGTCACGAAGTTGGCCTCGGCGCTCCCGGCGGTGATCAGCACGTTCCCCGGACTCGCATCCGTGTACAGACCGGCGACAGCCTCCCTCAGCTCATCGGAGCCGTTGGTCTGCGGGTAGCCCAGCGGGACGTCGGCCGGAGCCAGATCGGTCCATTCCAACAGTTCGGCCAGGGTGAACGGCAGGACTCCGCTCTCAGACAGGTTGTAGCGGACGCGATGCTCGTAGTGCGACTGCCACCGCTCCATGGCGAAGTTGGGGATTCTCATCAGCGCTGCCTCGGTGCTCGATTCATCCTGGCGGGCCCTGTCGCCGCTGAGCGCGCCCCGGCATCATGACCTGTCTTCCGGAATGGCTCGCCGATGGCAGGCCGTCTCCGGCGGTTCATCCACTCCCGAAGGGTAATCGCACCGTGCACGAGAGCACCACCACCCGCCCACTCTCCCGTCGCGAATTCGCCAAGCGTGCCGGGACCGCCGCGCTGGTTCCGCTCGCTGCCGGCGTGCCGGTCCTCGCGATTCCCGCCGCGAGTGGGGGCCCGACCCCGCAGGATGCCCAAGATGCCGACGAGCCTCCCGGTGCGGATGCTCTCCTGGAGTATGTGCGGACGCTGTATGGGGAACGACTGTCGGAGGATGATCTGGCCAAGATCCGCGAGGGGATCGTGGGCAGCCTGAGAGCCGGGGCACGTATCCGAGAGGTGGCGCTGGCCAACTCCGATGAGCCGAGCCTCGTATTCCGCGCCTACCGGGGCGAAGGACCATGATCGCGACGCAGATCGGGCGTGATGTCCTCTACGGCACCGTGGCGGACCTCGGCCGCGGTCTGCGGGAGGGGACGTTCACCTCGGCCGAGCTCACCGAAGCGTATCTGGAGCGGCTCGAAGATCTCGGGCCCCGGCTGAACGCGGTAGCGACGGTGACCAGGGAGCGAGCCACCCACGCCGCGCGAAAGGCGGATGAGGAGCTCGCCGCCGGCAGGGACCGGGGGCCGCTGCACGGCATCCCGTACGGGGTGAAGGACTTGATCGCCGTGCGCGGCCACCCGACCACCTGGGGAGCGAAGCCGTACGAGGACCAGGCGTTCGACGAGGACGCGACCGTCGTCCAGCGCCTGGACGCTGCCGGGGCCGTGCTGACGGCCAAGCTCGCCTCCGTGGAGCTCGCCGGTGGGATGGGATACGAGCAGGCGAACGCATCGCTCACCGGTCCCGGCCTCAACCCTTGGAACACCAGCGCCTGGAGCGGTGGTTCCTCCAGCGGACCTGGATCGGCGGTGGCCGTTGGCCTGATCGGCTTCGCGATCGGTAGCGAGACCTGGGGATCGATTGTCACGCCCTCGTCGTTCTGCGGCGTCTCGGGCCTTCGGCCTACCTACGGACGGGTGAGTCGGGCCGGGGCGATGACACTCTCCTGGACGATGGACAAGCTCGGTCCGATGTGCCGATCCGCCGAGGATTGCTGGCTCGTCCTGCGTGTGATCGCCGGGAAGGATGATCGGGACCCGGCGTCGGCCGACCGTGACCTGACGGACTCGCGTTACGTGGAGAACGGTCAGCCGAGCTCTCCTGGGCGGCCGCGGCTCGCCGTTCTGAAGGGAACCGGCGAGAAGGAACAGGCGGGCGTGGGCGAGAACTTCACCCGGGCGATCGAGCTGCTGGCCGACTTCTCGAAGATCGAGGAGGTCGAGCTTCCGGACCTTCCGTTCGGACCGGTCGCCGGCACGATCATCCGCGCGGAAGCGGCCGCCGCGTTCGAGGAGCTGGTCGAGAGCGGCCGCGTGGCCGAGCTCACCGCACCCGAGGACCGGATCAAGCCCTACGGAGGCCAGATGGTGCTGGCCAAGGACTATATCAACGCGCAGCGAGTCCGGGTTAAGATCCAGCGGGCGCTGGACGAGCTGCTCCGCGACTTCGACGCCCTGGTCGGGCCCACGCGCTCCTCCGTCGCCAATCCGATCGAGGCACGATTCTCGGAGTATTTCGGCGAGTTCGGCGGACCCTCCATCGGTGGGGGGGCGAACGCGGCCGGCATCCCCGGGATCACCGTCCCGAACGGACTCGGCGAGCGCGGTCTCCCGACCGGTCTTCAGTTCACCGCTCGCGCCTGGGACGAGGCGACGGTGATCGGTCTCGCCATGGAGTATCAGCGGCGCACCGACTGGCACCTTCAACATCCGGAGATGTAACGGGACGGCGCGCCGATCATGTGGAGGAGAGAACCATGAGGAATCGTAGCCCGCGACGCCCGCTACCGGCCCGTCTCCTGTCGCTGACCTGCCTGCTCGCGATCGCGTGCGGACCGAGTGAACCGGCTGCAACGGATACGTTGGACGCGAACCAGAGCGGACCGGCGGGAGGCCGGGGCGCCGAATCGGATGCCGATCAGATCTTTGCGGCGGACGAGGAGTTCAACCGGGTGACGGGAGAGCTGGGCGCGGCCGGATGGGTCGACTTCTTCGCACCCGACGGACGGATGGTCGTCAACGGTGGGGAGATTGTCGGTAAGACGGCCATTCAGGAGGCGATGGAGCCCTATCTGTCGACGGTGCGACTCGAATGGAGCCCGACCCGAGCCGCCGCGCGCGCCGGCTCCGATCTTGGATACACGGTGGGCAGCTATCGCGCGACCCCTAGAGAGAATCCGGACTCGGTGATCGCCACCGGCACCTATGTGACCATCTGGGAGCGTCAGGCGGACGGGAGCTGGAAGGTCGCGCTCGATATCGGGAGCCCTCATCCGGAGCCGCGGCCCTAGCCGCCGACCTGGAGCGAGCGCGGGTACCGCTACAGAATCTCTATCTTGTCCGGCGCGTTCGGCACCACGCACAGAAACTCGAACGGCTCGTCCCCCAGGGCTTCATACCAGTGCGGGGTGCCCGCCGGGATGAAGAGGACGTCATCCTTCGACACCTCGACGACCTCGTCCCCGAGCCCGATCCTTGCCCGACCCCGAAGCACGTACTGCTCGTGCTCCACCGTGTTGGTGTGAGGCGGCATGCCTCCGCCGGGCGCCATGCGGAAGCGCCGCAGCGCGAAGTTGGGAGCCTCATCCGGTCCGATGAGGATTTGCCGAGAGGTGCGCGTGCCTGCCGAGACATCCTCGGCGGGCACGGCGTCGGCACGTATGACTCTATCCAACCACCTTCTCCTTTAGTCGGCGGAATCGACGAGCTCGAGGAGCTTCTCTGGCGGACGGCCCAACACGGCCCGATCCCCGAGAACTGCTATGGGGCGCTGAAGGAGTGTCGGATGCCGGGCCATCAGCTCGATGAGCCGATCGTCTGACTCCTCACCCGTCATTCCAAGCTGTTTGAAGGCTCGATCCCTGCGGCGCAGGACCTCTTTGAACGCCACCCCCAGAGATCGCACCGTGCGCCGGATCTCGGCCTCCGAGAGAGGCTCCTTCTTGTAATCGCGGTATCTGAAGGCGATGCCGCTCTCCTCGAGCAAGGCGACCGCCTTGCGGCAGGTGCCTCAGGTGCGGGTACAGATCAGCTCGATCATCCGGCCCCGCTCAGCCCGCCATCTCGGCAGGCGCTCCGGGCCCGGCCTCGCAGACGTCGGGCTCGCAGTGATCGGCGTACTTCTCGAAGTTGTCGCGGAACAGTCCGGCCAGCCTTCGTGCCGTCGCATCGTAGGCTTCCTTGTCCGCCCAGGTGTCGCGCGGCTTGAGGATCTCCGACGGGACGTGCGACACCTTCGTGATCATCTGGAGACCGAAAACCGGATCGAGCTCCGTCGGCGCGCTCTTCAGCTCGCCGTTGTGGATCGCGTCGATGATCGCCCGCGTGTGGGGCAGATTGATTCGCGCGCCGACCCCGTAGGCCCCGCCACTCCATCCCGTGTTCACGAACCAGACATCCGTTCCGTGCTCCTCGATCTTCTGGGCCAGCATCTCCGCGTACTTGGCCGGATGCCAGACGAGGAACGGGGCGCCGAAGCAGGATGAGAAGGTCGTCTCGGGGTCAGTGACGCCGACCTCGGTCCCGGCGACCTTCGCCGTGTAACCGCTGATGAAATGGTACATCGCCTGCGCCTCCGTGAGCCTGCTCACCGGCGGCAGGACGCCGAACGCGTCACAGGTGAGAAAGATGATGTCCGTCGGGTGGCCGGCCACACAGGGGATCTTGGCGTTCTGGATGAAGGTGATCGGGTAGGCTCCGCGCGTGTTCTGCGTGATCGTATCATCCGAGTAGTCGACCCTGCGGCGGTCGTCCAGGACGACGTTCTCGAGCACGGCTCCGAAGCGGAGTGCCTGGAAGATGTCCGGCTCGTGCTCCATGGACAGGTCGATCATCTTGGCGTAGCAGCCGCCCTCGATGTTGAAGATCCCCTCGTCGGACCAGCAGTGCTCGTCATCGCCCACGAGCAGCCGCTTCGGATCCGCGGAGAGCGTCGTCTTTCCCGTTCCCGAGAGACCGAAGAGCAGCGAGGAGCGGTCCGTCTCCGGATCCGCCGTCGCGGAGCAATGCATGGACAAGACGCCCTGCTTCGGCATCAGGTAGTTCATGATCGTGAAGACGCCCTTCTTCATCTCCCCGGCGTACTCGGTGCCGAGAATCACGACTTCCCGGTCCTCGAAGCTCAGGTCGACGGTGGTAGGCGAGAGTCCGGTGGTCTCGTGGGCAGCTGGAAACTGGCCGGCGTTGTAGATGACGTAGTCCGGATCCCCGAAGCCCTCCAGCTCCTCGGCGGTCGGGCGGATGAGCATGTCGTACATGAAGAGGGCATGGTAGGGGCGCGAGCAGATGATCCGCACCTTGATCTGGTACTTGGGATCCCAGCCGGCGAAGCCGTCGATGCAGAAGACCGGATCGCAGAGATTGAGGAGGTCTCGCGCACGCTCTCGGTTGAGCTTGAACAGCTCCGGCTCGATCGGAAAGTTGACGGGCCCCCACCAGACCTCACCCTCTGAATCGACGTGCTTGACCAGATGCTTGTCCATCGGAGAACGGCCGGTCTTCTTCCCCGAGTAGGCCACGAGGGCGCCGTTGGCGGCGATGGTCGAATCCTCCTCGCGCCTGATCGCTGACTCGTACAACGCCGCCGGAGGCGGATTGCGGCGCACGTCCTCAACGTTGATGCCATGCTGGCTGAGATCGAAGCTCATGTCGGTCCTGCCCTCTGAAGTCGCGCTGGCCGGGAATCAGGTCCGTCGTGTGGAAAGCGAACGCGCCGCCCCCGAGGGGCGGCGCCCTGCCAAGCTAATCCGTACGGAGCGGGCTCACCACCGGTGGCAGCCTATGCCGCCGGGTCGGAAGGGGGCTCGCCGCGACCACTCCGCGCCCCGGCTCCGATCAACACGCCGATGGCGCCGAACAGCGGGTTAAGCAGCGCCACCCAGGGGGGCTGCTGGGCGTTCTGCATCGCGACGGTGTTGCTGACATCCCCCTCGCGTGGCGCCGACGGCGAAGTGGTAGTGAGAACCGGGACGGCGAAGGCGAAGCCGAGAAGAAGAACCAGGACCGCCAGCATCTTGGGCGCTCTCTCATCGAGGGCGACCGTCTCGCACACGTACCCGCCCAGAATTGCCCCGGCCAGCCCGAGCATGAAGCTCGTTATGATCCACAGGTTGGTGACGTCGTAGACGCCGGGCTGGAAGGCCCTGTCCGCGCCCATGATGCGGTAGGCAATCGAGAAGGAGAGGAACACGAAGGCGAACATCATGAGGTAGCCGAGGACCACGCCGCCGAAGGTCTTCATCGTTCCTCTCCGTCTCCTTGTTCGCGCACCACCGCCTCGAGTGCCCGGCCCTCTTCCAACTTCAGAAATACCGGACTCCCCCGGCTCGGGCCAGCCGTCCGGCAGGTGTGCCGGGCGGGCAAGCGTAGGGGTCGGCTCCGCTGCCGGGAGCCCGGGTCAGGCGCCTTCCGGCTTTGCAGCGGCCGGCTGCCAGAGCTCGATCTTCGTTCCCGCGGGATCGATGAACCAGCCGAAGCGACCGAAGTCGTATTCCTCGATCTCGCCCACGACCTCCGCGCCTCCCTGCTCCACCTGTTCCAGCGCGCCATCGAGATCGTCCACCACGAGGTTGATCATGAACGGCTTATCGGAGGGATCGAAGTAGGTCGTGGAATCCTCGAACGGCCCCCACACGCAGAAGGCCGTCCGCGGGAGACGGCTCACGTCGAAGCCGACGCTGCCGTACTCGTCGATCTCGAGGCCGAGGTGCTCCGTGTACCATGCCCCCAGCTCCTTCTTGTCGGCGCACTTGAAGAACACGCCTCCGATGCCGATCGCGTTTGCCACGTCCTCCCTCCCGGGGTCGGAGTTACGTCAATCTCACCAACTGCTCCAATCTCCGGAGCGAGTGGCTGGCCCGGCAACTCGTGGCGGCTCATACTGCCCATGCCATGATCAGATGCATGCGGTTACTCGTTGCGCTGGTTTCCTGCTTCCTGGTCCTTCCGCGGTTCATCGACGCCCAGGAGCTGGCCTATGCCGACCGCGTTCGAATCGCGGAGGCGTTTCGCCTCGCCGACGCGGTCGAGCAGCTGTGGCCCGGCTGGTCGGAGGTGCCGTTCGCCGTTCTGTTCGT
>JBDHIM010000164.1:0-5758 GCA_039587445.1 Gemmatimonadota bacterium
AAGGGCTACATCGTCGATGCGATGGCTGCGGTGCTCGAAGCGCACGGAATCGACCGCTTCCTGATCGACGCGGGAGGAGACATCCGTGCCTCCGGCCTTCGGGAGGACGCCCTCGCATGGGTAGTCGCCGTGCGCGATCCGCGGCATGGCGGGATTCTTCCCTCGCCCCTGCGGATGACGGGCGGAGCCGTCGCGACCTCGGGCGGCTACGAGGCCCGGTTCGACCCGGACGGATCGTGGCACCACATCGTGAGCTCCCGCACCGGCCGTTCACCCGACGACGTCCTGAGCGTGACGGTCACGGGTCCCACCGCGTTCGCCTCCGACGCGCTGGCCACGGCCGTGGCGCTGATGTCCCCGCGGGAAGGAGTTCGCCTTATCGACTCCCTGCCTGGGTTCGAGTGCATGCTAATCGACGTAGACGGCCACCCGACGCTCTCGTCCGGCTGGACCGGCTGCGCCGGCTGACGGCGGTTTCTCACCAGGAGGGTGTGAGATGAGATCGGATTACTCGCGTGTCCAGCTGACTGCCTTGGTGGCGCTGCGCTTCGCCATCGGGTGGCACTTCTTCTACGAGGGTGTTTCGAAGCTCGTCAACCCGTATTGGACGGCTGCCGGCTACTTGGAGAGCTCGCAGGGCTTCATGTCGGAACTCTTCATGGACCTGGCATCCAATCCAGGCACGCTTGCTTTCATCGATCAGCTGAACATGTGGGGGCTGGTCCTCGTCGGACTCGGATTGATGCTGGGCGGCCTCACCCGGACGGCGACCGTCTTCGGGATCATCATGCTCCTCCTGTACTACCTCGCCACGCCTCCATGGCCCGGGCTCGTGTACACGATTCCGGCCGAGGGCGCCTACCTGATCATCAACAAGACGCTGATCGAGCTGTGCGCGTTGCTGGTGACCTTGCTCTTCTCTACGGGGCACGTCGTCGGACTGGATCGCCTGGTGCGGTTGGCACGCGCCCGCGGCTCTGTCCAGGAATCCGACGCATGACGCCCACGCGAAACCCGGTGGAGGACGAACGATGAGTGATGAGATTCGAAACGGCGGCGAAGAGGTTGTAGACGAGCCGACCGGTAGCATGGGAGAGGATTCGGCGGACGAGCTAACGGCCAGGCCCACGGAGCCGGAGGTCGAGGCTGGCGGCGGCGCGGATATGCCGCCCCCTGCGGAGCCGCCTTCCGCCCGCAAGCAATCGGGCTCGAGTGGAATGGGACGCCGGGATGTCTTGAAGGCCCTGGCCACGGTCCCGGTTCTCGGCGCGCTGGGATACGCCGCGTTGCGTCGCAGGGGATTGGACGCCGATGAGCGACGACGGTTGCTCGACGAACTGGGGATCGACGACGAGGGCGCGGCCCTATTCTCGGAGCTCGAGACCCGCACGTACCCGGAGGTGATCCGCGTCGGCATCATCGGATACGGCCTCGAGGGTGAGTCGCTGGTTCGGAGCCTGGGTTTCGCGCATCCGGATTGGCTCCAGGAGCGTCGCGAGGCCAAGCTCGAGGATCCACGCGACACCTTTCTGGAGGAGTGGCTCGAGCAGGAGAACCTGAACGTCGAGCTCACGGCCGTGTGCGACCTGTTCGACGTGCGGGCCGAGAGGGCGGTCGTGGCTTCCACCCAGCCGATCCGACCGGGTGGAGACACTCGGCAGCTCGAGCCGGCGAAGCGGTATCGCCATTTCGAGGAGCTCGTCGCGGCGCCGGACGTGGACGCGGTCATCATCGCCACGCCGGATCACTGGCACTCTCGCATCACTGTGGCCGCGGCCGAGATGGGCAAGCACGTGTACTGCGAGAAGTGCATGACCCGCACCGAGGATGAGGTGTGGCCGATGGCGGAAGCGGTGAGAAGCTCTGGGATCGTGTTCCAGCTCGGGCACCAGAACCGCCAGATGGAGAGCCACGCGAAAGCCCGGCAGGTGATCGAGAAGGGCGTCCTCGGACCCATCACCCTGGTCGAGACGACCACCAACCGAAACGATCCGTGGGGCGCCTGGGTTTGGGAGATTCACGAGGAGGGAAGCCCGCGCACGATCGACTGGGAGCTGTTTCAGGAATCGGCCGCGAACAAGGTCCCGTTCAGCCTCGAGCGCTTCTTCCGGTGGCGCTGCTGGTACGATTACGGAACCGGTCTGTCGGGGGACCTCCTGTCACACGAATACGACGCGGTCAACCAGCTCCTCGACCTGGGAATCCCGCACTCGGCGACGGCATCGGGCGGCATCTACTTCTTCAAAGACGGCCGCGACGTGCCGGATGTGTGGCAGGCCGTGCTCGAGTATCCGGACCGGGATCTGACGCTCGTGTACAGCGCCACCCTCGCCAACGGATACCATCGGGGGATCCGGATGATGGGACACGACGCGACGATGGACGTCGGCGAGCGTCTGAAGGTCACGGCGGACGCCCTGTCCACCCGCTACCAGGAGATGCTGGAAGAGGGTCTCTTGGAGACGGATCGGCCGATGCTCACGTATCAGAGCGGCTTCAAGGGCGTGGACGCCGTGACGACGCCCACCCAGGAATACTTTGCGAGCCGCGGGCTATTGTTCACGTACCGGGGAGGCAGGCGGGTGAGTACCTACTACCTCCACCTCCGGGAGTGGCTCAACTGCATCCGGTACGGCGGGACGCCAAGCTGCAACATCGACCGTGGCATCGAGGAGGCGATCACTTGCCACATGGCCACGAAGTCGTACCGGGAGGGTCGCCGCGTGTACTGGGACCCGGTCGAGCGCAGGATCGTCTGAGGGCGCGCCGTTGAGCGACCCACCGGGCAGCCAGGGCTCGAGCCGGAAGATCCAGCTCGGGGCAATGATGTTCCTTCAGTACGCCATCTGGGGAGCGTGGGCCCCCGTCCTCTCCTCCTACCTGCTGAACGATCTGGGCTTCAGCGGCGGGCAGGTCGGCTGGATCTACGCGCTCCTTCCCCTCGCGACGATCGTCGCTCCGATGATCGGCGGCCAGGTGGCGGATCGGTACTTCTCCACCGAGAGGGTGATCGGGTTCCTGTCGGTCACGGGCGGCATCCTCCTCATGGTGGTCGCGCGCATGACGGACTTCCGCGCGATGTTCGTCCTCATGCTCCTGTATTGCATGCTCTACGCCCCCACGCTGGCTCTCACCAACTCGATCGCGATGATCAACCTGAAGGACTCCGAGAAGGAGTTCGGGGCGATCCGCGTGTGGGGGACGCTGGGGTGGATCGCCGCCGGATGGACGCTGACCGGCTGGCGGTGGCTCGGGGAAGGCGACGTCCTTCCCGGCATGCAGGGCGACATGCTGCTGCTCGCCGGGGCGCTGTCGATCGTGATGGGCCTGCAGTCGTTCGCACTCCCGAACACGCCGCCGCAGAAGGAAGGCGTGAGTCCATGGGCGTTCCTCGAGTCGATCAAGATGCTCCAGGTGAAGGACTTCGCGATCTTCGTCGGGATCACCTTCGTCGTCGCCACCGAGCTGGAGTTCTACTACATCCTCACGGCTCCCTTTCTCGAGTCCGAAGCGATCGGGATCTCGAGCCGGAACATTCCGGCGGTGATGACCATCGCGCAGTTCGCCGAGATCTTCGTCATGGCGTTCCTGCTGTCATGGTCACTGCGGAAGTACGGCATGCGGAGGACACTGGCGATCGGGGTGATCGCCTGGCCCATCCGCTACATCGTCTTCGCGATCGGAAGCCCGGCTTGGCTCGTAATCGCGTCGCTCACGTTGCACGGCTTCTGCTACGTGTTCTTCTTCGTCGCCGCGTTCATCTACGTGGACAAGGTGGCGCCGCCCGACATTCGCGCCTCTGCCCAGAGCCTGATCGCGATCATCGCGCTCGGGATGGGGAGGTTCCTCGGAAGCCTGTTCGCTGGCCAGGTGCGGGATTACTTCACCACCGATGCCGGCACCGATTGGACGAAGGTGTTCCTGGTGCCATGCGCGCTGACGATCATCTGCGCGGCGGCCTTTCTCGTGTCCTTCCGCGAGGACTTCAGGCCGGCCTCGTCGCGACTGACCGAGGTCGGCCGATCCGATGACGCTGACGAATCACCTGAGGGATATCCATGAGCCATAGCGATCGAATGGGCGTCGGATTCGTCGGGGGCGGGTTCGTGGCCCGCTTCCACATCCGTTCCTGGGTCGGAGTGCGGGATGCTGACGTCCTCGGCGTGGTCAGCCGGCCCGGCGCGACCGCCGTGGAGGCCGCGGCGTTGGCCCGAGAGCTCGGCGTGGGCGAGGCGAAGGCGTACGACACGGTGACGGACATGGTAGCTGATCCGGCGATCCACGCCCTCTGGATCTGCGCTCCCAACTTCACGCGTCTCGATGTGATGGAGGAGATCGTCGCGGCGATCGAGAGCGGCAAAGGGGAGCTGATAGGCGTGGCCTGTGAGAAACCCCTGGGGAGGAACGCCGCCGAAGCCGGGCGCATGCTGGAGCTCGCAGAGCGCGCGAACCTGCTCGACGGCTATCTCGAGAACCAGCTGTTCACACCCGGCGTGGCGCGAGGGAAGGAGATCGTGTGGGCCCGTGGAGCCGCGCTCACCGGACCGCCGTACCTGGCCCGGGCGGCCGAGGAGCACAGCGGCCCGCACATGCCGTGGTTCTGGGAAGGCGAGCTTCAGGGCGGCGGCGTCATGAACGACATGATGTGCCACTCGGTGGAGGTGGCCCGCTTCCTTCTAACCCCGCCCGGCGCCACCCGCGAGGAGCTGACGCCGGTCAAGGTCACGGCTCACACGGACTGCCTGAAATGGCAGATCCCGAGATACGCGGCGCAGCTGGCCGAGATGAGCGACGGCGGATTGGACTACGCCAGCCGGCCGGCCGAAGACTTCGCCCGGGCGCTCGTCGAGTACAAGGCGCGGGACGGCGGGCGCCGGATCGTGGAGGTGACGACCTCCTGGTGTTACGTGGGCGCCGGGCTTCGCCTCAGCATGGAGCTGCTGGGCCCCGAGTACTCGATGGCGATCAATTCGCTCGACGCGGGCCCCAAGTTGTTCTTCAGCCGCGAGGTCGTGGGCGAGATGCCTGTCGTGGCGGACGAGGAGGCGGAGTACGGCTACACCGCCGAGAACCGGCACATGGTGCAGGCGTTCCGCGCGGGACACCGTCCGGACGAGAACTTCTCGGACGGGCTCGCGGTCACGGAGCTCCTGATGACGGCGTACATGAGCGCCGAGCGGGGACAGACCATCCCCTTCCCGCCGCCCGGCCTGGAGACGTTCATACCGGCCGTCGCGCGCGGCGAGTGGAATCCCGGGAGAGAGGCATGAGGACACGAGAGATCCTGATCGCGGCCGTGGTTCTTGGCGCCCTGCTCGTCGGCCTGATGATGTGGGGACAGAAGCGGGCGGAGGGCCCGACCACAGTGCCCGTACAGGAGGAGCTGGTGGCGCCAGAGGCGGACGGACCCGTGGCCCGAATCACCCAACAAGAGCTTGCGGACGGGTTCGTTCCGCTGATCGCCGAAGGGGAGGACGACGGCTTCGACGAGCGCGGGTGGAACCACTACGGCCCCGGCCACTTTACCCTTGACCACAAGACAGGAGTCCTGACCTCGCACGGCGGCATGGGACTGTTGTGGTACGCGGCCGAGATGTTCGGGGACTTCACGCTGCGGGTCGAGTTCATGACGTCGGTACTGGCAGCGAACTCGGGGATATTCCTACGTGTGCCCGGCGTCCCGGTCAGCGACGACTACATTTACCACAGCTTCGAGATTCAGATTGACGCGGCGGCGGCCGAGGGCATCCACCGCACC
>JBDHIM010000165.1:0-4943 GCA_039587445.1 Gemmatimonadota bacterium
GCGAGCAAACCTCCTTGAGGATCGGCACGACGACATCCGCCGTCCGACTCGTGGCGCGATTCAGCATCGCATCGAAGAGCTCCAGTGCCTCGTCGATCGGAAGCTCGAGCACGTCGGAGATCCGCCTCCCCCCCACCGTCACCGCCAGGCTCTCGGGCCGCAGGCGGGCGCCGCCGCACCCCTCGCAGGGCGAGGCGACCATGTAGGCCTCGAGGGCCAGGCGCACTCGGTCGGCCTGCGCCTCCCGGTAGCGGCGTTTGGTGTCGGCGACCGCACCCTCCCAATCGAGCTCCGGATCGCCCTCCAGAACGGCCTCCCGCTGGGCGTCCTCCAGCTCCCCCCAGGGGGTGCCGAGCGAAAACCCGTGCTTCTCGGCCAGGGCCGGCAGGATCCGCCGCCTCAGCCGCCCGACCGGCGCTCCCCACGGGAGGATGACGCCCTCCATGATGGAGATCGGGTCACCCCCCACGATCAGGGACGGATCGGGCCGCTTCTGAAGGCCGAGGCCGTCGCACTCCGGACAGGCCCCGTACGGCGAGTTGAAGCTGAACTGACGGGGCTCGAGCTCCGGGATGCTCAGCTCGCACGTCGGGCAGGCGTATCGCTCGCTAAACAGGTGCCGTCCGTGTTCGGACGCATCCACTTGCAGCACCTCTACCGTGCCAGCCGCCATCCGGAGTGCCGTGCCCACGGAATCGGCCAATCTCTCCCGATCCCGCTCCCGAACGGCCAGCCGGTCGACAACCACCGATATGTGGTGGTTCGCGCGGCGGTTCAGCCGGGGCGGATCGCGAAGCTCGATCAGCTCGCCGTCCACCCGCGCCCGCACGAACCCCTCCCTGGTCGCCTCCTCGAAGAGGCCGCGGAACTCCCCTTTCCTGCCCCTGACAAGGGGGGCGAGCACTTCGAGCCTCGTCCCTTCGGGCCAGGAAAGGACCTGCTGGGCGATCTCTGTGGCCGACTGCGGGCGCACCGGCCGGCCGCAGCCGGGGCAGTGGGGAGTCCCGGCCCGTGCCCAGAGGAGGCGGAGGTAGTCGTAGACCTCGGTGACCGTTCCGACTGTCGAGCGCGGGTTCCGGCTCGCGCTCCGCTGCTCGATCGCGATCGCCGGGGATAGCCCTTCGATCTGATCCACGTCCGGCTTCTCGAGGACGCCGAGGAACTGCCGTGCGTACGCCGAGAGCGACTCCACATACCGGCGCTGGCCTTCTGCGTAGATCGTATCGAAGACGAGGGAGGATTTGCCGGAGCCCGAGAGCCCCGTCACGACCACCAAACTGTCGCGGGGGATCTCCACATCGATGTTCCGGAGGTTGTGCTCGCGGGCGCCGCGCACGATGAGGGCGCCGGACTCGGCCGGGCCCGCCGCGTTGCCGGACTCGGCCGCGTCGCCCGGGCCTACTTCTGAGGTCGGGCCCGTCGGTTCTTCACCCGTGCCCGTCACCCTCCCCTGCGGCTCGGCCACCGTCGAGCCCGCACCGTTCTTCCGCCGCCCCATCCTAGCGTGGGACGAGGATGTGCCCGGCCCCAGGCATCACCTCGGCTTCGATCGGCGTCTCTCCCGCGGCCTCACCGTCGATCTGCACCGCAACCGGCGGGTCCGCCTCGATCTTCACCCTCTTCGCCTGGATGAAGAGCATTCGGTCGTCGCCCGCGTAGTGCTCGCGCGCAACACGCCAGAGCATGGCGGCCCAGTCCGAGAGGCTCCGGGCCGCGAAGATGCAGACGTCCAGCAGTCCGTCCTGAAAGCAGGCGCGGGGCGCGAGCTTGATGTCCACCGGCAGGGGCGAGACGGCCAGCTGCCCGACGTTCGCCACCAGAATCATCGACGCCTGTACCTCGAGCTCGCGGTCGTCCACGACGAGGCGAAACTTGGACGAGCGGGGCGTCAACGCGCTCTTCAGGCCTCCGAGGACGTAGGCGGCCGGTCCCAGCAGCTTCTTCATCTCCGGCGTCGCCGCCGCGATCAGCTCGGCATCCAGGCCCGCGCCGGCCATGAGCGCGAACACGTCCTCGCCGGCTCGCCCAAGGTCGATCTGCTCGACCTGCCCCTCGACCGCCACGCGCACAGCGCCGTCCACGGAGGCGGGGATGTCGAAGTTGTTCGCCAGCTGGTTCCCGGTGCCGAGGGGAAGGATCGCGACCGGCACCTCCGTTCCTGCCGTCCCCCGCAGCGCCTGGGCGACGGTGCCGTCCCCCCCGGCCGCCACGACCGCGCGCGCCCCCTCGCGGGCGGCAGCCTTCGCGATCTCGAGGGCCTCGGCCGGACTTGCCGACGTCACCAAATCGAACGGGACATCGTGCTCCGCGAAGGCCGAGGCGATCCGGCGGCGCATGACGACCGGCGACTGGCCGCCGCTCGCGGACGGGTTGATGAGGACGATGAAGCGCTCGGCGCTCGGGTAGGGGACCTCAGGCACCTGGGCCGGCCTGCTCCTCCAGACGCCGTACCCGCTCTTCCGTCGGCGGGTGGGTGCGGAAGAGAGAGGCGAACGCCCCGCCGGTCCCTCCGCGCAGTGGGTTCACGATCGCCAGATGGGCCGCCGCCGGGTTCACCTGCATCGGGATTCGGCGGGCACCTTTCTCGAGCTGGCGAAGCGCACTGGCCAGGTCGAGCGGCCGACCCGAGATCTCTGCACCCACCCGATCGGCCCGGTACTCCCCGGTGCGGCTGATCGCCATCTGCACGAGCATCGCGGCGAGGGGGGCAAGGATAAGCATGAGGATTCCGGCGATCGCGCCCATGGCGCCCCGGTCGCGCCCGCCACCGAACCAGAAGCCGACCCGAGCCAGCGTGACGATCGCCGCCGACATCGTTGCCGCCACCGTGCCGACCAGCATGTCGCGGTTCTTGATGTGGGCCAGCTCGTGGGCCAACACTCCGCCCAGCTCGTCCCGGCTGAGGCTCTCGAGGATCCCCTGCGTGACGCACACGACGGCGCGCTCCGGGCTCCGGCCGGTCGCGAAGGCGTTCGGCTGCGAACTCGGCGCGATCGCCACCGTCGGCATCGGCAGATCCGCCCGCCGCCTGAGCACGTCCACCATCGCGTAGAGTTCCGGCGCCTCCTCGGGCCCGATCACCTGCGCCCGATACATGCGGAGAACGATCCGGTCACTGAACCAGTAGCTGCCGAAGTTGAAGACGGCAGCGAACAGGAGGGCTCCCACCATCCAGTTCGAGCCGCCGAAGAAGCCCGCGATCCCAACGAACAGAACCGTCAGCACCGCCATCAAACCGAAGGTCTTCACGTAACTCATGAGGTCTCTGTCATCGTGTCTGTCATACCCGATCGTACCATCCGTTGCTTGCGGTCCCGTCCTACACCCATCGGATCTGCGACGGTCCGCTCCGGCGACCCTGCGCGCACTCCTACCTGCACCACCCCTCTACATGTACACCTGTACAGGTAGAAAAACCGCTCGCATCCACCGCGATCCGCCTGCATGAGCGGCGCCCGTCCAGGCGTGGGCGGACTTCCCGGAGCGAGCATCGGATGCCCCGAGGAGACCCCGCGAGGGGGCTCCGAGGACAGGCATCCGCCAGCTCGCGGAGGGATCCGCCCGCGCCCCGAGGGCGCCGCACACCGAAGTGCAAACCGCAGCCGTGCTGCCGCGAGCGGCTAGTACGACCACTCCCGGAAGACGAAGAGCCCGAGACTCTGTTCCGTCTCAAGGTTCGACCCCGCCGAGAACAGCCGCTGGAAGCGGTTCTCGTAGCGTGCTTCCAGCGTCCAGCCCTCCGCGAAGTACCACTCCAGGGAGACGTCGGGCCGTCGCCCGTCCAGCGGCTGCGTGTAGGTGAAAAAGACGTCCGGCCCGATGTAGCTCCCGACCTCTACTTCGGCGCCGGCAAAAAAGTTGGCGTTGGAGGCCCGCAGCTGCTCGGTGCCGGCGGAACGCACCTGGAAGAGGTCCAGCCCCAGGTCGCCGACCATGAGTGGCTGGAGCTGAGATCCGAAGAGACCGAGCGTAGCCTGCTGGCCAAGACCCAGGGCGGTGGCCGCCCCCTGGTTCTCCGTGGCGAACGCCCCGCATGGCCCTCCGAGCGTCAGGTAGCAGATCTGGTCCGATTCGCTGAGAGGCGGGTCGCTGGTAAGAGCCACGTCCATGTCGGAGATCGTGCCCGTCAGGCGAGCCTCGATGTCCAGCTTGCCCCGGTCCGTCCGCGTCTGGTGAGTGGCCAGGATGTCCAGCCTCGGGTTCGGGGTGGGCGAGCCTATGAACTCGATCGTGCCCTCCTCGATTCTGAAGTCGCGGCTGCTCGGAAGGCCCTGGAATCGGAAGCGGTAGTTGCCCCGCACGAGGTTGAGGCGGCCGACGATCCGCATGTCCTGCTCGGCCGGATGCATGAGCACGTCGATCTCTCCCCCCAGCTCCACATCCATATCGGGCGACCGCAGCCAGGCTCCCGGCCCGACCTCCACGTCCATCTCCGCGCGGAGGGTATAGAGGAAGGATCGCCGCTCGCGCTCGATCAGCCGGCGCTCCTCGACGAGGGTCGTGTCGATCAAACTGGCGATCCGTGGGTCGGTGAGGTCGACCACGTCCGGTCCGCGAAAAACCTCTCCCAGAAGGACGTTGCCCTCGCTGAGCCGAACCCGGCCGCTGATGGTGGGCTCCCGGTAAGAGCCACCAAGCACCCCGTCACCGGTCACCGCGAAGTTCATCTCCCGCTTGTCGATCGCGCGAAGCGCGTCGAGACGGAGGTCGAGGTCGAAGGTGGGATCGCTGAAAGCAGCGACTCCCAGCGTGCCGGTCGCCATCCCCTCGCCGCCGAGCTCCGATCGGAGACGGAAACTCTCGATCCGCGCCTCCTGCCCGTCGAACGTCACTCGCCCCTGCATGTCGGTGTAACGGACCTGGAGAGGGGTCATCCAGGCCGATCCGTCGGAGAGCTCGAAGCCCCCCTCGTAGCGGAAGTCGCCCGGCCGACCGAGCACTCT
>JBDHIM010000166.1:0-4862 GCA_039587445.1 Gemmatimonadota bacterium
GAGGGAGAGCGTGAAGAACATCTGGCCGGCTGCCGCCAGCCAGACCTTCGCGTCCGACAGGCTGGTCCACTCGGGGTTCCAGATGAAGTTGAGCCCTTCCGCTGGGGTGCCCACGGCTGGGGGCAGCGTCAGGACGCGGATCATGAGGATGAA
The DNA here is from genome assembly GCA_039587445.1 of Gemmatimonadota bacterium. Taxonomy (GTDB): domain Bacteria; phylum Gemmatimonadota; class Gemmatimonadetes; order Palauibacterales; family Palauibacteraceae. The sequence continues at coordinate 154 of JBDHIM010000166.1, forward strand.
CGCGAACAAGAAGAGGATCGGCATCCCGATTAGCGCGAGCTTTTCGATGCCCCCGGCTATGCCGCGCGACAGCACGGAGTAAAGGAAGACGATCGTGATGAGGAAGAACGCCACCGCCACCCAGCCACCGTGGATCGACCCATCGAAAACGTCTTGGTAGGAATACAGGTACTGCGCCACCTGGCTGAACTCGCCGAGACCGAAGTACCCCCCCGTGAGGCTGAAGAAGCTGAACCCCAGCATCCAGGAGACGACGTACGTGTAGTAGATGAAGACCACGAGCGGCATGACGATCCCGAGCACGCCCAGGTACTTCGCCCACTTCCGCTTCCGGTCGCCCAGTTCGTCGAACATGCCGGGGATCGTGGCGTGGCCGTGCCGGCCGCCGAACCTGCCGATCGTCCACTCGACCCACATGAGTGGGATCCCGAGCAGCAGGAAGGAGATGAAGTACGGGATCATGAAGGTGCCGCCGCCGTTCTGCGCGGCCTGCACCGGGAAGCGAAGGAAGTTGCCGAGCCCGACGGCGTTCCCGGCCATGGCCAGGATCAGCCCGATCCGGGTCGCCCAGCGTTCCTGCGCGTGTGTGTGAGCGCTCAAGGCACCTCCCGCTTCCCTACGTGACACAACAAGGCGATCACGCTATCCGCCGCTCGAGGAGGGTGTCAAATGGGAAGGCGCTTTCGAAGCTTGGCCCAGGTCGAGCCGAGGTGTACCCAGTGCGCGGAAGCCGCGCCCTCGATCTCGCCGGCCGCCGCCGACCGGACGAACCCCTCCGGCCCGTCGAACGGCTTGAGCTTCACCCTGCCCTTTCCGATCTCTCCAAGCGTGTGGGCGTCGCTCCCGGCGCCGACCGGCAGTCCGTGCTCTTCGGCCCAGGCTTTGGCGTGCTCGTTTCTCTCGGGGTCGTGAACACGCGCGTTGAAGACCTCTACGACGTCCACGCAATCGATGACGCTCCCAAGGTAGGCCTCGTCACTTCCCCTCCAGCGATCGAAGGGATGCGGCAGGTAGGTGATCCCTCCTTGCGAGCGGATCGCCGCGGCGACCTCCCGGAAGCTGCCGCCGGGAGGGATGTGCTTCTTGAGGAAGAGGCCGATGAGGTCGAGACCTTCTGCGGTCCGTACCTCCTCGCCGACGATCACGAGATCTGGAGCCGACCGGTGAGCCTCGAACGCACCCTCGATCTCATCGTGGTCGGTGATCGCGATCCGGTGGAGGCCGACGCGGCGCGCCGTGGCGACGACGTCCGCGGGATCGCTGAGGCAGTCCTTGGAGTGACGGGTGTGCATGTGGAGATCGACATACCAGAACCCACCCGAGCCTTGCCCGGGCTCACCGGCGAGTCCGATCGAGTCCCAGGCGGCGCGGGCCGCCGCCTCCAACTCGGACAACGATCCCCCGTTCTCGACGACGATGTCCGCCCGGTTGCGCTTCTCCTCGCCCGAGAGCTGAGCGTTGTTCAACACCGTGAACTCCTTCTCGGAGAGCCCACGGCCCCCGCACACTCTCGCCTTCCGCACCTCCAGCGGAGCATCGACGGTGACGACCAGATCGCACATCTCGTCCAGCCCGGTCTCGAGGAGAAGGGGCACCTCCAGCACGGCGACACCGCGCCCCCTGGAACGTGCTTCGTGGAGACGCTCGCTCAAGAGCTCCAGCACGGCGGGGTGAACGATCCCCTCCAGCCTCCGTCTGGCGTCGGAGTCCTCCGTCACGATGCGCCGGAGAGCTGGCCGATCAAGGCTCCCGTCCGATGCCAGAATCCGGTCGCCCCAGTTCTCTCGGATGCGCTCGAGCGCCGGCCGGCCGGGCCGGACCACCTCCCGCGCGAGCTCGTCCGTGTCGATACGATTCGCACCCCACGTCTCGAACAGGCGGCCCACCGTGCTCTTGCCCGATCCGAGCGTGCCGGTGAGGCCGACGAGCGTCATAGCTCGGTCAGCGATTCCGACTGCTCGTCGGACGCCCCGAGCGCTTCCAGGAAGTCCTCCAGAATCGAAGCCGCCATGCGCTCGACCTCTTCCTCCGAGAGTCCCTCCAGCGTCACCTGTCCGCCGGCCAGCATGCCGTGGCCGCCCGCCGATCCTCGATCGCCGATCACGCCCCGAACGAGATCGCCGGCATGGGCGACCGGCTTCGAGCTTCGGACCGACATCAGGAGGCGACCGCCAAACGTCCCCGTGGCGACTGCCCACTCGGTGCCTCGCGCGCGGATCAACAGGTCGGCCAGCTCCGCCACCATATCCGGGTAGACGAGCTTCCCGGCGGGCGCCACGATGACGTGCCCGTACCGGCGAGCCTCCTCCAACGCCTGATGGACCGACCGGAAGTAACCCTTCGGGAGTGAAGGATGAAGGATGCGGGAGTAAGCCTCGGGATCGATGCGAGGATACAGGTACAGGCTCGCGCTGATGTCCGCCCGAGAGGCCTCGCGCCCCAGATCGGCGGTCTCGGATTGAATGCCGTAGAACAGGCCTGTCGCCAGCCGGCGGTCGGGCTCCAGCTCGGCGGCCCGCAGGTACTTGACGAGAATCGAGCAGTTCGCGCCATACTCCGCTCTTACGTCGACGAAGGGCGACGCCTCGGTCTCGGGTCGCCGGGGGTGGTGGTCGATGACGACGTTGGCGATCCGGCCGGCCGGCAACGAGTTGTTTCCCGCCCGCGGCTGCGTGTCAACGAGGGCGACGATCGTGCCGGGGCTGATCCCGTTCTCTCCGCCGAGTCGCTTGAAGTCGACCCCGAGCTCGCGGATCAGCGCCTGATTCTCGGCCCGGCCCACGATGCCTCCGAAGGCGAGCGTGGTGCTGAGACCCTCGCAGTGCCGAAGCAGAAAGCCCAGCGCGGCGGCCGAGGCAAGGGCATCAGGATCGGGGTTGTCGTGCGTGACGACCAGCAGCTCCTCCGCATCCTCGACGGCGTGGAGCAGGGCTGCTAGACGTTCGGTCTCCTCGCCCGTGACGTCATCGGGTTCGCGAGGGCCGGTCAATCCGAGCAGTCTCCGTGCGGGTACATGTGACCGCAGTTCGGGCAGCGCCCACCCCTGCATCCCATGACCTGACTCGTCAGAGGCCACTCGCACCGGAGACAGGGTTTCAGCTCTTCCTCCGGGCGGGACTCAGCCCACGATCTCTCGTTGGCTACACGAATGTCGGCCCACAACTCGTCAGGCATCAGCCGCTCCAGCCGAACGCGCCCGTGAGGAACGGATTGGTGCTCGCCTCGCGCTCCACGCTCGTGTCCGGCCCGTGGCCCGTATGCAGGATGGTTTCACCGGGAAGTGTCAGGATCTGCTCGCGTATCGAGCGGAGAAGCTCCGCGGTGTCTCCTCCAGGCAGGTCCGTGCGCCCGATCGATCCGGCGAAGACGCAGTCGCCGACGAACGCCCTGCCCTCGGTGGAAAGCACGACACCGCCGGGAGAGTGGCCTGGAGCATGACATACCTCGAGCTCGACCCCGGCGAGAGCGAGCCGCTGGCCGTGCGAGAAATACTCGTCGGGCGGCGGGGGTTGTCGCATCGCCAGCCCGAACGCGGCGGCCTGCTGGGCCGACGCTTCGTAAAGGTGTGAATCGGCGGGATGCAGGTAGACCGGGATCGAGTGCGCGCGCACGAGCGCTTCTACTCCGGCCACGTGGTCGACGTGGGCGTGCGTGAGGAGGATGGCGACCGGCACGCCTTCCCAGTCCTCGAGCGCCTCCTCAACCCGCTCCGGCTCGAACCCCGGATCGACCACGAGCGTCTCCCGCTCTCCATCGCGGCGCAGGAGGAAGCAGTTGGCGAGAAACGGCCCGAGCTCGAGCCTCAGGACTTCCAGCGGCTGGGACATGCGTCCCGCGGTGTGAGCGTCTCTAGGCGGAGAAGGAGCTTCCGCAGCCGCAGCCACCCGTCGAGTTGGGGTTCTCGAAGGAGAAGCCGGACCCCTGGAAGCTGGAGTGGTAGTCGATGACAACGCCACCGAGGTACTGGGCGCTGAACGGGTCGATGAACAGGCGGATGCCCTGGGATGGCACGACGAAGTCGTCCTCCCGCGGATCTTCCTCGATATCCAGCCCGTACTCGAAGCCGGAGCAACCACCGGGTCGCACGCTGAGGCGCAGGCCCGCCGAATCCAGGCTCAACTCTTCTTGTTCCAAGAACTTGCGAACCTCCGTGGCCGCCAGTTCCGTCAACCCGACGTCCACGGCACCGATATCGGATGTCGTCGTTCCGCTCATATCTCCCATTTCCTCTCATGCAATCTTGCGAAACCCGCCGAGCTACGGGGCAAATCGTAGGCCACGCGCTCCACGCCTGTCAACCTGCCGGGTTCGGGGTCGGCCCGCTCGCGGAACCGGCCCTTGTTATATAAATGGAAGAGGAGTCCGAAGTTCCTGATGCGTTTTCGGAAACCGGAAACGGTCCGCAGAAACATGAGCCGAGAGAGTCGAGTGGGAGGGAGCACGCGATGCACATAGAGGATGTCGGCTTCGCCGATGCGGAGCAGCACCAGGTGGTGATCGTGGGAACCGGCCCGGCCGGACTCACGGCGGCACTCTACGCCGCCCGAGCCAAGCTCGCCCCGGTCGTATACCGCGGCCCGCAGCCCGGCGGCCAACTCATCACGACCACCGACGTGGAGAACTATCCGGGATTCCCGGAGGGGGTGCTCGGTCCGGACCTGATGATGAAGTTCGAGGAGCAGGCAAGCAGGTTCGGGGCGGATCTGCGA
>JBDHIM010000167.1:0-4840 GCA_039587445.1 Gemmatimonadota bacterium
TGCCATCCTCCGACCCGTAAAAATCGCCGGGTGAGGGTTCGAACAGGTCGCCCAGGCAGCCCGTAATCGCCGTAGCAAAGATCGCCGCGAGCAGGAACCTCGGAAGCGGAGCGGACATGGAAAGCCTCGTCAATCTCATCCTTTAAGATAAGCTAGGGGAAGCGCAGCTTCCACGATGGGATCGCCAAACCCAGCAGCGCGCCGACGGCGGCACCTCCCACCGCGCCGACCCCACCGGCGGCCGCCGCCAGGCCCAGTGTGGTGCAGCTCGATTCCGCGCATGTGACCTCCGAGATCAGAGCGCCGTAAGTCGCGCCGATTACCAGGCCCGCCACACCCCCGATGATCGCCCCCTTCGCGGTGGATCGACCTCGCGTCCAAAGTCGATCGATCTCTCCGAGACGCGTATGCACGACGCCGCCGTCCGTTACCAACGCGAGTCGCGCGTCGGCGGTGCCCACGTACCGGCCCTCGAGCCGCACCCCCGGAGATCCGGCCTCGAAACGAAGCCGCTGATCGGGAGACACCTGCTCGAGAACGCCCTCCAGCCGCCCCAGGTCTTGGGCTCCCGACACCTCGTTCGTCTGGGCGCCCAGCCGGCCAACCTGCACGAGCATCGCTGCCGTTGCCAGCAGCAGCACTCTCGCCGCCCGGCGAGCTCGGGTGCCACCTGCCAACCTCCTCGGATGCGCCGTTCCGCTCATACGTCCGTGCACTCTCCAGAGTCTCCAAGAGGCCGCTGCCGGGCACACTGGCCGGTACCCGCCGGCGGCACCCGCCATTGATGTACCGTTCCCTCCCGCTTAAGTACCCCTACCATGTCTACCCTCTACTACATCAACGTCTCGGCCCACCTCCTCGCGGCCTTGCTCTGGCTCGGCGGGATGTTCTTCTTGGCCGTCGTGGGTGCACCCGTTCTCAGACACGTCGAGCCCGCCACGCTCCGGAGGGACCTGTTCTCCCGCATCGGGGAACAGTTCAGGCTCGTCGGGTGGATCGCGATCGCCATCCTCCTGCTGACCGGCGTTGGCAACCTATACTTCCGCGGCATCTTCTCGGCCGGCCTTCTCGGCAACGCGGCTTTCTGGGGAAGCTCGTACGGAAAATCGCTGACCGTGAAACTGGTCGCGGTCCTCGTGATGCTCGTCGTGCAGGCGGTGCACGACTTCATTCACGGACCCCGCTCCGGTCGCCTCGATCCCGCCACGGAGGAGGGCCTGCGGGCGCGTCGAATGGCGGCGTGGCTCGCTCGGCTGAACGCCATCGCGGGACTCGTGGTCGTTCTGGCGGCCGTTCGCCTCGCCCGGGGCGGCTGAGGCCAGGGCATGCACGAACGGGACGACACACCGTCGAGCAAGGCGCCGGGCGATGACCTGCCGAACGAAGCGCCTGTTGAGGGCCCGCCACCGAGCGAAGCGCCCACCAAGAAGTTCACCAGCCGCTTCGGCATCTCCCGGGAGATGACGGACGAGGAGGTCGAGGACCTTCTGGCCCGTAGTTGGTGGGGGAGCCTGGCGACCGTCGAGGAAGAAGGACCCTACTCGGTCCCCGTTATCTACGGCTGGGATCGGGAGAACTTCTACGTGGCCAGCAAGAGCGGTCGCAAGATCGCCAACCTCAAGGCGGACCCGGCGGTGTGCCTCACGGTCGTGGAGGCCGAGGGGCTCGGCGAGCCCTGGTACTCGGTGGTCGTGCTCGGAGATGCCGAGCTCGTGCACGGCTTCCAGGGGCACGTGACCGCGATCCGGGCACTCCGGGGTCAGGTGGGCCGCGAGGGGAAGATCAGGCCCAAGGACGTGGCCGCGATGGCGGCAGCCAAAGTGATCCGCATCTCGCCGCGCGAGATCACCGGCCGCATCAGGATCGGCTAGCCGCCCAAGCGCCGGTCGTTCCAGGTCCGGCTAGCCGACTCCGGCCGCGGCAGGCTCCTCGTAGCCAGCCGGCACGTAAACGCAGAACGGGTCCGACTCCAGATAGTCGCCGGTCAGCGCGTATGCGCGGGCGCGACTGCCGCCGCACACGGTCCGGTACTCGCACGCCCCGCACTTCCCTTTCAGCAGCTCGCGGTCCCTGAGCTCGCGGAACAGGGGTGTGTCGCGGTAGAGCTCGACCAGCCCTCTCTCGCGCACGTTGCCCGCCGAGACCGGGAGGAATCCGGAGGGATAGACCTCGCCGACGTGGTCCACGAAGGCGTAGCCGTCGCCCTCGATCACGCCGCGCGCTCTGCCGATGCCGTCCTGAAGCGAATAGAAGAGACCCGCCGTCAGCGGATCGGGAGCCTCCGCGCGCTCCCCCGCCCGACGCTCGGCGACCTGGCGCTGCAGGACCAGGCGGGCGTAGTGCGGAGCGGCGGTCGCCTTGATATCGAAGGGCGCGCTCTTGGAAAGATCGTAGAGCTTGTTGAAGACCTCCTCGAACTCCTCGGCGGTGGCGACATCCTCGGTACGGGCCCGGCCCACGGGCACGAGGAAGAAGACCTCCCAAAAAACGATGCCGAGCCCTTCCATGAGCTCGCAGAGCCGCGGGAAATCGTCGACGTTGAACCGGCTGACCGTCGTGTTCACCTGCGTGCTGAGTCCCACCTCCCCGGCTTGCCGCAGAATCCTCAGCCCTTCCTGAAAGGAGCCATCGACCTGACGAAACGCGTCGTGAATCTCGGCGTTCGAGCCGTCGAGGCTCACGGCGACTCGGGCGAGTCCTGCTCGCTTGAGATCTCCCAGCAGCTCCGGCGTCATCCGCGGGGTCGTGGCCGGGGTCAGGCCCATGCGGAGGCCGAGGCCGGCGCCGTGCTCGACCAATTCAACCAGGTCAGGGCGACGAACCGGGTCGCCTCCGCTGAGGACGAAGACGATCCGGCCGAATCGTCGCACCTCATCCATGAGGCGCTTGGCCTCGGCCGTCGTGAGCTCGAGCGGGTTGCGGTCCAGGATCGCTTCGGCGCGGCAGTGCTTGCAGGCCAGATCGCAGGCGCGCGTCGTCTCCCAGATGACGAGAAAGGGAGCCTTCGAGAAATCGTGACGCAGATGGCCGCGTCGCGCATGGGCGTGGTGGGCGCCGTGATTTCCGGTCACCGCCGTGTCCTCCAGTCGGGCGTGAGGCGGGCGCCGGCCTTCATCCAGGGAACCGGGGCCTTCACCGTGGTGGCTCCGGACCCCGTTTCCTCTGGATGGCAACCGTCCCATCCCCGCGTCGCCTTGACAACGGGTCTGACCCAAAGCTACGAGGGTCAGGGGTTTAGCGGTGTCAGGAACCGGTGGACAGTCGCGTAGGGCAGGTGGGGAGCAACCTGTAGGGGTTTGGCCTACAAGCGGTCACCCTGAACCTGCCATCCGCGCGATATCCGGAGGCCTAAAGGCTGTCGTAAAAGGCCATCATTCGCTGTCGAAGCTCCGGGTCTGGCAGCCGCCCGCGAGCCGCGCCGAGGTTATCCTCCAGATACGTCATCTTCGCCGTTCCGGGAATCGCGCAGGTCACGGCCGGCTCCGAGAGGACGAACTTCAGGAAGAACTGCCCCCAGCTCTCGCAATCGAACTCGGCGGCCCACTCCGGCAGCGGGCGATCACCAACCGTCTGGAAGAGGCGGCCACGCCCGTACGGAAGGTTGACGAGAACGGCCATACCTCGGTCCGCCGCCAGAGGCAGGATGCGCTCCCCGGCCCCGCGATCTCCCAAGGAGTAGTTGACCTGTACGAAGTCCAGCTCCTGCTCGCGCATGACGCGCTCGAAGTCCTCGTACTGCCGGTCGAAGGAGGTCGTGATCCCCAGATATCTGATGCGCCCGGCCGCCTTCCACTCCCGCAGCGTCGCGAGCTGAGTCTCGACGTCCACGAGATTGTGCACCTGCATCAGATCGATTCGGTCGGTGTGCAGCCGGCGGAAGGACCTCTCCATCTGCTCGATGCCGGCCTCTCGCCCCTCGGCACGCACCTTGGTCGCCAGGAAGAGGTCATCGCGGTTGCCGATCGCCTTGACGATCTCGCCGACCACGATCTCGGCCCGTCCATAAGAGGGGGCCGTGTCCACCACTCGACCGCCCATCACCGCGAAGGCCGCCAGTACCTCCTCGAGCACGGCCATCTCCTCGGGCGACCCCTCCACGTCATATCGTCGCGCCGTTCCGATCCCGATCGCCGGGACCTTTTCACCGGAGGACGGGATCGGACGCTTGAGGAGCTCCGACAGCCGGGCCAGTGCCGGGGTTGGTCCGCCGCCCGGGCGCAGCCCCAACGCAGCGGCAGCGCTCGCGCCCGCGGTGAGCTTGAGCATCTCTCTTCGGTTCAGTGGCATCTCAGTCGCTTCCGTCGGAGGGGTTCGCTGAGGACGGTCGGCAGGCCGAGCGCTACGCAAGCGCCGGAGCCGCGGCAGGCCCATCGCTAGTCGAGGCCGAATCTACACCGCGGCGGACTCCGCTGCCTGTGAGCCGGGCGGTGCGGTTGTGTCGGCCCCAGACCGCGCCGGATCTCGCTTGATCTGCGCCCGTCCCATCCCCAACGAGAGCACGGTCCACGCCGCCGTAAACGGGATCGTGGCCACCACCATCCACGACAGGGCGAGCCCCATAGATCGAAGCAGGCCATCGATCCCGGCTCCGGCCACATCACCACCGCGATACAGGAAGACGTCAATCACCGGCTTGGCCTTGTACTTCTCGGCCGGCGGGACCACGGCGAAGAGCGTCTCACGCGCGGGTCGAGAGATCGCGTACCGCGTCGCGCGGTGGAGCGCTTGGAAGAGCGCCATGACTCCGAACGTCGGCCACAGCGCGAGTACGCCGAAACCGGCCGTCGTCACGATCGGCAGGATCGCCAGCGTCCAGCCAACGCCCAGCTTCGCGATCAGT
>JBDHIM010000025.1:0-21816 GCA_039587445.1 Gemmatimonadota bacterium
GCCACGCATGGCGTTGGGGGAGATGCACGTCTTCGACTGGAAGAGATGGGGATCGTACTACGGCGCCGATCTCGACGAGCTAAGCATGCCGACCAACTTCGGGCTCTTGAGGACGCCTTGGACCGCGATGGGCGTTCGTGGGGTGGTCGACGGGGTGGAAACGGCTGTTCCGCTCGGTGCGTGGCCCAACTACGTCCTGGGCTCCCACGATGACCCGCGTCTGGCAACCAGGCTCGGCGAGCACGGAAGCCGCCAGGCGGCGGTGCTGCTGCTCACGCTGCGAGGATCGCCGACACTGTATTACGGTGACGAGCTCGGCATGCGCGAGGCCGAGATTCCGCCGGACAGGCGGCAGGACCCCTGGATCTTGACGGAGCCGGAGCTGGGTCGGGATGGCTGCAGGACTCCGATGCAGTGGTCACCGGAGCCGGGTGCAGGGTTCACCACCGCCGAGGAGCCATGGCTGCCGGTCGGGGACGACCACGCTGTCCGGAACGTGCGATCACAGCTCGCCGACCCGGATTCACCTCTGAACCTGTATCGTCGGTTGCTGAGGCTGAGACGGGGCTCGGCGGCGCTCAGAACCGGGTCGTATCTGCCGTTGGATCACGTTCCTCCCGGCTGCTTCGCCTTCGAGCGCTCTCAAGGGGCCGAGCGAGTGCTCGTCGCGGTCAATTTCTCGCCGGAGCCGCTCTCCTTCGACGCGCCGGGATTCGCAGGCCGGATAGCGGTGTCCACCCATCGCGCCAGCGAGGGCGACGAGGTCACGTTCGAGCTGCGTCTTCAGCCGCACGAGGCCGTCGTCGTGGCAGTATGAAGTGCCTGGCCGCGCCCGCGGTCAGCCCAGGATCGGTTGAGGTCACTCGAATGGTCGCCATCGAGGAATCACAGGCCGATCGCGGCTAGGTCATCGAACGAGAGCAGCGGCATGGCGCCCTTCTTCGTCGCGACCAGGGCCGCGTAGCGATTGGCGGCGTCGAGGGCCTCCTGTGGAGTGGCGTTCCGGACGAGCCGATGAGCCATCGCGGCCGTGAACGCGTCGCCCGCGCCCACCGCATCGCCCGTGGACGTATCGATCTCCACCCCCGGTGTGGAGACCCCTCCTTCCTGCGTGGTGATCGAAGCGCCGCCCCTACCCCGAGTCACGCACACGGCCTGCACGCCCACGTCCTGAAGAAGCCACCGGACGAGCGACGGCCGATCGAGCAGGGTGGAGGTTTGGGCGAGCTCGGACTCACTCATCTTGACGACGTCGGCAAGCCGAAGGGTAGCCTCGATGACGTCCGCGTCGATGAACGGAGGGCGGAGGTTCACATCGAAGACGATGAGCGCCAGGCCGTGCGCGTCTGACAGGAGTTGGCGGATGGCCGCGCGGCCTGGCTCGCCCCGCTGCGCGAGTGAGCCGACGCAGATGGCATCCGCCGTGCGCATGAGCGCGCGGGCATCATCTTCCGCCGCGATGCGATCCCACGCCACATCTTCGGCGATCGCATACCGAGGATCGGAATCCTCGATCGCCACCGACACGGTGCCCGTGGGCCTGGTGTCGTCGCGTTGCACATAGTCGGTAACGACACCTCGTCCGCGAAGAAACCCGACCAGCTCTTCCCCGGCCGCGTCCTCTCCCACCCGCGTTATGATCGCGCCGCGATCGCCGAGGCGCGCGGCATGGCAGGCGACGTTACACGGGGCTCCGCCCGCCCTCCGCCGATCCGGAAACACATCCCAAAGCGCCTCGCCGATGGCCACCACCGTCTAGGGCATCAGTGGCGGCCCCGTAGCCGCCAGCCACGGTCTACCACCACGCGATCACGACGAGCACGATGAGCACGAGCGTGGCCGCAGACTGGTACCGGTAGTTCTTGTACCAGGGGAGGCGGCGGAGGGCAGGCGTCTCTTCCGCGAAAACGGCCGGCGACCAGGTCAGCGTGCGCACGACCTCCTCGTCGGGCTTTTCGGTGGCGAGGCTCACCACCACGAGAGCCGCGAGCGAGATCAGCAGCACGATCGGCGCGACGTACAGAAAGTGGATGACGGGCGTGCCCGCCGCGGCCATCTGGATCTCTTCTGGCGTGAGCGCCTGCGTCTGGATGATGATCGATCCGGAGAGCGCGAGCCCGAAGATGACGGCAGCCGCCCCGTGGCCTGCCAGTAGCGCTGCCAGGGCGCCGTGCCGGTTCGCCCGCTTCCAGAAGACACCGCCGAAAAAGCAGGCGACGATCGGCGGGGCCAGGTACGCCAACATCTGCTGCAGGTACGTCCAGATGTTCGGGAACTTGATGATCTGGGGCGCCCAGAGGATCGCGAGCGACATGAAGACGAAGGTTACGATTCGACCGGCGACGACCAGGCTGTGATTCGGAACGTCGGGCTTGAGCTTCTTGATGAAATCCATGGTTACCAGCGTGGAAGCGGAGTTGAGCGTCGAGTCGACGCTCGACATGATCGCCGCCACCAGCGCCGCGATGATCAGCCCGCGGATGCCGACCGGAAGCAGGTCGAACATGAGCGTCGGGAAGATGAGATCCGGATTCTCCGCCAGAGCCGGATAGTCGGCCGCGGGATACAACAGCCGCCCGAATACGCCCGGCAACACCATGATGAAGATGACGGGCAGTTTGAGGAGGCCGGCGAACAGCGCGCCCCAACGTCCGTTGTTAAGGTCCTTTGCGGCCAGGGTGCGCTGAACCATGAACTGGTTGGTACCCCAGAAGTAGAAGCCCAGGAGAAAGACGGTGAACAGTCCGGGCCACGGCATGACCGGATCCGAAGCCGGCCGGATGATCGACAGGTCATCCGCAGGGACCCTCGCCACCACGGCTGACCAGGAGCCTCCGATCGCGTCGAAAGAGAGCACGGCGACGAGGCAGGCACCGATCAGCAGCAGAACGGCCTGCACCGCATCCGTATAGACCACCGCCTTGAGCCCACCGGCGATCGTGTAGGCGCCGGCGACGATGCCGAGCCCGACCACGGACTTCCAGAGCGGAATCTGAGGATAGATGATCTGGACGACCAAGCCTCCCGCGTACAGGGCGGCGGCCGTGTCGATCGCGATGTTCATGAGGATCAGCAGGGCCGAGAAGTAGTAGCGGGATCGTTGATCGAAACGTCGCTCCAGGAACTCCGGCATCGTGTACACCCTGGTCTTCAGGTAAAGCGGGAGAAAGAAGACCAGAAACACGACCAGGACGAGGGCCGCCATCCATTCGTAGTTGTAGACGGAGATGCCCGAGCCGAAGGCGGCAGAGGAGAGCCCCATCAAGGTGGTGGACGAGACGTTGGAGGCGAAGAGAGAGAAACCGATGAGCCACCACACCAGCGAACGGCCGGCGAGGAAGTAGTCCTCGGTGGTCGCGGTACGCTTGGCGAAGTAGAAGCCGAGCCCAACGACGAACACGACGTAGAGCAGGACCATGAGAAGGTCGGGAGCCGCGAGCTTGAATTCTGGGATGGCTACCTCGCTCGGGTCATCTACTCATCGGCATGCGAATCATGCGCGTCGAGCCAGACGAGCAGCTCCGAGAGCCGGCCCGTGGCAAGCGCGATGCTCGTATCGGCGGCCCCGTAGTAGAGGCGTATCTCATCGTCCACCAGGGTCCAGCCGCACGGGAAGACGACATCCCCCACGTCGCCGACCCGCTCGTACGTCTCGCGGGGAGAGAACAGCCACTCGCTCGCCCGCTTCAGCACGCGACGCGGGTCCTCGAGATCGAGCAGCGCGAGCCCCAGACGATAGATGGATCCGGCCGCCGTCGGCCGAACACTATGATACAGGATGAGCCATCCCTGATCCGTCTCGAGCGGCTGGGGTGATAGCCCGATCTTGCCCGCGTCCCACCACCCACCGGCTCGGGCTTCGAGGAGAAGCCGGTGGTCCCCCCAGTGCCTCAGATCCGGCGAGAACGAGATCCACATGTTGGCGCCGAAGCCCCCACTCACGGGGCGATGCACCATCGCCCAGCGTCCCTCGAATCTGACCGGGAAGAGCGCGGCATCCTTGTTCTCTGGGGGCAGGATCGCGCCGAGTCGCTCGAACGTCTCGAAGTCCTCGGTGGAGGCCAGCGATACGAGAGGACCGCCCCTCGCGTAGGCCGTGTAGGTCATCACCCACCGCTGTTCCTCCTCAAGGTGGGTGATCCGCGGATCTTCGACCCCCCAGATCTCCTCGGGGTGTGACTCCGGCTCACTTACGAACGTCGGACCGGTGTCGATCCGCCATCCTCCCACACCGTCCGAGCTGCGTGCCACCGTGAGGTGAGACAGCCCGCGCCGGTCCTCTACCCGCATCAACAGGATGGTCTCACCGTCGCGGACGGTCGCGCCTGGGTTGAACACGGTATTGGCGGAGTACGGTAGATCGGCGGCCGTGATGATCGGGTTATCCGGGTGGCGCGTGAGCAATTCCGCTGGCGGGGTGATTGCCATTCCAGTGTTCCTCGTCGCGATCAGGCTTCGAACCTCGGCGCGGCCCCGGGGGCGTCGTTTCGAGGAGCGGGACGGTTCGGCAGCAGCGATGTGCCGTCGGCTGAAAAAAAGTGCAGCCGTCGCCGCTCGATGGACAGACTGAGGGCTTCACCCTCGGCACGGAGCGGCCCGCTGGGAACCGCTGCGATCAGTCGTCGGCCGCCCACGTCGACATGCAAGTGCGTCGTGGCGCCCAAGATCTCGGCCAGGACGAGCCGTGCCGGGATCGTACCCGGCTCCGGCGCGTCGGCCAGGGCCAGATCCTCCGGGCGCACACCGAGCATGACCGTCTCGTCCGGGTGCGTCGCTGGATCGGGCCGTCGCTCTGCGGCCAGTGGAATCCTCAGGGCGTCGGAGACGAAGGCCAGGCCATCGGAGCCGTGCTGCACGTGCCCTTCCAGGAAGTTCATGGGCGGGGTGCCGATGAAGCCGGCCACGAACCGGTTCGCCGGCGCCCGGTACACGTCGACCGGGCGCCCCACCTGTTGGATGCGCCCGCCCTCGAGCACCACCAACCGATCGGCCAGTGTCATGGCCTCCACCTGATCGTGGGTCACGTACAGCGTCGTGGTTCCCACGCGTCGCTGCATGCGGGCGATCTCCAGACGCATCTGCCCGCGCAGGTGGGCATCGAGGTTGGACAACGGCTCATCGAACAAGAACACGGCGGGCTCCCGGACCATCGCCCGTCCCATCGCGACGCGCTGCCTCTGCCCCCCGGACATCTGCTTCGGTTTACGATCCATGAGAGGCTGGAGCTCGAGGATCTCGGCCGCCCAGCGCACGCGGCGCTCGATCTCCGTCTTCGGAAGCTTCCGCAGGCGCAAACCGAGGGAGATGTTCTGGCGTGCCGTCAGGTGGGGGTAGAGCGCGTAGTCCTGGAAGACCATGGCTACGTCGCGCTCCCGCGGCGGCAGTTGAGTGACATCCCGCTCGCCGATGCGGACCGTCCCGCTCGTGACGCTCTCGAGCCCCGCCAGCATCCGCAGGATCGTCGACTTGCCACACCCGGATCCTCCCACCAGGACCACCAGCTCACCGTCGGCCAGTCGAAGGTCGAAGTCGTGAACCACGGTGTCGGGCCCAAAGTCCTTTCGGACGCGGTCGAAGGTGACGGTGGCCACGTTTACCCCTTGCTCCCGGTGCTCGCCATGCTCTCGATGAAGTAGCGCTGCAGGAACGCGTAGGCGGCCACCACCGGCACCACCATCACCATCGCCGCCGCGAGCTTCGTTGCGAGCGCGCGTGGTCCCGCACCACCACCCAGCGTAAAGACCGTCAGGAGCTGCGGCAGCGTCATGAGCTGCTCATCCCTCACGACCAGCAAGGGCCACAGTACCTCGTTCCAGGCTCCCATGAAGGTGAGGATGCCGACCGTCGCCAGCGGCGCCTTGGCCAGCGGCCAAAAGACCGTGTACAGGATGCGCAATTCTCCCATTCCATCGAGCCGCGCCGCGTCCATGAGAGAGCGGGGCACCTGCAGAAAGAACTGGCGCAGGATGAGAATGGCCGTCGCATTGAAAGCAAAGGGAACGATCAGCGCCGCGTAGCTGTCGACCCAGCCGAGCTGCACGATGACGGTATACATCGGGATCAGCGTGAGCTGCGCGGGCACGAGAAGGACCCCGACGGTGAAGATGTCGAGAACTCGGCGGCCGGGGAAGCTGAGTCGTGCCATGGCGTAGGCCGCCGCAGACCCGAACACGAGTACCGAGAACGTGATAGTTGTCGCCACGAACAGGCTGTTGAACAGCGCGCGCCCGAACGGAGCGCGGGACCACATCAAGCGGTAGTTCTCGAAAGTCGGCTGCTGGGGAAGGAGCGAGAGCCCGCCCACCTCGCCGGGCGACATGAGGCTGGTGGCCGCCATCCACAGGAAGGGGTAGAGGAACGCAGCGGCTGCCAGAGCCAGCACGACGTAGAAGACCGCGCGCCTCATGCCTCCTCCACGCTTCCTATTACTCGGCGTTGGAGCACCAGGACCGCCGCGATGATCAGCGCCAGCGCCAGGCCGAGTGTCGCCGCGTAGCCCATCTTCTGGTACGAGAAGGCGTTCCTGTACATGTAAAGCACCATAGACAGCGTCCGCCGCAAGGGCCCTCCCCCGGTCAGGATGTACGGCTCGATGAAGAGCTGGAAGCCGCCGATCGTGGACAGCGTCACGACCAGCAGGGTCTGGGGCTTGAGAAGCGGGAGGGTGACGTGCCGGAAGGTCTCCCAGGCCGTCGCGCCCTCCAGCTCGATCGCCTCATGGCAGCTCCGCGGGATGCTCTGCAGGCCCGCCAGATAGATGACGATGTAGAACCCCACGTTCTTCCAGGTGGCCATGACGGCGATCGACGGCATGGCGATGGCGGGATCCGTCAGCCACGGGACCGGGCCGAGATCGAGCCGAGCGAGCAATCCGTTGATGAGTCCCACGTCCGTGGCATAAAGCGCGCTCCATAGGATGGTCACCGCCGCCCCGGAAATGACCACGGGGAGAAAGAAGGCGGCGCGCCAGAACGAGCGGAAGAACAGCGGCCGGTTGAGGACCCAGGCCAGGGTCAGCGCGATGACCATCTGGAGCGGCAGATGGATCGCCAGAAACACGAAGGTGTTGGCGATGGCCCGCCAAAAGCGAGCGTCGCCGATCAGGTGCTGGACGTTGTCGAGGCCCACGAAGCTCGGCGCGGTGACGAGGTCCCACTTCAGCGTCACCAGAACGACGGAAAACCCGATCGGGAGGAGCGCGAAGAGCAGCAGGAACGCCGCGTACGGTGTCGACAGGAGCAGGCCGGAGCGAGCCTCAGCGCGCACGTGACGTCGTCCTGGCCTCAGTGCTCACCCAACACCTCCCGGACCTCCGCCGCGGCTTCGCGCACCGCTTGTTCCGGAGTCATGGTACCGTAAATGGCCGCGGCCTCATAAGCCTCGGACAGGATGTCGAAGACTTCGACGATGTCGGGATCGATGTCGATGTCACGGCCCCGGTCCGCGAGCGTGGCGTAGGCCTGGAGGGTGGGCCACCGAGTGAGCGCTGTGGTGAAGCGCCCGTCTGACGCGAGCGCGCGGCGATACGGAAGCTGGGCGGCCTCCTCGATCAGGAGCTTGTCCGCTTCCGGCGACGTGAGGTAGGCTACGAACCGGGCGGCCGCCACGGGGTGCCGCGTCGTCGAGAAGACCGCGATGCTCTTGAGATCTGCGAAGGCGTAGGCCGCTTCCGGATCATCGCCATCCGGCACGGGCATGGGAGTCACGTCGTACCTAAGCCCCGGGACCTTCAGTTCCTCCAGCTCCTTCACGAACCAGGGACCCACCACCTTCATGGCCACGGTACCATCCATGAACGGGTCGCGTCCCTCGAAATTGGAGCGCGGCAGGAGCTCCTCGGCGAAGGCCTGCCGCAGCACCGCGATGGCCGCGACCGCCGCCTCGTTCTCGAACTCTACCTCGCCTCGCGACACGAGCGTACGCCCTCCCGAAGCGGCGAGGTAGAGCGGGTAGAAGTCGTAAAAGCGCTCGAACCACGTGGTCTTGAGCCGTGCCCAGAATCCCCAGCGGTCCAGGCGTCCGTCGCCGTCCATGTCGCGTGCCAGCCGGCGGAGTGCTTCGATCAGCTCGCTGTAGGTCCGGGGGGGTGCCACCCCCGCCTCGGCCAGCCAATCGACGTTGTACATGAGCATCATCGGGTTGGTCTTCCACGGGACGGCGTAGATCCCGCCGTCGGGAAGCCTGAGCGGCGCGAGCATCGGCTCGCTGGCGCGTTCGCCGAGGCGAGCGCCGGTGGCGGCCAGGTCGTCGAGGCGGACGACCGCGCCCGCCCTCACCAGGCGTGCCAGAAGCCCCGAGGACACGTTGGAGCAGATGTCCGGTGTCGCGTGTCCGACGACGGCCGCCAGCAGGACCTCCTCGGAAGAGCGGCCCGCGGGGATGGGCTGGACGCGCACCTGCACGTCCGGGTGGCGGGCGTTCCACTCGGAGGCCAGGCGGCGTGCGAGATCGACCTCGAAGGGATTGGCAGCCGGCCAGTACATCAGCTCGATCGGGCCCTCGTCCACGCGCTCGTCGGTTGTGAACGTCGTTCCCTGCCGTGACACCGTCACCCGTCCGCCTTCCGGGCCGACGAACTCCCGATCGGTCGGCACGTCCGCCGGGGAGGGGACGATCGGGCCGACAGGGCGGTAGCCGACGTAGGTGGCGGCCTCCGGATTGGCAGCTACCGCCGCGAGCGCGAGGAGTGCTTCGATGGTCGATTCCGCGCCCGAGTTACGGTTCACCTGTTCGAGCGAAGGGCCGCGCAGGCCATCGAAGGTCCGGCCCGTGGCGCTGTCATACATCGCGATCCCGGGCCGGTTGGCGCCCAGGAGCCACCCGGCCGTCAAGCCGGCCAGGACGCCGTAGCGAGGCTCCCCGGTGGCTTCGGCGAGGGCGAGGTAGCCCTCGACCACGGGGGAAACGCCGTAAGCGATCTGCGGGAACGGCTCCGTGCGTCCGTTCGCGGAGACCGTCGCCGGGACCTCGCCCGCGAGCAGGAACCGCAGCCAGAGATGGTCGGCCTCGCTTTGCGCCGCGATGACGAGGTCCGGCCGGGCGAGAACATGTCCGGCCAGCGCCAGGGCCTGCACCGAGCGCGCTCCCCAGGCGTGCCAGATGCCCTCGGCGGGATCGATGCGCGCTCCCCAGGGCGGGGTGTCGGCATCCCCCTGCGCCAGTGGCACGAGCAGGTCGGCGGTACGGCCGGCGAGAGCGGCGCGTTCCGGCGTCGGCTCGGCCTGCTGTACGGATAGCAGCCCGAGCAACGCCTCGGCGGTGGCGGTCGTCGATCCACCGACCTGGCTTCCCAGCTCGACATTCAGCGCGAGCCTTGAGAGCGTACGCTCCAGCGTGGGTCGCAGGGCCTCGACAGCCGGATCGTCCGGACCCAAGACCCGGACAGCCTCCCCCATGGCCCACAGCGCGCGCGCCGCCCAGTAGGAGAATGATTTCCGGCTGGTGGGCGCCGCGCGGTTCGGCGACCCGTCCGCGTGGATGAAGTTCAGGAACTCGCCGTCCCCCCTCTCCATCGCAGTCACGAACGTCAACAGACCCAGGGCCTCCTGTTTGGAGCTCGGGTCGGCGGTCCGCTCGAAGTGCCGCAGGTAGACGACGGCAGCGCGCGCCGCATCGTCCACGGCGGCGAGTCCCTCGAATCCGTCGCGAGCCGGAGAGCCGATCGGGCGGTAGTCGGGCGCTTCCGCGTAGAGTGCGACCGCGCGCGCGGGACGTCCGCCTACGGTCACGTCGAACCCGAGGTGATGCAGGTGGTCCAGCCGCAGCTCGACGGCCTTGGCGGCGGACGGAACGTCCACCGGCGGCGGGGCACCCCCGCAGCCGAGCGTCATCAGCGCCGCGGCGGCGACCGCTGGTCTCAAAACGGCACCGCGCCGTTTCCGCGAGGGGTCACCGCCGTCTCTCACGGCGAGGGCAGTCTGTCCAACAGGAAGCCGACGGCGAGGTCGGTCACGTTCCAGAGCTGGATGTCGGAGCTCGTGCCGTAGCGCACGGGACGGAGTGTGCCGCCCTCGATGCGGTAGCTCCACAGCTCGTTGTGGCTGAGGCCGGAGGCCTCCGCCGCTTCCTGCGTCGCTTCGAGGGCATCGCGGAGCGCTTCGACGTACGAGCGGAAGGCGTCGCTGTCGTCCCGCAGAAGGCCGGAGGCGTCGTAGGCCGCCTCGATCTGCCGGGCGAGGCCGAGGAGGAGAAGGTTGACCTCGCGGCCCCATGCTACGCGCGGCGAATGGTAGAGGTCGTCGCGAAACCGCTGCTGCACCGCAGGGCTCGCGTACGCGTCGTTCACGACGACCGGTCCCAGCCCCTCGATGAGGAGTCCGATCGGATACGGCCGCACGAAAGCGTCGACCATCTCGAGCACCGCCGCAGGGTCCGCCGTTCCGGCCAGGACCTCCTCGGTGTGGCCCACGAGGAAAAGATCGGTCGCCGGGTCGGTGTTGGCGGCGGCGATCGGCCGGCCGTCAACACCGAGAGAGAGTGCCAGGAACGAGAGCGGGCGCTCGGCGACCCCCTCTTCCGCGAGGCGTCGTCGCCAATAATCCGCTTCCGCCTCCGGGAGCTGCGCGAGGGTTCCGCTCACCCCCCGGCGGATCTCATCCGGGTCCAGGCGAACCTCGAAGTGCCGACGGGCGCTTCGCCAGGTGGCGATCGCCGCGTTCAGGGCTGCAGGTTCTGCCAGATAGGTCCCCAGCGTAGACAGATCCACGTCGAGGCGCGACGCGGCCTCCTCCACCGAAAGGCCGAGTCCGTCCACCGCCTCGAGGATTCGCTGAAGGCTTTCCAGCGCCATCGGGACCCAGATCACGTTCACATCCATGGCGAAGCGGCCGTTGCCGTACCCGGCCCGGCTGTCGCGCCAGCTGCCCGGGAGCCACCCTTCGTCATCCCGGTGAAAGAAGCTCACCAGGTTGCCGGCGGTCGGCTCTTCGGCGTAGGGGCGGGCGAGCTTCGCCATAAAGGCCAGACTCCGGATGAGCGCATCAAGACGCGACCGTCCGGCCCCCGTCTCCCCGGCCAGGAAACGGCTCTTTCTCTCCGATGGCACGTCCTCGCGCGACAGGTAGCGGTCGACGAGAACCGCAAGCTGGAAGTCGTCGTCGACCATCCGGTAGTTCTCCCGCGTAGCCTGCAGGTCTCCGAGCAACTCGCGCGCCCCGGCGAGGTGCCCGGCCGCGGTTTCGGGGTCCTCCTCCCGATCTTCCTCCCACGCCCGTATCAGGGCGCTGTACTCGGCAGCGTTCTCCCGGACGGCCTGGCCCCCGAGCGCCTCCTCGTGGCTCACGTTCCCCGTCGCATCGACCTTCCGGAGGACGCTCGCGATCACGAGCTCCTGCAGGTCCACTGAAGAGATCGGCTCCAGCATGAGCGCCGACATCATCTGGTCGCGGCCGAAATACGTGGCGTAATTCGGCATCGACGCTATGAGCTTCTCCTCGGAAGCGAGGAGCTCCAAGCCGCTCACCTGGCGTTCCATGCGCCGGAAGGCGAGAACGCGCGGGTCGCCGGCTGCCCGCTCGGCGCCCAACGTCTCAGTGAGGCTGTCGGCTGCTCTCCGCTGCCGCGCGTAGTAGTCCTCGAAGGCGCTGTTGAACAGCTTCTCCCGCCCGAGCGGCGTCAGGGGCTCGGCGTCCGTCGACACCGTGACGTCGAGCTCGATTCGCTCTCCCGAGCGCGCCTGTACCGAGACCAGGTCGTCCGAGAGAACCGCCGTGGAGGCGCCGGAGTCGTCGCGGAGCTCGAGCATCATGTGGCTCCGTCCGTCCAGGCTCGTGTACTGGACGAGGACGGCCCACGCGCCCTCGTCTTCCGTGAGGGTGAGCTTCGGCACGAGACGGGATCGGAGCTCCTGCACATCGGCGGCGTTGAGAAGCGAGAGGTGTCGCTGGCGCTCCTCTACCGGAAGGCGCTCGAAATGGGCGATGAGATCGGTCAGCTCGGGGAGGATGAACGCGGGATCATCGAAGGGCCTCTGGTTCCAACCCATGTACTCGAACATGTACTGGAAGTCGCGCTCCTGGCGCATCGTACCGAGCAGGAACCAGCCGATCTCGAGCTCGCCGGCCTCGGCGGCGAGTCGGTGCCGCATGACGCGTCGCTGGCCGTCCGCGTCTGCCGCCGCCCCGGACCCGCCCCACACCACGGGAGCCGGGAGCCCCTCGGCATCGCGTAATGTGAACGCCCCGCTCTCGTTCGCCGCGTCGGCCCACACATGCACGACGCGACCCGCCCGGCTGTCGAGGTAGATCTGAAACGTGTTGCCTCGGGAATCGCGGAAGAAGCGGGTCGCGTACCCTTCGTAGGCCGCCGGGTCATCCAGCCCCGTCTCCGGAGCCTCCAGGATCGGCGTCTGCCACCCCTCCTCCTCTCCTCGAGGCGCCTCGCACGCCTGCAGGAGGAGTAGCCCGAGGAGTGGATATGCGCGCATGTGCATCGGCGAACCCTCGCAGCAGGTCAGTAGAGCTCTTCCGGCGGCGTTCCCGCCTCGAGGGCGGCGCGAAGAGCATCCGGGAGTAGCGAGAGGCCGATCTGGTACGAGGCGTTCATCCACCCGAAGCCCTCCCGCGTGATGTAGTCGAACTCGGTACCCACGTTGCCGTACTCGACGAACACATCGTGGGTGCGGTCGACGACGTCGTACTTCTCGGGGATGGTGCCGTTGTAGTCGGCGGCGTTCCTCGTGATCATGTACAGCCAACGATACACGAGCCGCTGCGCGACCGACCCATAGCCAAAGTCGATGAGGCCCTGCCAGGCGAGCACCTGGTGGGGGGGCCAGCCGAATGGGTAGTCCCACTGACGCTGGGGATGGTCCTCGGAGATCGGCCCGCGGGAGGCTTTGGTGGTGGAGACGAGCCCTCCTGCCTCTTCAAGAAGCGGCACTGCGCTCCCGACGAGCCTCGCTGCCTGCTCGCCCGTGGCGAGGCCCGCCCACAGCGGATATAGCGAGGTCACGCTCTCGAAGCCGGTCTGCTCTCCCCGCACGAAGTCGTAGTCGAAGAAGATGCTGCGCTCTCCGTTCCAGCAGAGGCCCGTCATGAGTTCCCGGCGCCGCTCGGACCGCTCCTCCCACGCGGAACTGGTATGGACGGTACCGTCGGGCGTCTGGAGCGCGTCGCCCAGAACCTCCTTCAGGGCGCGGGCGATATCGATCTCGTAGCGGTAGAGGAGCGAATTGAGATCGACGGTACAAAGATGGGCGGCGCGGCCTTCGAGCCTGTAGCTGTTGTCGTGGCCCGACTCGCGCAGCGTGCGGTCGTGCACGAAGTATTCATCCAGCTCCGGAACGACGATATTTCGCCACCGGATGGCCTGCCGATAGTGCTCCACGTCCATCCCGGCGGCCTCGGCGTAGGGCTTGAGGTGCCCGTCGAAGTGGTCGGCCTCGACCTCGGGCGGCATGCCGATGCCCGAGGCATAGTACCGGCTCAGGCCGGTCTCGGTGAGCTTCGGGGGGCTCGTCCAGACCGTCTCGTACTCGCGAATGGCGGTGCGGATGACCTCGGCGAGCCAAGCGTCGCGGTCCTCGCTTTCGAGGTGCTCGTACACCGCCCAGCCCATCGCGGTGAGAAACGGCGGCTGCGAGCGGGTGAGGAAATAGCTCCGGTTGGCGTTGAGGATCTGGCCGTAGTGCTCGATCTCATAGAGGAAATGCGTCACCATCGCCTTCGCCCGCCCCACTAAGCCGTCTTGGAGGAGGCCGAGGACGATGAAGTAGCTATCCCACCCGTAGAGCTCGTTGAAGCGCCCGCCCGGCACCACGAAGGGCAGCCCGCGCACCGATCCGTCTTCGTCTTCGCCTAGCTCGAGACTCAGGATGCCCGGCCGCTCGTTGAGGCCGAGGACGTATTCGGGCGTGATAGTCTCCGGCAGCCGCCCCACTTCGAGGCCCAGCTCGGGCCGCTCGCGCGCCACGCGCTCGAAGTAGGCGAGCGCCTTCGCATCACCGTGGGGGACGTAGATGCGGGGGCGGCGGTCGAGGTCGGTCCCCTCTCCCTTCTCGTCGATGGCCACATGAGCGAGGCCCTCGGCATCGATAGTGCGCGTGAGGCCGTCCCAGAACACATCCCGGATCATGCCCGAGATGCGGCGGACGGGGTTTGCGTGGATCCGCTCGGGATCGAGGTCCAGTGTCTCGGCCCCCTCATCCCGGGCGAGCGCCAGCTCCTGGAGCAGGTTGGAGAGCGGATACGTCCCCTCCACCGCATAGTCCTCGCCATCTTCGCCGGTCACCACGAACCGCTTCGGTCCGCCGTCCCTGATGGTGATCTGATTGTCGCCGTCCGTGTCTTCCTGATCGAGCAAGCGGCGAAAGGTCTCTTCGACGGGGATCCTCATCTCACGATCTCACTCGTTGGCGTCGGCGTGCCGGTCGGCCAGCCGCTTATACGGGAGGAGCATGAGTGCCAGGAGCGCGATCGGAATGAGCGGGAAGAAGAAGGCGTCGTGCGTGTTGAGTACATCGGTCAGGCGGCCGGTGATGAGCGAGCCGGTCGTTCCGCCGAGGGCGGAGAAGATGATGATGAGCCCCGTCATCGCCGCCTGCTGCGCCTTCGGCATCTTCGTGAGCACGATCGACGATATCGTCGGATAGATGGGTCCGAGGAAGAAGCCGACGACGGAGAACAGGAACGCCAACCGGGGAGCTTCGAGCCACCGCGTGACCGTCTCCGGGTCCCCTTCGGAGGTCAGCAGCACCACGGCCAGCGTGACGACGAAGGCGCCTGCCAGGTAGGTCAGCGAAAGCACGATCCACGGCACTCGCTTTGACAGGAAGCCCGCCACGAAGCGGCTGAGCGCGATCGAGCCGAAGTAGAAGCTCATGAATCCCGAGGCGACGGCCGCCGAGAGCCCGAAGATCTCCTCGTGGAAGCGTGGCAGCCATGTCCCGAAGCTCTGCTCGATCATCACGTACAGCAGTGCGCAAGTGACGAACGTCCACACGATCGGCTGCTTGAGGAGCTTGAGCATCTCCAGGAAGCCCGCCTCCTCCGCATGCTCCTCGATCTCGTGCTCGTCGAGTCGGGTGAACCACATGAGCACAAGCGCGATGAGGGTGAGCGTGGCGAGAAGCCAGTACGTGTCCGTCCAGCGGCTGAAGCTGATCATGAAGGCGAAGAGAAGCGGCCCGGACATCGCGCCGACCTGGAAGACGCCCTCGAGGTTGTTCATCAGTCCGGTATGCTCGGCCTGCGTCTGCGTGATCAGCCCGATGGTCGAGTAGACGGCCGTCTTCATGAGGGCGAAGCTGACGCCGATGGTGGCATAGAGGACCGGCGTCACCCAGAACCCGGTGACGGCCGCCACGAGGATGCTCGCCAGCATCACCGCCATCAGCCCGACGAGCATCGTCCGCCTGTATCCGAAGCGGGGCACGTAAGAGGCGAGCAGGAATGACGCCGCGGCGATCGAGAGATCCTTGAACGCCTCCAGGGAGGCCGCCTGGGCGCCGGATACGGCGTAGTCCTCGATCACCCGCGCGATCACGATCCCCACCGTGTTCAGCAGGATCGCGAAAACGAAGAAGTTGAGCGCCAGGGCGACGCGGATTTTCCAGGTCGATTTCATGAGTCAGCTCGTCATTCTCGCCTGTGACGCAGGATCTGGAGACCCTCGTCGTTGCGTGCGACGACGATCAGCCGGTGGCCGTTCGCACGCTGTAAGAACCGGATATCGCGGGCCTGGCCCCGGATCGCCACGCCGCTCGCACTCATGTCGACCGACCGGAAGAGACCTTCGCCGTCTCCGAGCAGCAACAGCCCGTAGCCGGCATCGTATCGCCCGCGTACCGGGGGCACGCCGTGGTGGTTGCCCGCCGTCAGAAGGTCCATGTGCCCGTCGCCATCGAAGTCGTACGGGAGAACCGCATAGATGGGGGCAAACTGGGCTTCGATCGGCAGCGGCCCCACGCTGAAGGTGCCATCTCCGTTGTTCATGGCGACCGAGCTGGCGAATACCGTCGCCTCGAGGATCTCGGCCTCTTGGAGCTCCGACTCGGCGAAGATGTCCTCCATCCGGCTGGCACCGAAGTCGGCGTACGTGGCGTACCGGCCTCGCAGGTGCGGCAGCACGCCGACCAGCTCGTCCCGACCGGCGAGCGGGTAGCTGACCCCGTTCCTGTAGATGGTGAGGATCTGTTCCAGCGTGCCATCCCGCGTGAAATCGTGAACGTACAGTCGGGCGGGCTCCTGTGGAAAAGCCCGAAGGTAGGAGTTGAGGCCCAGGTTACCCAACACGAGATCCTCGAGCCCGTCGCCCGTCAGGTCGGTCGCCGTGACGTGGTTCCACCAGCCGTTCGTTCCGGAAAGGCCGGCCTCGGCGGTACGCTCCCTGAAACGGCCGTCCTCCTGACGAAAGAGGCGGACAGGCATCCACTCTCCGACCACGACCAGGTCGAGCTGGCCGTCGTCGTCGTGATCGAGCCACGCGGCCGACGTGACCATCCCCGCCTCCGCGAGCCCTTCCGCCCTCTCGTCGGTGACGTCCACGAACTGTCCCGTGCCGTCGTTCTCGAGCAGGGAGCTCCGGGGCGTGCGGCCGTACTCGCGGGAAACCACTCGGCTGCCGACGAAGAGGTCGAGATCGCCGTCTCCGTCGAAGTCTCCCGGAACGACGCAGGAGCCGTTCTCGAACAAGTCGGGCAGGCGGTCCGCCGAACGGCGGAAGCTGCCCTCGCCGTCGCCCAGGTAGAGCCGGTCCCGGAGCGCTTCGTGGTCACCCCAGAACTCGTTTCCTCCGCTGACGACGTACAGGTCCGGATCTCCGTCGCCGTCGGCATCGAATAGGGCGGCCGCGACGTCCTCGTGGAGGCTGTCCGCGTGGAAGACCGCGTTGCCGCTCTCGCGGAACCGGCCATCGGGTTGCTGCAAGAACAAGCGTGACGGCTGGTGCTTGGCACCGCCGACGAAGAGATCATCCAGGCCGTCGCCATTCACGTCGCCGGTGGCGAGGGCGGGTCCTTCCGTCGAGAGCAGGTGTGGCATGAGTGGCTCTCGGTTGTAGTCGAAGAACCTGTTCTCCTCGTGCGTGAACTCGATGCCGGTCTCGGAGGTCACGTCGACGAAGCGCGGCGCGTCGGCCGCCAGGGGCGCAGATCCGCGTTCCGTTGTCGCCATAACGTGCTCGGGGTACGCGTACCGCCCTTCCGCGTCCTCCTGTGACAGCGCGATCTGCTGGTCGGCTGCCAGATCGGTCAGCACCTGATAGCGCCAATCGGGCCAAATGACGATCAGAGAGTCGACCGTTTCGGCGCTACCCAGCCCGAAATGCAGGCGATGATCCACGGACGACTGGAATCCACGGGTTGGCATCTGCTCCAGGAGCTGCCGCACGTCCCCGTGCCGGATCAACACCTTCGCGCCGATTCCACCGGTGTTGGCGCCTGTGCCCCGAAGGACCACCGTGAGGTAGTGACCGTCGCCGACCTCGCGAGCCCGGTTGCGGTAAATCGATGCGGGCGCGTTCGCGTTGTTCACGATCAGGTCGAGCGCGCCGCTGTTGTTCAGGTCGGCGTAGGCCGCGCCGTTGGAGAAGCCGGGCTGCCCGAGGCCCCAGACATCGGCCACGTTCGTGAACGTGAGGTCGCCGTTGTTGCGGAAGCCGTAGTTGGCGATGGGGACCTGGGGCATCTCGCCCAGCAGCGCCAGGTCCTCCTCGCTGATTCCATCCATGAGCGAGGCTTGGACGGGCATTCTTCGCACGTAGTCGTAGTAATCGAGATCGTTTGCTCGACGGTAGATGCCGTTCGCGACGAACAGGTCCTTGTCACCGTCGTTGTCGAGGTCCGCGAACAGCGGGCCCCAGCTCCAATCCGTGGCGTGAACGCCGGCCAGGTAACCGATCTCGCTGAACCGGCGCTGGCCACGGTTGAGGTGGAGGGTGTTTCGTGCGTATTGAGGGTGGTAGCCGGCGGCGAGCTTCCGGTCCTCGATCGCGAAGCTCTCGGCGTTGGCCGAGGTCTTGAGGATCTCCTCGCGCTCCGGAAGCATGTCGAGGACCATGACATCCGGCCTGGCGTCGTTGTTGAAGTCGGCTGCGTCGACGCCCATCGAGGAGCGGCTCGTATGCCCCAGGGATGTGGCGATCGACTCCATGAAAGTGCCGTCGCAGTTGTTGTAATAGAGGAAGTCGTTTTCCTGGAAGTCGTTGGCCACGAACAGGTCCGGACAGCCGTCGAAGTCCAGGTCGCTCACCACGACGCCGAGGCCGTACCCCTCGACCGTCCCGTAAACGCCCGCTTCGGCGGTCACATCCACGAAGCGTTCGCCGTCGTTCCGGAAGAGGCGGTCGCCGGCTCTCGGGTGATGCACCTCCCGCTGAGGGCTGAAGACGTTCCCGCGCTCGGCGTGGGTCGAGTGGTTCAGGAGATACATGTCAAGGTCGCCGTCGAGGTCGTAGTCGAAGAAGGCGGCCTGTGTCGAGTACCCGGCATGCCCGAGCCCGTAAGCATCCGTCGAGTCGGCGAAGGTGGCGTCGCCGTTGTTGATGTACAGGATGTTGTGTCCGCGCATCGTGAGGAGACTGATTGCCGAGACATAGACGTCGAGGTGCCCGTCGGCGTTCACATCCGCCATCGTGGCCCCGGTCGTCCACCCATCGCTTCCGGCCACCCCCGCCCGCTCGGTGATCTCCTCGAACCGGTAGTCTCCCTTGTTGAGATAGAGCCGGTTGGGTCCCAGGTTCGAGGTGAAGTAGAGATCCGGCAGGCCGTCGCTGTCCACATCCCCGACGGCGACCCCGCCGCCGTTGTAGTAGTTGAGGTAGTTGATGATGTTGAACGCGGGGTCTTCCGGCAGCTCGTTGACGAACGTGACGCCGGTAGCCTCGGGCTGCAGCTGTTCGAAGAGCGCTCGGGAATCTGCCAGATCGCAGGCGGTTACCGTGAGGCCGGCGATAAAGGTCAGGGCGAAGGTCCTGCTGATGCTACGCATGGCGCTCAGCTGCGAGTCCTCCTCGTTGGCCGGCCGAATCCGATTGCCCGTCGACCTCCCGGAGCGAGGTAGTTCGTCAAACATCGACGCGAGTCAACGGGCCGGCCCAATGTCGACCGGCGGCGAGCTGTCCCGCCAGTGTGACTCTGTGTCCGCGAGCACATCCCTCTGGCTCCGAGGAGCGCTCCCGTGCGCGCTCGCGGGCTGGATCGCCCGCGGCGCCGGACCGATTCACTCCACGAAGGGGTACAGTAACCTCGTGACGTTCAGCTCGGATACGAGCCCTCACGACCCTCGATCCCTGAGGTGTCCCATGTCCTCGCCCGCACGATTGGCCCGCGCTACACTGGCGCTGGGCTTGCTATTCGGATTCCTGCACGGGTGCGCCCAAAAGAGCGCAACGAACGGGGACGATCCCGCGGACGCCGCTAAGCCGGATGCTGCGGAGGCGAAGGCTCCGGAGTCTGATGCTGCGGAGCCGGATTCCTGGGAGGAAACCCGCCCGCGAGACCCCAACACCGTGACTGCCGAGGACATCCAGCGCCATCCCGGCGAGCCGATCGAAGAGATCCTCGCAGGCCGGATCGCCGGCGTCGAGGTCGAGCGGACCCCCAACGGCCTCAAGGTTCGCATTCGCGGCGCAACATCGCTCCGGGGCGACAGCGAGCCGCTGTATGTCATCGATGGCATTACGATCCAGCCTGGACCGGGTGGAGCCCTGGTCGGGATAACGCCGTACGACATCGAGTCCATCACGGTGCTCAAGGATCCCGCCGAGACGGCGATATACGGCGTGCGAGGCGCCAACGGGGTCATCGTCATCAGGACGAAGGATCCTTAGTCGGTCCCCGCAGGTCCGGCCGGGCGGAAGATGAGAGGCCGGTCGTTGTTACGGGTCACGAAGTAGAGGTCGTCTCGGGCCGTTCGAACTCGCTGAATGTCCCGTGCCTGGCCGGGGACGAGGAAGCCGCTCTCCGCCCCGTGAACCGGCTGGAAGCTGCCTGTCCCGTCGCCCCGCAGCAGCAGACCGCGGCCGGCACTCATGCGGCCGAGCTCTGGCTTGACGCCGTCGAAGTTCCCCGCCAGTAGCAGGTCGAGATGGTCGTCCTCATCGATGTTTGTCGGCAGGATCCCGTAGGTGGGGGCGATCTGCGCCTCTCGCGGCAGGGGCAGGAGCGTGAAGGAGCCGTTGCCGTCGTTCCTCGCCAGCGCCGTTTCGAACGTATACGCCTGCTTCACCACCGCATCGGCCAGCTCGGCCGGTGAGAAGATGTCCGTGACGGACTCCAGGGCATAGTCCTCGAAGTTGGGGTAGCGGGCCCTGAGGAACGGAAGCGCGCCGATCAGATCGTCGCGCAGGACGAGCGGATAGCTGACGCCGTCGTTGAACTGAGAAAGGATCTGGTCGACCGTCCCGTTCCGGTCGAAATCCTTCACGTGCATGGTGAGCGGTTCGTGCTCGGTCGCGCGGAGCCGCGTGTTGAGCCCCAGGTTGCCGACCACGAAATCGGTGCGGCCATCGCCGTTGAAATCCCCGGCCACGATGCGGTTCCACCATCCGTGACTCTTCTCGAGACCGGGCGCGTCCGCGCGCTCGAGCCCGCCGTCACCCGTGTTGCGAAAGACCGTGATCGGCATCCATTCGCCGACGACGACGAGGTCTGCCCGACCATCTCCGTTGACATCCTCCCAGATGGCGTCGGTGACCATGCCGACGTGCGTCAGATCGGGCGCTGCCTGCTGCGTGACATCGGTGAACCGGCCCCGACCGTCGTTCGCGAGGAGCACGCTGGGGGGATCGATCCCGTAGCGCCACGGAACGACGCGCCCGCCGACGAACAGATCGATGTCGCCATCCGCGTCGAAATCGTGTGGCGCCACGCGCGAGCCACTCTGGCTCATGGCAGGCAGGCTGCCGTCGGCCTTCCGGAATCGACCGCGGCCATCGTTCAGATACAGTCGATCCCGGAGTGCGGGCACCCGGTCGGAGAACTCGCTGCCCCCGCTGACCACGTAGAGGTCGAGGTCACCGTCGCCATCCGCGTCGAAGAAGGCCGCACCGAGATCCTCGGAGATCCGGTCCCGTTCGAAGGGTGCCTCGCTGCTCCCCGCGAACGTGCCATCGGACCGCTGGACCAGCAGTCGACCGGCCTGCTCCTTCGCCCCGCCGATAAACGCGTCGTCGAGCCCGTCACCGTTCACGTCACCCACGGCCATGAACGGACCCTCAGTCGAGAGCAGCTTCGGCATCAGGCGTTCGCGATGGAAGTCCACGAAATCGTTCTCCCGGTGGACGAAGTCGAGTCCGATCCGAGTCGTGATATCGGTGAAGATCGGCGGCCGGGGCGCCGGCTCCGACGGCGCCCGTGACAGAGCGGCCGACTGCCGGACGGTCAGAGACTGGTTGGTCGGGACATCGCGCTCCACGCTCACCCGCCCGTCCGGCCACTCGACCGTCACCGACCGGATCGTATCGAGCTGGCCGACGCCGAAGGTCAGCACGTAGTCGACGCTCGACTGGAACCCGCGGGACGGCATGAGCTCCTGAAAGAAGCTCTGTTCGCCGCCCCGAAGCGTCACCTTCGCTCCGACGCCGTAGCGGTTCGCGCCCTCGCCTTCCAGCCGGATCTGGAGGTAACGGTTTTCCAGCAGTGCCCGGGCGTTGTTCCGATAGACGAACGCCTCCTGGTTGACGTTGCTCACGACCAGGTCGAGCGCCCCGTCGCCGTCCAGGTCGCCGTACGCCGCACCGTTGGAGAAGCCCGGCGTGTCGAGTCCCCAGGCCTCGCTCTCGTCCGAGAACGTCAGGTCGCCGCGGCTGCGGAACCCGTAGTTGGGGAGCGGGGTGGAGCTCATCGCCGCCACGAGCCCCAGGAAGTCCACCCGCTCG